>NC_019729.1:3275048-3575332 GCF_000317475.1 Oscillatoria nigro-viridis PCC 7112
TTTAAGTTTGCCAGACTGCTTAACCACCAACCCGGTTAATCGCAGTTCCATTTGTTCGGGACTATCATCAGTCCCTATCTCATTGTGCTGCAAAATTTGCTGATATAGTCCCAATAACCTACTTGCCCGTTGTTCGCTGCGTAAAATGCGGTCTCGAATTGTCTTCAAGTGTTCCGGTTCATCCTGTCCTTCCCAATTTTCAATCACCTTTTCTCTAACTAAATTTCCTACCCACTCAGCAGGATTTTGAATAGAGGCAGAGTTGGCGTGATTGAGAAGTAATTTACAAACTTTTTGCGTTAAAAACGGCTGTCCGCCCGTCCAATATAATACTGCTTCTAACAAAGCTTGAGAATTTTCTGCTTCAGTTTCTAACCCGACTGCCAAAGGTTGGGCTTCTGCTAATTGAAACCCCGTTAACTCTATCCCTCGACCAATATTAAACGGAGTGCGCCGCTTGTCTTGAATTAAATCTGAGGGAGTAGCTACCCCTAACATCGTAAATGTTAATCGACCATAGTCTGGTTTGTCTGCTCGATTATTATAGCAATCACGAATCACAGCAAAAAAATCTTCTATTTTAAAGTTTAAGCTAATTAAGCTGTCCGATTCATCGACAAAAATTACTATGTTCCCTGAGATATTATTGAGTAATACTTGTTCAATAAACTTACTAAATCGTTTAACGTTCGATAGTAAGCTGTTCTGTTCCCACCATTCATCTAAATCAAAAATGTCATACAAATCTAATCGGCTGACGATGCTATCGATCGCGCCTGCATACCACTCTTCTGGCGTAATATCTGAGGTGCCAATTTCTGTGATATCAATGCTACTACAGGCGATTCCCTCTGCTTGTAACCGCTGCATTGTCCGCACTCGCAGGGATGATTTTCCCATTTGTCTGGCATTGAGGACATAGCAAAATTCTCCGGCTTTTAAAGCTTGATAAAGTTCTTCATCCGCCTTTCTAGTGACATAAGTTGGGGCGTTGGCAGGCAGGCTACCTCCCACTTGATATTGATAATCTTTCATAGGTCATTGTTACTGCATAGGTGGAAATTCAGAGAATCAAGGAATCAATTTGTACAGCCGCACGGGTTCAGGAATTCCCTTTAAATGTTGCATACCTAAGTCAATCACATTTAAAGATAAATGGGTTTTAACGACTTGATAAACTGTTTCAGAAATACAGATTCCTCCTGGCTCTGCTTTCCCTTCTAAACGAGCCGCTAAATTTACACCAGCCCCCCTAATATCCTCCTCAAAATAGAATATTTCCCCCAAGTGAATACCAATCCGGTGTTGCAGGACATGACTCGGAGGTAAGGTTGTAGCAGATTCGGCGAGACTTCGCTGTATTTCTAGGGCACAGGCAACTGCTTTTACGGCACTTTCGGGAAAGCAAATTAATAAACCATCGCCCATTTCTTTAAGGACTTTGCCTTGATGTTTAGCGCAGATGCCTCGGATGATGTTGAAATCTCGATTCACTAATTCTAGTGTCAGCTTTTGGTTGGCAACTGATAAAGCGGTGGAATTAACAACATCCGAGAACATAATAGCTGCTAAATGACTCTGCAAGCTTGATGGGTTATTAGTTTGTTGCACAGCAGTCATATTCGCTCGCGGAGAGGCTAGGCGATGGCGAAAATATTGGCAGTACAAACCACACAATGGCATTACAGCATTTCCCTGAAATTTGATCAACCCCATGCTTCGCAGTTTAAAAGCCTCTCTGGTGTGAATCTCTACAGGTTGTTCGCTGTTAATCACTTGTCTAATTGTTGCTGCTAATTCTGCATCTGTTTCCAAGTTAACTAAATGTCGCCGCAAATGATCGTAGTAAGGGCCTTCTTCAGTAGGAGCGACTTTTAGCAAGCTATCTAAGGTAATTCTCCCCCTGGCAATTTGGTAGAGAGCAACTCGAACTAAATAAGGATGACCGCCGACCATTTCCATCAGGTCACAAATCTCTTGATTTGACAAATTTAATCGGTGTCGATTCACTAAATCTGTTACCTGTTTCTGATTGAGTTCAGGTAACTCTACGGGCAATCCCACGTTAAATGGCGACTGATTAATATTGAGAGGAATATAAACTTCTTGAGAGTGAGAAATGACTAACCTCAGCTTTTTCCAAATTTCCTCATTTTTTCCCCGCTCGTGCCAAGCTCGCAATAATCCAAAGAAGTCGGTGGCTATTTCGGAATGCGGAAAAATCCGATCGACTTCATCTAACCCTAAAACAACAGGCCGATCGCTGTTAGATAATAGATAGCGTTGGAAATACTTGGTGCTTTTATTTTTACTGCCGAGAATGCCTTTCCAATATTCCCCTAACCTGTCTTCTAAATTTAATTCATTGGTAATCTCACCACAAAACCACTGCAACAACTCATCAAGATTGGTGAGAAAACTGCCATCAGCCCATTGAAAGTTTAAATACGCTGTTTGATATCCCTGTTCCTTGGCGCGGTATAAAATTCGCTGCACTAAGGAAGTTTTTCCCATTTGCCGGGGGGCTTTGATTCGGATTAAAGCTCCTGCTTTGACAATAGTTTGGTAGCAGTCCGATTCAATGGGAGGTCGATCGATATATAGGGGTGAATCTAAACTAACAGAACCTTCGGGGTTGTCTAAGTTGAGAAGAGAAAGGGGAGGTGCGGCGATCGATCGCCTATTTTCCACCGCAGGCGACGACTCCTCCACGGTATCGCTACCAGAAGCATCGCGCGATCGATCTCCTGCATCCAACTCAGAAACATCCGACTTTTTCTTTAATACCGGCGTGAGTTGTTCTGGAATCCCTGCCATGCTGATGCTAACGCAACCCAGCTTGTAGGCACGTTCGATCGACTCCCCCGCCGCCAACGCATCGTAAAAACCTACAGCAAATTCTCGTGCGGCCCGATCTCCCACCGCTTGGTTCATGCCGATCACATAGGGAATGTGACGTGCGATCGCCTCAGCTTGCACTTCTGAATAACAAGCGTTGAGTATTACGCACTCCACGTACTCCTTAAACGCCTCAAACAAAGCTGCCAAAGCTTTGGTATTTACCAGCTTAATTTGTCCCGCCTCATCTTCCAAGGCTAAACCGCCTTCTCCTGCACCATGCCCAGAGAAATGCACAATCTCTGGTTTATAATCTAATACGGCTCGCTGCATTTCTCTTGGCGTCACCGCCCACTGTTGCTCCAGTTGAAACTTGTCGCGCTTTTTAGAGCGTTGCAACCCCTCTGCAATTTCCTTCGCCTCTTTCTGTAAGTCCACAGGGGTGGTATTTTTGGGGTTGGCTGCTAAAAACAGGATAGTTTTTTTATTTCGAGTAGAAATACTCATCAATCGAACCTTCACGCTTAGGAGATACAGGAGCTTAACGACACTACCCCTGTGACGGCGATATATTTCTTGCCTTTACGCTATTTAACCACAAACATCTTTATTTTTGTTGGTCAGTAAACTGACAGAAACGATCGCCCTGAGTTAAGCATAACCAATCGAAAAGGCGATCGTGACTCTCAACTAATCATTTTAGCTCCGTATTCAAGAAGTGCGATCGCCTTCCCATTTTGCAGTCCTATTTCATAAATATCGAGATTCTTGATATTTTTATTCTCATGCCCGAGCTAGGATTTTTTGATGATTATTATTGCCTAAATTAGTACATAAATTCTTCTATACTGTCGCATTTATTTAATCCACGCACTCCGAAAAAAAACGGGTTTTCGATCGACTCTGTGGATATCAAAAATGATTTATTTTAGTTTACTTAAAAAATCGTTCAATTCCCCTACCAACCATTCTTTATCAGCTTGCGGCAAAAATAAGCCAAAACAATAGTTACGCGACTTGGTGCGAATCCGGCAAAAAGTCATCGATTTTTTGAGCAATGGCAGATGAATTTTGCTCAACTTTACCCGCTGGATATCTTGAGGACTGATTTGAATTGGTCTAGTAAATAGACAAGAAGCAATCCTACACAAGCACCTACACAAGAACATCAAAGCATAAAATACGGTAAATATTATTACAGGTTTGCTTGATATAAATACAAACAGATGAAATGATTTACCTAGCGAGTCGGCTAAAGTGTATTTAAACAAGCTAACTGTCCCGTATATCAGTCCGGGAATTAACCATAGGATTAAATCAAAAAATAACAGAATCAAAGAGAAGGAAAGTAAAATTTTATAACTCTGATGAATGAACTGGAAAAACCCTGTGAGTTTACTAGGGAAACGATCGGGGTATATATTGATATTGATGAATAACCACCGTTTAGCGTCAATTAAAGTAATTAGGGACTGGGGCGATCGCTGAAACATTTTTTCGGGATTAATCCCGCTTGGCTGTTCACCTCGCAGCGCTGATAAAGCATCTTTTGCTGAGTGAAATCTATCTTCAATTGCAGGTTCAATTATCTTCTCTAACCAGTCGGCAAACTCTGGAGAAATAGAGACGCGATCGCGGAATTTTACCTTCTGCTTTTGTCTGGGCAAATCGGATGGAAATTTCTGGGTTAACAGGAAAAGCAGCGTTGTTCCTAATCCATACAAATCTGTTGATAATACAGCTTTTCCTCGGAATTGTTCTGGAGCCATGTAACCGTAGGTTCCGACAACGGTACTGCCTCCAGTAACGGTATGGTGGTAAGTATTTTGAACTGCGCCAAAATCCACTAGGAAAACTCGCCCATTTTTTTGCAGAATAATATTTTGAGGTTTAATATCTCGGTGGATCGCAGCGGGTGCATCTCACTTTTGCGAATGTGTCAAAAAAGAGTTAAAATGAAAAAGCTAGTAAAATCGTCAAATAAAGATGAGGTAAATAAAATGACACCCTCAGACCAACAACAACTAAAAGCCCACTTAAAAGCGGTAGCAAAAATTCTTTACAGAAATACAGAGCCAACTGAGTTAAAAACTTTTGAAAGTATAGAAAAAGCAGTCCGTCAGAAAATGTTATCAGAGGTTGGTCCAGAAATAGGTAGCTTTTTTTTTCAGCAGTATCAGGAATTCAAACAGGAAAACCCCGAAAAATAAAATCAATAATCGGATCGCTCGACATTACAGATAATCAGGCAAAATATTTTGGCTTAAAAGCTTACAGTCAATTTAGTCCCCTGATGGAAAATTGCTGTCTTTTAATCAGTGCTAACGAATCTTATCAAATGGCAGAAAAAGATTTGGAAAAATTTACTGGGATCAAAATTTCTCACAGTACATTACAAAGATTAGTCAAAAGACAAGAATTGGAATTGCCTACATCTCAACAAGGAGTCAAAGAAATTACATTGGATGGCGGTAAAGTCAGACTACGCAACGCAACCAAGGGCGAGAGCTGTTACTGGAAAGACTATAAAGCCGTGTGTTTAGATAATATTTATGCGGGAGCGTTTTTTCAAAATAATCAAGATTTAATTGATTGGACTAATAGCCAAAAATTACTACATCCTATGTATTGCCTCGGAGATGGCCATGCCGGAATTTGGAACATATTTAAAGAAATTGGAGACAATGAACAAAGACAAGAAATCTTAGATTGGTATCATCTGAAAGAAAATCTCTACAAGGTAGGGGGTTCAATAAAACGATTGAAATTAGCCGAAAATATGTTATGGCAAGGCAAAGTTGATGAAGTTATAAATTTATTTAAAGACTTTAAAGGTCAAGCATTTAAAACGTTTTGCAATTATTTAGATACCCATCGCTGCCGAATAGTAAATTACCAATACTACAAAGAAGAATCCATAAGTTCGATTGGTTCTGGAACAGTGGAATCAACAATAAAACGCATTGGATTAAGGGTAAAAATATCGGGAGCGCAATGGAATATTGAGAACGTTTCCTCTATGCTTGCTCTTCGCTGTGCTTATCTCAACGGTCAACTTTCAATTTGATGTATGTGCCAAAGTGAGATGCACCCATCGCAGCAGGTAACAGCGATTGCAGGTAAGCTAGAATTTCTAGCAATTGATAGGCGATATGACGCACTTGATCTTCACTTGGTTTCCAGCCATTTTCTATCAACTGTGCGAGAGACTTTCCCGGTGCGAGTTGTTGGGCGATATAAAAACAACGATCTTGGGAAGTATCAACTTGAAAGCAGTCAATGTAGCGAGGAATTCCCGGATGATTCAATCCCGATAAAGTTTTTGCTTCTCGTTCAAATAACTCGACTTTCTTCCATTCAGTTGTCAGACGCAGGGATAAAGCTTTGAGTGCAACTTTTTGATTGCTGTTTAAATCTACAGCAGCATAAGTAATCCCAACTCCACCCTGTCCTAATTTGCCGAGAATGCGATATCTTTCAGCAATGATTTTTTCCGATCGTTGTAGTGTTTCCATATTTTTGTGCCTGGGTTGATTTTAGATAATTAGTCTGTTGCGCCGCGAGATCTGAGTATTTTGGCTGCTGGGTCTCGCTCGGGGTTCCAGTTGGTTTCTGCTATCTTGAGCGGCGTGTCGCCATCGCAGTTTATAGCGTCAATTTTTGCACCTTTAGCAAGTAGCAATTTTAAGATTTCTACCGTGCCATAATGTGCGGCTTTATGCAGTGGAGTTGTGTCACATATATCTCTGTTATTGACATCTGCACCGTTTTTAATTAGCAGTGCAGCAATATCATTGTGTCCGATCGCGATCGCTTGATACAATGGAGTTTGACCGTTATCATTTCTAACGTTAACCCTTGCGCCATTAGCAATTAGCAGTTCAGCGATATCTTGAGATCCTTGAGCAGCAGCAAGATGCAGGGGAGTTTGAAGCAAGTTATTTTTGGCATTAACGAATGCACCTTTGGCAATGAGTTGTTTGGCTACATTCTCAAGTTTGAAATCGACAGCGATATGCAGTAAAGTTCTGCCTTCTTTGTCTTCACTATTAACATCTGGGTTTTTACTAATTAGCAGCGCCACTGTATCCTGAAGTTTCAGGTCTACGGCGATATCCAGTGGAGTTTTTCTTTGATTATCCTGGATATTAATTTCTGCACCTTTAGCAATCAGCAATTTTAAGATTTTTACATTGCCATAATGTGCGGCTTTGTGCAGTGGAGTTGTGCCAGATCCATCTATATTATTGACATCTGTACCGTTGTTAATTAGCAGTGCAGCAATCTCATTGTGTCCGATCGCGATCGCTCGATACAATGGAGTTTGACCTTTCTCATTTCTAGCGTTAACACTTGCACCATTAGCAATTAGCAGTTCAGCGATATCTTGAGATCCTCGATCGACAGCTAGGTGTAACGGAGTATTTCCAGATTTGTCCATAGCGTTGATATCCAGCATTAGCAAAGCAGCAACTTCTTTTGTGGTTGCATAGTGCAGTGGAGTCCTTTTGTAACTATCCCGGACAACAACATTTGCGCCGTCGTTAATTAGCTGTTGTACCAACTCCTTAAAGCCTATTTTGGCTGCATTATGTAATAAAGTTCTATCCTTGCCATTTCGGGCATTGTCTTCTTTGATGTTAATTTTTGCGCCTGCAGCGAGTAGTATTTGTGCGATCGCCTTCGATCGCGCCGTATGTAGAGGAGTCAAGCCATTTTTGTTTTTGGCATTGACATCCGCACCTTTAGCAATCAGCAACTTGGCCATTTCAGGCGATCCCGCAAAGAACAGAGGAGTTCTATTAAAATATTGACTTCCTGTCCAGGCGTTAATATCTGCACCTTTAGCAATTAGCGTCTGTGCCACTTTTATGCGATCAAGCGTAGCAGCGATGTGTAATGGGGTCCAGCCACATCCACCCTTAGCGTTGACATCTGCACCTTTGGCAATTAACAATTCTGCCACCTCTTTTGAGCCAGCAAAGTGTAGTAAATTTTGATCGCCTATCCTGCTATTGGCACTAATACCAAGATCCAGATAATGCCTAACAGTGTTAGTATCTCCCTGTTCGACAGCCTTGACAACTGCATTTGGTGTAAATCCAATCCGGTTAAGGATCGGATATTTAAAGTGATTGAAAACAGCAACAGTAGCAATAGCAGCAATTCCTATTTTGAGGCGCTTTTTCCATTGCGTCGGATTGGATTTAACGTTAACTATTCGAGGATTGCGAAGAGATTCAAGCGCTTCTTTTGCCGATCGAAAGCGGTTTTCTAAATCTGGCGCTATCATTTTTTTTAACCAATCGGCAAATGCTGAAGAAATCTGAATTTGAGAGCGAAAATCTCCCTCTAGTATATTTGTTGGTAATTCGGCCGGGGAACGGTGGGTTAGTAAATACAACAACGTCCCTCCTAAACCATATAAATCTGTTGCAGGTACGGCTTGTCCTAGAAATTGTTCTGGAGCCATATAACCATAGGTTCCAACTACGGTACTTCCTCGCATTAAGGTATTGTAATAAGTGTTTTGCACTGCTCCAAAATCTACTAAGCAAACTGCCCAGTCTTTTTGTTTGCGGGAATCGATGGGGGATTTGAAAACAATATTCTCTGGTTTAAGATCCCGGTGGATAACAGGTGGTGTTTGTGAATGGAGATAAACCAAAATATTCAAAATTTGTGTAGCAATGCGTTGAATTTCAGGTTCACTAGCGTGCCAGCCACTTTCGACTAAACTTGCTAGAGATTGCCCTGCTGCCAGTTCTTGTACTATATAAAAACAACGGTTATCGGGAGTATCCACATAAAAATAATCCAAATAACGCGGAATTCCCGGATGATTCAATTTTGATAAAACATTGGCTTCTCGTTCAAATAGTTCCAGGACTTTCCAGTCATTCATCTTCTGTAAAGACAAAGCTTTGAGTGCGACTCGCTGGTTTGTTTTGAGGTCAATAGCTTCGTAAGTTGTGCTACTACCGCCTTCTCCAAGCAGATTTTTAATCTGATAGTGGTTGACTAAGTTATGGGGAATTTGTGAAATAATATCCATAGCATTATCCTGGGTTGATGAGTACCAAGAAACATTTTCTATTGGGGTTTTTACAAGCCAAGTTTTGAGAAATTTAGGCAATGTAAGTTGAGTGTTTGAGTATATTTCAAACAAGTCAATAGAAAAGTCAATGACTGACTCTGTATATTTGCTTAAATTTCAATTACCGTATTTCTATGGATAGCTTACCCAGAATTTTTGAGGGTCATATCACCTTTAGCGAAAATTTACGTACGGGATATCGATCGTAATCGAGCCGATAATCATAGCCGGCGCGATCGTAAATGCCTGCAAGCAATTCCGGCAAATTAACAATAGGTTCTACATCTTCTTCGCGCAAAGGAAGTTGTCGGTCTTTTTGAGATGCTAGCCAACGTTCGCAGGCTTCTCTATCGCCACTTTTTCTCTCAGCGCCCTCTGCGTCCTCTGCGGTTAATCAAAAAAAGTAGTGATTTTTGATACAATTCTCGACTCAACAGTCGATCGAACGCCTCAATTTTCGATGGGGATCTAAAATTCACCTAAAGTTCGACGCCCTTTCGCAAAACCCTCCCTAAGATAGAAGTTAGGGGACGATCGGTCTAATAGCCGATACAGGAGCAAGTGTCAAGCACCTGAAAAATCCCAAACCCAGAGCCGCAAGACAGGGAGGACATCAAAATCATGGTAAACGCGCCGACAGGGGAAGCCCGACTGGGCCCGATCGATCAGGTGCAAGCCTTAGACCGCGATTGCACCACTCTATCCCGTCACGTACTCCAGCAACTCCACAGCTTTTCAGCAGATGCTCAGGATCTCAGCGCCCTGATGAATCGCATCGGGCTGGCGGCCAAGCTGATCGCGAGGCGGCTCAGCAGGGCCGGGTTAATGGAAGATGCTTTAGGGTTTACAGGGGCTGTGAACGTGCAGGGAGAATCCGTCAAAAAGATGGATATCTATGCCAATGAAGTGTTTATCTCGGTCTTCCAGCAAAGCGGACTGGTCTGCCGCTTGGCTTCGGAGGAAATGGAAAAACCCTACTACATTCCCGAAAATTGTCCGATCGGGCGTTACAGTCTGCTCTACGACCCCATAGACGGTTCTTCCAATCTTGACATCAATCTCAATGTCGGCTCCATATTCAGCATCCGCAAGCAAGAGGGGGACGATGCAGACGGTTCTGCTTCCGATTTGCTGCAACACGGACGCAAACAAATTGCGGCTGGCTACGTTCTCTACGGCCCCAGTACCATGCTGGTTTATTCGATCGGTCAGGGCGTTCATTCCTTTACCCTCGACCCGAGTTTGGGCGAGTTTATTCTAGCTAACGAAAACATTAAGGTTCCCGATCGCGGCCCAATTTACAGCGTTAATGAAGGCAACTTCTGGCAGTGGGAGGAATCTTTGAGGGACTACATTCGCTACGTACACCGCAGCGAAGGCTACACCGCCCGGTACGGCGGGGCTTTGGTGGGAGATTTCCACCGGATTTTATTTCAGGGAGGCGTGTTTTTGTACCCGGGAACGGTGAAAAAACCCGAGGGCAAATTGCGTTTGCTCTACGAATCGGCTCCTTTGGCGTTTTTGATGGAGCAAGCCGGCGGGCGCGCCAGTACCGGACTTCAAGACATTTTAGACGTAGTGCCGACCAAACTGCACGAGCGATCGCCCTTGATTGTCGGCAGTAAAGAAAATGTAGCGATGGTCGAGTCTTTTATTCAAGATCGAGCGCGCAATCCTAGAACAATTGAAGAATGAAGTCATTAGTTATGGGTCATCAGTCATTAGTCATTAGTCATTAGTTATTGGTGATTAGAACCAAAAAATCACAACTAATATTATGTCCGGTCGATTACCCCTAATACGGTAGGGGCGGGTAAACCTGCCAATACCTGCCAACAATCTCCAATCTCAAAAACCCGCCCTTTCAATCGCGGTCACTCGATCGGACCTGATATAACAACTAACAACTAAGCAATGCCCAATGCTTTTAGACCCGATCCTAAAGTCCCAATTAACAGCTATCAAATTGTAGGAGTTACAGTAATGACAGCAACACCAACGAATCACCTGTTAGAAATCAAAGAAATTGGCCAAAGTATCTGGATGGACAATTTGACTCGCGATCTGATCGAGTCCGGCGAACTCAAACAGATGATTGAAAGTCGGGGACTGCGCGGGATTACATCTAATCCGGCTATTTTTGAGAAAGCGATCGCGGGTAATGTGATTTACGACGCGGATATCGAAGCTGGCATCCGGGCGGGCAAATCTGTAATGGAGATTTACGAATCTCTGGTATTTGAAGATATCCGCAACGCTTGCGACATCTTCGCTCCGGTTTACGCAGAGTCGAATGGTTTGGACGGTTACATTAGCATTGAAGTGCCACCGACGATCGCCAACGACACAGAAAGCACGATTAGCGAAGCCATGCGCTACTATCACGCGATCGGCAAAGAAAACGTGATGATTAAGATTCCGGGAACCGCTCAAGGTTTGCCCGCAGTCGAGCGAGTCATCAGCGAAGGCATTAACGTTAACGTGACTTTGCTGTTCTCGGTGGACAGCTACGTCGAAACCTTCTGGGCTTACATTCGCGGTTTAGAAGCGCGGGCGGCTAAAGGTTTGGATGTGAGCAATATTGCTTCTGTTGCCAGTTTCTTCTTGAGCCGGATCGACATCAATATCGATGGCAAGATTGACGAGAAACTCAAAAACGTCACAGATATTTCCACAAAAGCTAAACTGGAAGCAGTGAAGGGGAAAATTGCGATCGCCAATGCAAAGATCGCTTACCAGAAGTATAAAGAGATCGTAGCGAGCGATCGCTGGCAAGCAATAGCTGCCAAAGGAGCGAAAGTGCAGCGCTTGCTGTGGGCTTCCACCAGCACCAAAAACCCCAACTACAGCGATGTCATGTACGTCGATGAACTAATCGGCCCCGACACCGTTAACACTTTGCCGCCGAACACTGTTGAAGCTTGTTTCGACCACTGCGATGTCGCACCCCGGATTGAGAGCAACGTGGCAGAAGCTTACACGCTGATCGAAAGTCTCAAAGATCCCGACATCGACATCAACTTGGACAAAGTGATGGCAGACTTGCTCCTCGACGGGATCGAGAAATTCGTCACCCCGTTCCAATCCCTGATGGATTCCTTGGAAGAGAAAGTACAGAAGTTGTCACCCGTCGCCTAGACAGATATCTGTATCCTGAAAGGCAGAAGCATTTAGGAATCGGAATAGATAATTGTTTGGGTTCTTAAATGCTGAGTTTTAAATTTTCTCTAGGAATTTTGAGATTAATGCCTCTCAGAGTTCCTAGAGAGCAAAATCTAGTCCGTCCTATAGAAGGAATCTCGCCAGAAGCTCCAACTCGAATTCTCCATGTACATCCGCTGAGGAATTGCTATGCCAACTACCAATACCCTACTAGAAAGCGAGTATGCAACAGCCCAACTTGATGTCACCGAACGGGCTAGGCTTGAAGAACTGGAATCCATTGTAGAAAAGGGACTTCAGACTTTTTACGAAGTTGGCAAAGCCCTTGACGAGATTCGAGAACAGAAACTGTACCGGGAAAGCCACAAGACGTTTGACGCTTATTGCCGGGAGAAATGGGGCATAGCAAAGCAGACGGCTAATCGATTTATTGCAGCAGCGCAGGTCATCGAAAATTTGACACCCATGGGTGTCAAAATTCCAGCCAACGAGCGCCAAGTCCGTCCTCTAACAGGATTATCGCCAGAACTGCAACTCGAAATCTGGCAAGAAGCTCTGGAGTCATCGCCGAATGGTATCCCCAGTGGTGCAGCAGTTCAGCGCTTGGTTGAACAGCGATTTCCATCACTAGGAAGCGGGCGAACTGGCAAGGATGATGCTTCAGAATTAGAGAAATTGCGATCGGACAATCAGCGCCTTAGAGAGCAACTCCGCGAGCAAAACAGAGAAAGGGATAGGCGTGCTGCTGCTGTGGCGTTGGAGTTGGAGCAGTTGCGAGCCGAAAACAGGCAGTTGAAAGCTGAACTGCTACAGCGCGATCGAGATTGGGAAGTGCGACTGGCTGCTGAGAGGATAAAAATTCGTAAAGAAGTGAGGGCGGAACTCAGAGAGGAAATTAAGGCAGAACTCAGGGAGGAAATCAGAGCGGAAGTCAAAGCAGAGTATGAAGGGCAAATTAACTCTCTCACCCAGCAACTAGCAGAAATGACCGCAAACTATCACGGTGTCTTGGCACGGTTAACAGCACTAGAACAAGGAAAATAAATAATGGTAACGCTACTTGAAAATCCACTGCGGGTCGGTTTGCGAAAAGAACGAGTGCCGGAACCGCAAATTCTGGTAATCTTCGGAGCTTCTGGGGATCTCACCCAGCGCAAACTGGTACCTGCAATTTATCAGATGAAGCGCGATCGACGCTTGCCACCGGAAACTACCGTGGTGGGAGTAGCCCGCCGCCCTTGGAGTCACGATTACTTCCGAGAGCAAATGCGCGAAGGGATCGAAGAATTTGGCGGCGGCATTGGCAATGAAGAATTATGGAAAGATTTCGCTCAAGGTTTGTACTACTGTCCGGGCGACATTGACAACCCGGAAAGCTATGAAAAACTCAAAGCTTTCTTAGCGGAACTCGACGAAGAAAGGAGAACTCGCGGCAATCACATATTTTATCTCTCGGTTTCCCCGAACTTTTTCCCAGAAGCAATTAGGCAATTGGGCGCTGCTCAAATGCTGACCGATCCGGCAAAACACCGCTTGGTAATTGAAAAACCCTTCGGCCGCGACTTGAGTTCGGCAAAAGCTCTCAACCGAGTCGTGCAGAAGGTTTGCCAAGAACAGCAAGTTTACCGGATAGACCACTATTTGGGTAAAGAAACTGTTCAGAATTTAATGGTGTTCCGGTTTGCCAACGCGATTTTTGAACCGCTGTGGAACCGGCAATTTGTCGATCACGTACAAATTACAGTTGCAGAAACAGTAGGCGTAGAAGACCGGGCCGGTTACTACGAATCCTCTGGGGCGTTGCGGGATATGCTGCAAAACCACTTGATGCAGATTTTCTGTCTGACGGCGATGGAACCGCCGAACTCGCTCGACGCTGACAGCATCCGCACCGAAAAGATGAAAGTTCTGCAAGCAACTCGCTTGGCAGATTTGCACAACTTGGACTTCTGTGCGATTCGGGGTCAATATTCCGCAGGTTGGATGAAGGGCAAACCGGTGCCGGGATATCACGATGAACCGGGGGTTGCTCCCAATTCGACAACGCCGACTTTTGTGGCGATGAAGTTTATGATTGACAACTGGCGCTGGCAGGGAGTGCCTTTTTACCTGCGAACCGGCAAGCGCTTGCCGAAAAAAGTTAGCGAAATTGCGATTCAGTTTCGGGAAGTGCCGCTGTTAATTTTTCAGTCTGCGGCCCAACAAACTACCCCCAACGTTTTGACCATGCGCGTGCATCCCAATGAGGGGATTTCGCTGAGGTTTGAGGCGAAGATGCCGGGGCCGGATTTGCGGACGCGGACGGTGGATATGGATTTCAGTTACGGTTCTTCCTTTGGGGTGACATCTTCGGATGCTTACGATCGACTGTTAATAGATTGTATGCTGGGCGACCAAACTTTGTTTACCCGTTCTGATGAAGTGGAAGAAGCTTGGCGGGTGGTAACGCCGGCGTTGATGGCTTGGGAATCCTCCAACGACCAAGATTTGGTTCCTAAATACGAAGCGGGTACTTGGGAACCGACGGAAGCAGAACTGCTAATTAACAGAGACGGCCGCAAGTGGCGCAGACTTTAAAAGTCAGTCGATTTTAGATTTGAGATTTACTGCACAGATGAATCTGAGAGCTTAAACTAGGGTCTAAAATTTTGGGATCTCCAGGACTATTGAACTAATGACCGATGACTGATGACTAAAAACTGACAAAGGAGAGAAGATTTATGACGATGACACCGATGAAAGCTCCGCCTCTGGTTTCGCTGCAAAATCCTAAAGATGTGTCGCTCGACCAAATAGAAGCCGAATTGAGTCAAATTTGGGAAAGTTACAGAGAATCTGGTTCAAAGGGCGATTTTCCGATCGCTACTAGGGCAACAACTTTTACTTTTGTAGTCTACGAACCGGAAGAAACTCAGCGGTTATTAGCGGATCTGGGGTTTTACGACGGGCCGGTGGACGGTATTACCGGGCCGATGACGGCATCTAGCATCAGGGCGGCTCAAAAAGCTTACGGGCTGCCGAGAACTGGCAAACCTAGCGCTGAATTGCTGGCGACTTTGCGGGAAGAAGTGGCCCGCAAAAATTCCAAAGGCGAGGAGATGGGCTCCAGTGGTTTGGGTTCCGGGGGATCGGGGGTGGCTGATGCGATCGTGGCTGCCAATCCCTGCCGGATTATTGCTCTGTGCCCGACGGCGGGGGAAGATACGGGCGTGCAGGCTCAAGTGGCTGCTTATTGTCCGGTTCACAAGCGCACCACTGGCAATCTGATCTGCTGCGAGTACATTACGCTGCGGGGTACGGAAGCTGCTTTGGAACGGGTGAGCGGCATCGTGACGGCGTTGACTATCGCTGATTTGCCGACGCTGCTGTGGTGGAAAGCGAATCCTGATGCCGATCGAGGTTTGTTCCAGCGGCTGGCGGCAATTAGCAGTTCTGTGATTGTTGACTCTAGCAGCTTTGCCGAGTGTGAAGCGGAATTGCTGTTGATGCAAAGCCTGATCGAGGAGGGAATTCCGATCGCGGATCTGAATTGGCGCCGGCTGGCCGCGTGGCAGGAGTTGGCTGCTGAGGCTTATGACGCCCCGGAACGCCGCGCTGCGATTCGGGAAATCGATCGGGTGACGATCGATTACGAACAGGACAATTCTACTCAAGCGCTGATGTATTTGGGTTGGCTGGCGAGCCGGCTTCAGTGGCGTCCTGTTGCTTTCAAACAGGAAGAGGGCGATTACCAAATCAAGCGAATTAAATTCGCGGGGCCGGACGAACGGGTTGTAGAAGCGGAGTTGGCTGCTATTCCTACTGCTGATACGGGCGATGTCCCGGGCGATTTGATTGCTCTGCGTTTGAATTCTACGAACGAGAAGGCTGACTGCGGTACGGTTCTGTGTTCGGAAGTGGGCGGCTGTATGCGGATGGAAACGAAGGGCGGCGCTCAAACCGATCGGTTTAACCAGGTTAGTCCTCTGTTCGATCAGGTGACGGAACAGTTGCTGGGCCAGCACTTGCAGAGTTGGGGCCGAGATGTGCTTTACGAAGAAAGTTTGGCAGTGACGGCTCAAATGCTGAAGTTGGCTAAGCGGTAAAGAGAAGTTCGGCAACGGATTGTGTAGCGGATGTAACGGATGTAACGGATGGATGGAATCGGGAGAAAGGAGAAAGGAATAAGCAAGACGGATTGAGTTAACATTCAGTGGGGCAGGCAATGTCTGCCCTACTTTTATTCTTCTCTTTTCTTCCTTCGCGGCTCGAAGCTAACGCGCCTCGAAGCTAACGCACCGGAGAAGCGGTTCGCTAAATAGTTATTATTTGAGCGGTTCGAGAGCAATACTCATAACTCGATCGACTGTCTGTTTTTATGAGGAAAAATTGCATAAATCTTTGATGAATACAGAAACCGCAGATGCAAGGCAGATTAACACCGCTCAACGCAGATAATTTCCTGATTGGAAAGCGACTTTGGCAATCTTATCTATTATTTATTTGAACTAACTATAACTATGACTTTAGTAATTGCTGGCGAACGCAGCGGTGCGGGAAAGACTACAGTGACGATCGCCCTTTTAGCTTTTTTAATCCGCCGCGGCTTGAATGTTCAGTCTTTTAAGGTTGGCCCGGATTACATTGACCCGATGTTTCATGCTTTTGTTACTGGTCGCCCCTGTCGCAATTTAGACCCGGTATTAACTTCTGAATCTTATGTAAAAAAGTGTTTTTCTCGTCATATTCAAGATGTCGATTATGCCTTAGTTGAAGGGGTGATGGGACTATTTGATGGAGTGAGTCGAAGGAATCAGGAATCACGAAGGCACGACACGGATTTTGACACGGATACACGGATTAATTATCGAAAAGAAGAAGGCAATTATGATTTTTCCTTTGCTTCTACGGCTCATGTTGCTTATTTGCTGAATTTGCCGGTATTGTTTGCGATCGATTGCAGCAGGCTCTCTGGTTCTGTGGCTGCGATCGCCCACGGTTTTCGTTCTTTTAACCCTGACCTTAAATTCGCCGGTTTGGTGCTGAATCGGGTGGCGAGCGATCGACATTTGGAACTGCTTCAAGATGCTCTCCAACCGCTCAATTTACCGATTTTGGGCGTTTTGCGTAGGGATGAGGCTGTTACTATTCCCGATCGACATTTGGGGCTGATTCCGGCTGAGGAGTTGCCGAATCTTCACGCTGCGATCGATAAACTGGCTGATTTGGCTGCTGTTAGTTTTGACTGGGAGCAACTTTTGCCTTTGTTGGCTGCAACTCGAAATGGGGGGGGTGAGGGGTCTGAGCAACTTTTGGGTAGGCACAGTCTCCCTTCGGCAATTATAACTCAAAAAGATGATTTTGTCAACTGTTTGGGAAAACAATTTGGAGTGAGGATTGCGGTTGCGCGCGATCGGGCTTTTAATTTTTACTATCAGGACAATCTTGATTTGTTGGAAGAGTTGGGTGCGGAGTTGGTATTTTGGAGCCCGCTTGATGATGCGGTTTTTCCCGACAACGTGCAAGGGTTGTATTTTGGCGGCGGTTTTCCCGAGGTGTTTGCTCAAAAATTGAGCGGTAATGTTTTAATTCGGGATGCGGTAAGAAGTGCGATTTTTTCGGGAATGCCGACTTATGCGGAGTGCGGCGGTTTGATGTATTTGTGCGATTCTATTGTAGACTTCGATGGCAATTCTTGGCCAGGGGTGGGAGTTTTGGAAACTGCTGCTGCGATGGGAAAGCGTTTGACGCTGGGATACCGAGAAGCTGTGGCGGTGAGGGATAGTTCGGTGTTAACTGCTTTTGATGAAGTTTGGGGACATGAGTTTCATCGATCGCATTTAACTGTGGAACCGAGTAATCCAGTTTATCACAGTTGGAGGTATGGGAAGCGGGGGGAAGTTGAGGCGGTTGCTGAAGGTTGGGGAGTTTGTCAGGTACACGCTTCTTATTTGCATTTGCACTGGGGTGCTCGGCCTGATATTCCGACTCGTTTTTTGCAGCAGTGTGCTGAGTTTGATTGTAAGGGTGTTTTGGGCGATCGAGAAAGCGAACTAGATTTTTTTATTTAATTAACCGCAGAGGACACAGAGGGCACAGAGAAGAGATGAGAGAGGGTTTACTGTATTAGAATGTTCATGACGGATCAAGCTAGGGATGTTGGGCTTTATGAGCGAATCAATTTCGACTAAGCAGTTGTCCGCACAATGGGTGACACCGGATAATTTTCGGAGTTACGGTCAAGTTATCTTTGCGGCTGTTGATGGCAAGTCTTTCGATGCTGAGGATGCTCAGTTAAATTTGCAAAATGGCATTCCTAGATTTTACATTATGCGGCTGCACCATAAAGGTCGCAAGTTTGGCAAAATTACACGGCACGTTCAATGTACTCAGTGTTTGGGCTCTTTGGAGGGGAAGGATTGGTTGATGGCGGTTGCGCCTCCTGGGGATAGCTATAAACCGAGTTTAGAGGATATGGCTGCTTTTCGGATTCCGGGCAATTGTTTTATTAAGTTAGATGTGGGGACTTGGCACGCTGGGCCGTATTTTGATGCGGATTTTGTTGATTTTTACAATCTGGAGTTGAGCAATACTAATGTGGTTGACCATTTTAGTTTTGATTTGGTAAAAAATCACAATCTGGAGTTTGAGATTGTCTGATGTTGGCGATTTGTAGTTCGCTTTCTTTTTGTGATTTTTGAGTAAGATTTTTTAACCGCAGAGGGCGCAGAGGACGCAGAGGGGGAGAAGGAGGAGGGAGAAAGAACGACTCGCAAGTGATTGCGGAATTATTTTCGTCTGACTAGGCTGAATCGCAACTACGAAGGATCAAGTTTAAAACTTTTAAATTTAGGTGCAATCTTTATGTCTGAGCCAAAGTATAGCATTGTTCTGCGCGAATGTGGTTTGTTAGGTGCGGGGGACGACAGTGAAACAGTGGATATCGCCATAGATGGGGACAAAATAGCCGCCGTATCGCCGCATATTCCCGAATTGGGAGAATCCGAAATTGACGTTGGAGGAAAATTAGTCAGTCCTCCTTTTGTGGAGTCGCACATTCATCTCGATTCGGCTTTGACTGCGGGGGAACCGCGATGGAATCAAAGCGGCACTTTGTTCGAGGGAATTCAAATCTGGGGGGAACGAAAGCAATGTTTAACTCTGGATGATGTCAAAAAAAGGGCTGTTGAAACTTTAAGGCTGCAAGCGTCTCAAGGGATTTTGTTTGTCAGGAGTCACGCTGATGTTAGCGAACCGAGGCTGACTGCTTTGCAAGGACTTTTGGAAGTTCGAGAACAAGTGAAAGATTGGATGACTCTGCAAGTTGTGACTTTTCCGCAAGACGGGATTTACGGAAGTCCAGAAAATGACAAACTTTTAGAGAAATCTCTGGATATGGGTGCGGATGCTGTGGGCGGGATTCCGCATTATGAGTTGACGCGGGAAGATGGGGTGAAGTCGGTTGAACGAATTTTTGAACTTGCTGAAAAATACAATACATTAATAGATATTCACTGCGATGAAATCGATGATGAACAGTCGAGATTTTTGGAAGTTGTAGCAGCTTGTGCGATTAGAAGCGGGGCGGGTTCGCGGGTGACGGCCAGCCACACGACGGCTTTCGGTTCTTATAACAATGCTTATGCCTTGAAGCTGATGGGAAGTTTGGCAAAATCGGGAATTAATTTCATCGCCAATCCTTTAATTAATATCACTCTGCAAGGCCGCGCTGATACTTATCCCAAACGCCGCGGGGTGACGCGAGTTAAGGAGTTGTGGCAGCAGGGATTGAATGTGAGTTTTGGCGGCGACTGCATGCAAGATCCTTGGTATAGTTTAGGTACGGGAAATATGTTGGATGTCGCTCATATGGCGGTTCATGTTTGTCAGATGACGGGAATGGCTGAAATTGCAGCTTGTTTTAATATGGTGACTGTCAACGGTGCTAAAACTCTCAATCTTGGAAATGAGAATTACGGGATAGATGCGGGGAAACCTGCAAATTTAATTGTGTTGGATGCTGAGGATTGTTATGATGCAATGAGGAGGCGCGCTGCGGTTCGGTATGTGATTTCGCGGGGAAAGTTGCTGGCGGAAACTGCACCTGCTAAGATTAGTTTTTACGGTATTTGACAAACAATATTTGAAGCTGTTAAATGGTGAATCAAGGTGCTATTCCCGATGAGAGTCCGAGAAATTTGCCGGAGCAACTTCTGTTGCAAGATGCTAAGGCTGGTAATTGCATAGTAATTCATTGCGGTACAGATAGATTGTTGGGGGATGCACCGAGACTTATTGCTGTTTATGGCGGGAATTCTGAAGATTGGGATAAAATGACAAGTATTGAGGCTTTTGAAATTAATGGAGCTTCCGTACAAGTCCATTGGTTTCGGAACAGTCATACTCTTCAAGATGTGGAGTTTAAGTTCAAGCGACAGTATCCCAAAACAGCCCCTAAGAATCTGTAGGTAGTCAAGTTATGAAAATTCGTTGTATTGCTAATACGGGTGAATCTCTCCCTGAAGAATATATAGATCCGCCACGCGGTTACACTAGAAAGGTTGAGTTGCCGCTAACTATAGGCAAGGAATATGTTGTTTATGCTATCCGAGAATGGAAAGGGACTATTTGGTACTACATCTGCAATGATAATTATAGCTATTATCCCATCCATAATCCGGCGCCGATGTTTGAAGTGGTTGACAGCAGAATTTCTAAGTATTGGCGGTTTGAACTGTCGCCCAATGGTTTGTTAATGATAGCGTTTGAGCAGTGGTTTACTGACCCTTATTTTTATGATAAGCTGACGGATCAGGAAGAGGCGGAGGTGGAGATTTTTGAGAAGGTTAAGGAATTGATGGATGCTGAGGATTTTACTTTGCCTCCCCTGGATGTTGCCGTTGAGAAGTTGCGGGAAACTGTCAGTGTTTGAGTGGGGAAATTGCGCTCGCAGATTCTTTATTTGCCACCTTGACTCAGATAGCTTGAAATGGTATCAAAGAGGAAGCAGCAGAATTTTGTCAAAAAAATGAACAATGAAATCAAATCTAATACTAACTATGAGACAGTCGGTGATGATGATGTTTTGTTATTCGAGGAAGCTACTTATCTGGTGCGTAGGTTTAAAAAATTAACCGCCAGCAAGTTTAGTAAGATACTTGAGACTTATGTAGTAGGAGCTAATAACCAAGGAGGTAAGAAGCAGATAATTGAGTGTATGAACGAGCTGCGAATTAACGAACAAATAATAATTTTTGGTTCTGAAATAAACTGGATATCCCCTAAAGAAGGAATCGATTGTCAAGTTCTTAAGATAGGTTCTAATGGTTGGCAAAAAGGAAAGCTTAAAATCGAAGTTAATGAAGATTTACAGTTGGGTGAAACACAGGTATGTATAAAGTTTTGTCCTGATGAACCACTAGAGCCAAAATCTCCTTTAGATGATATCAGACAATCAGAGGAATACAAAAAACTGAGCAATAATAACTGACTGCCCGATCGCGATTACGATACAATAATCGATCGCACCTATATCTGAATGTTAGATTTTCAACCGCAGATGAGGGCAGATGTACGCGGATGAACGCTGATGTTGTTTTGGGAGGGACTAATGGTAAATGTAGAAGAATATGTCGATCGCACGGCTGAACTGATAAACTTACCCTTAGACCCGGAACATCGGCCGGGGGTTGTGGTAAACTTCGAGAGGATAGCTGCGATCGCCCGACTCGTTACTGAGTTTCCTTTACCTCCAGAAGTAGAAGTCGCGCCGGTGTTTGAACCTTAGATTTTTAACCGCAGATGAGGGCTGATGAACGCGGATGAACGCAGATGTTTTTTAGATAAGGCTGATGCGGTTGCTACGGCAGCGGCGGTTAAATGTGGTAAGGTTACGGCTACAGAGGCGGTAAGTGCTGCTTTGGAACGGATTGCTGTTAAGGATAAAGCTTTTAATTGTTTTACTGCAATCACTGCATCAAGCGCACTCGCAGCAGCGGAAAATATTGATAGTTCGATCGCAAATAACGAAAACCCAGGCCCTTTAGCAGGCGTTCCCTTCGCTGTCAAAAACCTGTTCGACATCGGCGGAATTACTACTCTAGCAGGGTCAAAAATCAACGCTGACAATCCTCCGGCTACCCGGGACGCGGCGGTGGTCGCCCGACTCAAACAAGCCGGGGCTGTGCTCGTGGGTACGCTCAACATGGATGAGTACGCCTACGGTTTCGTCACGGAAAACAGCCACTACGGCCCGACTCGCAATCCCCGCGATACTGCGCGCATCGCTGGCGGTTCCAGCGGCGGTTCCGCAGCAGCAGTCGCCGCCGGTTTTGTACCCTTCACTCTCGGTTCTGATACTAACGGTTCCATCCGCGTACCTGCTGCTTTGTGCGGTGTCTTTGGGTTTAAGCCTACTTACGGCCGTTTGTCGAGGGCTGGGGCTTATTTATTTTCGGGTAGTTTGGATTGTGTGGGGCCGTTTGGGCGATCGATTAGAGATATGGCGCTGCTGTACGATATCCTGCAATGCCCTGATTCTCGCGACCCAGTTTGCACTCGACGCCCGCCAGAACTTTGTTCGCCGCAGTTAAATCAAGGCCTCGAAGGATTGCGAATTGCTGTTGCTGACGGGTATTTCGCTACAGGGGCCGAACCGGAAGCATTGGATGCTGTAGAAATAGTTGCTAAAGCCTTGACAAATGTCTTGGATTGTGGTATTGACACAGAAAAAACAACAAACCCCCCAAAAATAGGGGGGCTTGCAACTGTCACCATACCGGAATCCGATCGCGCCAGGGCTGCGGCGTTTATCATTACCGCTTGCGAGGGGGGAAACTTGCATTTAGACAGTTTGCGATCGCGCCCTCAAGACTTCGATCCGGCGACGCGCGATCGCTTTTTAGCGGGAACCCTGATCCCTGCGACTTGGTACTTGCAAGCCCAGAGATTCAGACAGTGGTACCGCGATCGAATGCGCGAAATATTCCAACAAACAGACATCATCCTCGCACCCGCCACCCCGATTGCTGCCCCTGAAATTGGCGTCGAGAAAATGGTAATAGCCGGACAAGAAATCTTAGTGCGTCCCAATCTCGGACTGTTCACCCAACCCCTATCATTTATTGGCTTGCCCGTTCTTTGTGTACCCGTACAGCGGCCGGGCGCTTTGCCCTTGGGGGTACAAATTATTGGTGCGCCCTACAGCGAAGCGGTGATTCTCCGAGTCGCTGCGGTACTAGAATCGCAAGGCATTATATCTGCCCAATCAATTTAGTGCTAATAATTCTAGGGTTTGTTGTTGCGGTGAAAGCGTCTCTTAGTCCTTCTGGCAATAGCTTTGCGCTTCTGCTTTTCCAACGGGGTTTCAAAGTGGCGGTGTTTTCTCATGTCGGGGAAAATTCCCGCTTTAGAAACTTGTCGCTTAAACCGTCGCAGGGCTGACTCAATCCCTTCATTTTCGCCTATTACAACTTGGGTCATTATTTCTCCTTAGTGTTTGTCAGATCAATTTTTATCATATCAAGGTTTTTGGCCGCGCGACCTGTTGGAGGTCGGGCGATCGGCCAAAACCCCAAAATTATAGCAAATCCGCTGCCATCACCGCTCTTGATTCTTGAGTCTGCACAGGCAGACTTTGTATGTCAAAGCGCCAATTATATTCGCGCGGTTGAATCGGTTTGGGCTACCAACTGATTTTCCTGCCGCAGGTAAGCTTGAATAAACGGGTCTAATTCGCCGTTCATTACATCTGCGATGGCGGTTGTTTCCACTCCAGTACGCAAATCCTTGACCATTTGGTATGGGTGAAAAACATAATTGCGAATTTGGTTGCCCCAAGCCGCCTCCACCATATCGCCGCGAATCTCGGCAATTTCCGAAGCCCGCTGTTCCTTAGCAACCACCAACAGCCTAGCCTTGAGTAATGCTAGAGCTTTTTCCTTATTTTGCAACTGACTGCGTTCTTCGGTGCAGCGGACGGCCAAGCCGGTAGGAAGGTGAACGATGCGGACAGCAGTTTCTACCTTGTTAACGTTTTGCCCGCCCTTGCCGCCAGCGCGGGAAGTCGTGATTTCCAAATCTTTTTCTGGGATGTCCAACTTGACGGATCGATCGAGAATTGGCATCACTTCAACGCCCGCAAAACTGGTTTGACGCTTGTCGTTAGCATTAAAAGGCGAAATTCTGACCAAGCGGTGAGTGCCTTTTTCCGATCGCATATAACCGTAAGCGTAGCGGCCGACAATTTCCAAAGAAGCAGATTTAATACCTGCTTCCTCTCCCTCGGAAATTTCCATTAAATGTACTTTGTAACCTTGACTTTCCCCCCAGCGGGTGTACATCCGCAGCAGCATTTCGGCCCAATCTTGAGCATCTGTGCCGCCGGCCCCGGCGTTAATCGTCAAAACGGCGCCGCCTTCATCGTAGGGCCCGGATAGTAATTGTTGCAGTTCCCACTGGTCGAGTTCGCGGCTTAACTGAGAAAGACTCGATGAGGCTTCTTGGAACAGGGACTCGTCGGCTTCTAACTCCAGCAGTTCTAAAATAGCTTTAGCATCTTCCAAGCTCGTTTGCCAACTGCGGTATTGGTCTAAATGAGATTTGAAGTCATTAAGTTCTTGGAGGGTTTCTTGAGCTCGATCTTGGTCGTCCCAAAATGCTGGTTGGGCGCAGATTTGCTCTAAGTCTTGAATTTTGGCTGTGAGTGCGGGGATGTCAAAGATAGTCCTGGGTTGTACCCAGGCGATCGGACAATGTTTCGATATTGTGTTTGATGTCTAGAACTTCCACTGTGAGTTCTCCTAGTTGTGGGCTGTATTTTTGAGTTTAGCTGAAATTTTGCTCTAAATGTGCAAATCAATTTTGCAGCAGCACACCAGCTTTGATAAATGAGTCAAGTTTGCCGTCGAGCACCTCGGCGACGGCTGTTGTTTCGATTCCTGTACGGAGATCCAGAACTCTGCCCTGGTTCGGGCTGTCGCTGGCAAATTGATATTCCCGAATTGGTTGGTTAAGGACTGTTTTTAGGCGATCGACCTGAATGTCTGCAAGCTGTTGAACTCCTTGTCTTTGCATAATAGCAAACAGTTTGCTGGTGAGAACCGCCAAAGCCTTGTCTTTATTTTGCATTTGACTGCGACATCCGTCACAGGTTGCAGAAATACCAGTAGGAATATGAACAATCTTCACCCAAGCTTTGGTTGCGTTACAATTCAGGTTGCGAGGAGGCAAGATTATTTCTAAATCCTGCTGTGGAATCTCCAGTTGCACATACATTGGCAAAACTTCTAGCGTCGTTGGAGTCCGCAGCTTTCTGGTAATATTAAAAGGCGATTTACGTTTCAGTAGGTGCATTCCAGTTTCTGACTTTAGATACCCGTAAGCGTAACGTCCGTCTATTTCCAAAGTTGCAGAATTAATTCCTATATAGGCTGATGGGGAATATTCAACACACTCAACTTTATAGCCTCGGTTTTCTCCCCAACGAGCATACATTCTCAGCAACATTTCTGCCCAGTCTCGAGCATCTAGGTCATCTATTGCTGCATTAATTATCAGGTAGGCTCCATTTTTGTCGCAAGACCCGCTCAAGGATTGCTCTAATTCACACTCTTCGAGATAGCAGTTTAGTTGAGCTAAATTAGTTTGAAGTTCTTGCTCTAATTCCTCGTCTGCTTGAAATTCGAGCAACTCCAGTGCTGCTGTAGCATCTGCCAAAATTGTTTGGCACTGGTTGAGCTTTGCCTGGTAGGATTGGAGTGCGTCCAGTTCTTGGAGTATCCGTTCAACTGTGTTGGTGCTGTTGCCAGATTCCGGCTGTGCTGCTAGCTGTTGTAACTTTTGGCTCTCGGCGGTTAATGCTGAGCTAAAGACAGTCTTGTAGACCCGTTAGGCGATCGCACAATGTTTCGATGTTGTGTTTGATGTCTATAACTTCCACTGTGAGTTCTCTTGGTTTTGGGTGGTAATATTGATTTTAGCTGAAATTTCGACATTTCAGCAATTAATCCATGTATCCGTGTCCAAATCCGTGTTGTGCCTTCCTTCTTATATATACTGCGAACCTGTTGAATTGAAAGTTTTACCGCATTCGTGAGCGCATACGTCCAACCTTTTAGAACAGGAAAAACTTTTTGTGAGGTCTTCGCGAAACCAATCTCTGGCGATCGCCTCTTTCACCGATTGAGTTCTGAGAGAATTAAAGCCATTTCCGTACTTTTCAATTAAAGCCAGCATTTGCGGTCTGTAAGTGTGGTTGTAAACAGCGTATTTAGTATGGCTTACCCAACAGCAAGGCCAGAGTTCCGCTTCAAAACTGATAAAAATCTCTTGGGTGGCTTGAGTTTGACAGCTAATTTCTACATTTCGGTAGTAATTGTTTAGGCTACCAAATTTTTCTACAGCTTGGATAAATTGGTCTCCCTGGGGATTTTTATATTGTTCCAACGATGGGGGTTGGAGTTCTTCGCTGGCTGGCTTTGATGGGACAGAAGGAACTGGTTCTGGTGCTTGAGAGGTTTCGATAGCTATAGCTTGATACCAAGCATAATTTGCTTTTTCTGGTTGCCCCAACTGCGTCAACACTTTAGCTAAATTGCGATAAGCTCCGGCAAAATTGGGTTGAAGCTCGATCGCCTTTTGGTAATAAGCACTAGCTGGCTGCCACTGTTGCTGTTGAGCATAAAGACTGCCCACATTAGCATAAACTTCTGGAAAATTAGGCTGAATTTTTAGGGCTTTTGCGTAACAGTCTGCTGCTGCTTGCATCTTCCCCAAACCTTGAACAGCGTTGCCTAAAGTTTTCCAGGCTGCTGCAAAATTAGGTTGAATTTTTAGGGCTTGTTGGCCGGCTGCGATCGCCTCTGACAGTTGCCCTTGTTTCAAGCATTCCTCAGCTTGTCGCTGGAACTGAAGCGCGGCCTGTTCTTGATGCTGAGGGGCTGATACATTAGCTGTTGCTGGTTGGTTTGGGCGATCGCTCTTAGCCTCTACCTGAGAGTTTTCTACCTTCTGGGGCTGTTGATTGGCGGACTCTTTGTCATAAATCTCTTTCGCCACAAAACGAGAGGTTGCTTTCGGTACAAACTCGACAAATCCTAATTGTTGGGCTAAATCCCGCGCTGCTTCTACTTGGTGCTGGTTGTGTTCAAATATCAAGTAGTGCCATACAGCTTTTCCGCCAGCTTGGATAAAGGCATTAACCGACTGCATTATCCTGTCCCAGTTGGTATTTTGGCGGTAGATGCTGTTAGTATCTGCCAACCCGTCGATACTAAAAATTACGCGATCGCGTTCTCCTGTCATCGCCTTAGCCAGCCTGTGCCACCAGTCTGGATTGCGTCCGCTACCGTTGGTGTACAGGCAGATATGAGGAACTCCCATGCGGTGCAAATATTCGATCGCGGGAATTGTGGTATTGCTAGTCATAGCATCGCCGTAGTTCCCGCACATATACACCAAATCCAACTGAGAGCAAAACTCTTGTGGGAAAATTCTCTCAATATCCTCCATCTTTAATTCTGCCCCCGGCAAAATCGGGTTGTCGGTGCGGGGACACTGCGGGCAAGCTGCATTGCACCTGGAGGTAATTTCTACGCTGACTCTCCTGATATCTTCATATTTTAAGTACATGAGTTTTCCCCAATTAATTTGTGATTAATATTGTTGAAATCGCGATCGACAGAATTAGATAACAAGAGTTTTGATTGAGTGATTAAAAAGTAAAATTATACCTCATGCAGGTTGCCAACATGATATAAGTTTTTTTAATGGTGTACACGGGACGGGATGAGGACTATCTTGGTGGTAAATCTTAATCAAAAACCGCGGCCCAATGTCGATCGAGCCGCGGTTTTTTTTAAGCTAAAGTTTCAATTAATCCCGGCCGTTGAGAGCAATCAGCAGGCGCAGAATAAAGATGAACAAGTTGATGTAGGTCAAGTACATCGACAGAGCGGCGGGCAAATACTGGTCGTCGCGGTAGCTGCGGGGTAATATGTAAAAATCGACGATCGCAGCGCCGGCGAACAGAAATACGCCAATGCCGGAAATGCCTATTTCCAACCAAGTTGGGGTGTAGACGCCAAATAGAGACAGCAGAAACTGACCGACAACGACGACTAACAAAGCAATCACACCTAAACTGATAGTTTTGGTGAGGGCCATGCCGTCTTCTTCAGAAAGGTTGGAGCCAATTTGGCGGGCGGCGATAAAGGTAATGCCGCAGCCGAGGGCCGCAAAAGCGATGCCGGAGATGCCGACGCCTTGGGCTCTGAGGGCTGTAAATACCAATCCGCTGAGGGTGTAGCCGGAAAGCAGGCTGTAGGTTGCCAGCAGGGGTAAAGCGGTGTTTTTGTTGCCTTGTTCGGCGGCACCGCGGGCGACGAAGAATAGAATTAATTCTACGACGATCGCGGCGATGAATGTGGGAAAGAAGATCCCGGGATAGTTGCGGATCACTCCGAGGCCCCCGTAGGTGCCGACAGCAGTTAAGACAAGTCCGCCGCCCACGAAGGGGAGAGCGTTGGAGATGACGTTGGGGCCTACCAGCGCGTGGTTTTTGGCCTCGCGCACGGCTTCGCGGAAATTGCTAGTGTTACTCACGAGGATTTACCTAATGTTGGCTGAGAATTGCTATTTATTATTGTGACAGCTTTACACTTTGTTTGCAAAACCTGAAAGAGTTTAAAGATTTGATAAAGAAGGGGGGTGAAATCACTCCCAAGCAGGGATCGATTGTTTATAATCGACTGCGTACAGGTCTGTGCCGTGTCGCTGTCTGGCACGGTTGCGCGTCGCGGCAAAGCTATAATTTCGGTTAAAGGGCCGGCGCTATCTGCGGCAAAGGGCTAGCTTAAAGTCGATCGATTTTGGATGGGGGATTTACGATTGGGGATTAAGGAGTCTATGCTAGAGGCAGGGGCAAAAGTTGATTTTAGGTTTTTGATTTGCGACTTAGTTGAAACTAGGGACTAGAAATTTCAATAATCTAAAATATAAAATATAAAATCTCAAATATAAAATCTCCAATCTAAAATCTCAAATCGGTTCCTTTAATTGCTAAGGTAGCTCAGACAAAGGATACCCATAAAATTAATGAATAGATCGAGTTCTATCGACAAACTGCTAAATAGGTAATGTCCAATGCCCACATTTTTTGAGCGCACATTATTGCTATCTACAGCCGGAATTTTATTGGCTGCCGCCGTTATTTCCGGCGGTCAAGCTGCCGTTGCAGCTAATGTCCGAGCCGTTTCTACCGCTACTTTAGGGCAGGGTTCAGAGCATTTGCTGCTGGCTGATAATATCGGTCAACTCCCGCAACGTACAACTTTTTCAAGCCAGAACCGGGTAACGGTAAGCCGGGAGCCTCTGCCCGCAAGAATTCCTGAGCCTTCGACGGTGGTAGGGTTGGGTTTAGTGGCGGGTTCGCTGGCGCTGAGTCGCCGGAGAGTGAGAGTGAAAAATTAGACTTTTTGCCAAAAGTCTAATTTTTGGATTTTTAACCGCAGATAAACGCGGATAAACGCAGATAAATCCGGGTATCAGCATTTTAGCCGATCGCGTCGCGCAGAGCATTTTTAGTCATAGCTGCGATCGACTGTTCGCTAGCTTTGGGCAAGTGATAGTATTTCCCTCCAGAAGTCTTGGCCAATTCCTTCGCAAAGCCAGTCGAAATAAACTTGCTCTCGGTATCAATCACCAGCAACTGCATTCCCAACCCGCGAATTTTGGCAGCAATTTCTAACAATTCCTGCTTAATATCAGGCTTTTCTCCATCTACAATCGGTTCGCCCAAAGAACGAGCCAAAGGAATATTACCGCGTCCGTCAGTAATGGCGACAATCGCAACTTGACCGATATCTCCAGACTGACGCGCGTTGACTCCCACCCGCACTGCTTGAGTCAAACCGTGGGCCAGGGGGGAACCGCCGCCGCAGGGGAGTCTTTCCAAACGCTTGCGGGCCAAGGCTATGGAGCGAGTCGGCGGTAGCAGCACTTCTGCTTGTTCTCCGCGAAACGGAATCAGAGCAACTTGGTCGCGGCTTTGATAAGCTTCTGTGAGTAGCTGCATGACTGCACCTTTGGCCGACTGCATCCGGTTGAGGGCCATCGAACCCGAAGCATCGACGACAAAAACGACTAAAGCTCCAGCTTTTCTGGCCAAGCGCTTCGCCCGAATGTCTCCCTGTTCGACAAATACACGGCGCTCAACCTCCCCTTGCCCGCCCTTGCTAAGGGGGGGTTGGGGGGGGTGAGCATTCCTGTCGCGGCGGGCTTTTTGGTAGGGTGCGGCGGCTCTGAGGGTGGCGTCAACGGCGATGCGGCGGACGGGGCCTTTGGGCAATACTGGCTTGACGTAACGGCCTCTATCTTCGGAGAAAATGGTGCTGCGGCTTCCCGATTTGCCTTGGCGGTTGGCATTTTGGGCGAAAAACAGCACGTCTGGGTCGAGAATTACGCCTTCGGGGTCGAAGAGAAATTCTTCGGGAATGCTGGTTTCTTCTTGTTCTTCGGGAGGTTCGTCTTCTTTGTCTTCTTCTTCCTCGTCTTCTTCTTGTTCTTGTTCCGATTTTTCTGGTGGCGGTGGCGGTGGCGGGGGAGGAGGAGGGTTTTCGTCTGGGGGAGTTTGGATGATGGTGGCGCGGGGTACGATGACTAATTCTACGGCGCGGCGCAGGTCTTCGGCGTTAACTTCTGTGCGTCCTTCGATGGCGGCGGCGGCTTTGGCGACGCGGACTGCGAATATTTCGGCGCGGTGTCCTTGAACGCCACCCCGGATGGCTTCTTCTACTAGGTAGGCAATTTGTTCGCGTTTAATGCTGACATCTTTGAGCCATTCTCTGGCTAAGATGATTTGGGTTTTGAGGTTTTCGGTGTCTTCGGCGTATTGATTGAGAAATTCTTGGGGGGAGCTTGAGTAGGATAAAGCTTGTTCTACTGCGTAGACTCTTTCTTCTATTTCGAGTGCTGCGTCGGCTGAAAGTACGATCGCGATGCGATCGAGCAAATGTTCTCTGAGCGGCCCTTCTTCGGGGTTGTAGGTGGCGATAAATAGAGGTTTGCAGGGGTGTTGGAAGCTAATGCCTTCGCGCTCTATTTGGTTGCGGCCTTCGGTTAATACTGTTAGCAATTGGTTGGAAATGTTGTCGTCGAGGAGGTTAATTTCGTCTACATAAAGTACGCCTCGATTTGCTTGGGCCAAAAGTCCTGGTTGAAATACGGTTTGACCGGATTTTACTGATTGCTCAACATCGACGGAACCTAAGAGTCTGTCTTCGGTGACACCCAAAGGAATTTGAATGAATGGTGTGGGAATTATTTCAGTATTTGGGAAATTAGTATCGGTGGTGTGGGCATCTTGCCCGCTATTTTCTGGTAACAATCCTGATGCCTGTTCGGCAATAATTTCATTCGGTTCGGCGTTGCAAAAAGAATCTTTAACAATTTCAATGGGTGGCAGTAAGGAGTGCAAGGCACGGGCCATTACTGATTTTGCTGTACCGCGGCGGCCTGCGATCGCAACTCCTCCCAATCCAGGATCGACTGCTGCTAACAGCAGGGCTAGTTTGATTGCTTCTTGCCCGACTACGGCTGTGAGGGGAAAGGCTGCGGTGGAAGGGCTAATGTTGGCTGCGGGCATAGGATTTTCGGATGTAAAAATTTGAACTTAATGTTTAGCTTACTTCTTGGAGTATTTTAACTTCTTGCGGCAGAATCACGGTAAAAGTTGAGCCGACTCCTATTTCTGATACTAACTCGATTTTGCCTTGCAGCAGCGAGACGAGCCGCGATACTATTGCTAATCCCAGCCCCGTGCCTTCGGTAGGAAAGAGCTGTTTGCCTGCTTCTCCTGCTTGAAAGAAGGGGTCAAAGATGCGGTTTGTATCTTCGGGGGCGATGCCAATGCCGGTATCTGTAATTGCGATCGCCCAATTTCCTTCTCCAACAAGGTGGCAACTTAATTCGATGCTACCAGATTCTGTATAGCGAATGGCATTGCTCAGCAGGTTGATCAGAATTTGTTGCAGTCGCTGTACGTCGGCGATTACTTGTCTTGGGGCGCCGTCGCTGGTAACAGTCAGCTTTAATCCTTTAGCATCAGCAATTGGCTGCATCATTTCTCTTACGGTGTTAATTACAGATTGTACATTAGTTGGCCGCAGGTTAAGTTTAATTTTTCCGGCATCGGCGCGAGAAAGTTCTAGTGCGTCGTTAATCATGCGAAGCAACTGTCTGCCGTTGCGTAATACTCGCTCGATGTGTTCGATGCCGGGGAGGGTATCTTTGATTTCAGATTGCCATTTTTCTTGGCGCAAAAACAGTTCGGAATAACCAATTATTGAGTTGAGAGGAGTTTTGAGTTCGTGAGCTAAATGGTAGACGTTTTCTTGATTGACGCTGACGAGGCGAGCGAGTTCTTGATTGGTGAGTTTTAACTGAGTTTGGATTTGTTGAAGTTCCCGCAGCCTCTGAGCGACGTAGCTGTTGAAACACTGGGCAATTGCTTCGTCTACTACGGCATCTATCAGCCTAAAAGCTCTGAATACGTCGGCGGTGGTTCCTGCTAGCAATTCTGATTCTAAATGCGAGAATATTACTTGACGCAATAAGTGGTATTCCCGGGCTACTTCTGCAGCATCGTAGCCTTGTTCGGCTCTGAGAAATCCGTGATCTAAACTGGCTTCAATTATTAGTTTTATTTCGCTGTTTTGATATTGGGAAAGCACTGTGACCATCGCCGCCAGCAGGTGAGGTATGTGATTTTCGATTGCTGAGTGCGGTAAGGCGTCAGCGGTTTCAATTTTCCGATCCTGACGAACTGCTTCAATCCAGTTTTTGACGATAGTATCGGTTTTGTCGGCGAGCACTTGGCTGTAGTCCATGATGTCTGCGTGGGGGTTGAGTTTGGCAGAGATTGCCCATGCTTCATTGTAGTTGAGCTATCGCCCGATCGCCATACCAAACTTCTGGCGATCGCGACCCTGCCAAAAGAAGTAGTTTTGATGTAATTTTTTCCCCGTGCCGGATCTCTCTCTAGGGGTCGATCCCAGCTTGTTGCTCGGATAATCAGCCGTTCAACCTATTGACATAAGAGCCATAAAGTAGTAAATTGCCTCACACTAATAGTTTTTAATTTTAATTTTTAATTTTTTCAGGGGACTAAATGGAAAACGTGCAAGCTGTAATTGCTGCAACAACATTTATATGTGTAATTTTCTTAATAATTACAGAATGGATACACCTCACAGTTGCGGCATTTCTGGGAGCGGTGATTCTGGTTTTTACCCACGTGATGACGTTAAACAACGCGATCGAATATATCAGTCGGAGTCACGCCACGCTGGGCTTATTTTTCGGAGTCATGGTAATGGTGAGAGCCTTTGAGCCTACCAAAGTATTTGAATACTTGGCAACTCAAATGGTGCTTTTGGCGAAAGGCAAAGGCAAAAATCTCTTGCTGGGTATTGTCGCAATTACTACCCCAATTTGTGCAGTTTTGCCCAATGCCACGACAGTCATGCTGCTAGCACCATTAATTCCGCCAATGGCAGAAGAAGTCGGTGTAGATTTTGTGCCGTTACTGATTTTAATGGTATTTGTGGCTAACAGTTCGGGACTGCTGACAATCGTGGGCGATCCGGCGACATTCATTGTCGGCGATGCTATTAACATGAGCTTTGCAGATTACCTGGTAAAGTTAAGTTTGGGCGGGGCGATCGCAGTAGGAGTGATAGTAGTTATGCTGCCTTGGCTGTTCCGCGAAATTTGGCACAAGAACTTAGACGATTTAGAACATTTGCCGCACCCAAAAATCAATCACCCGCGAGTTTTAGCAGTAGGCGGCTTAATTATAGCTTTCGTGCTGACATTTTTTGTAATAGGAGAGTCTCTGCCCGTGCCTATTTCACCGGCAGCGGTTGCTTTGCTGGGGGCTGCTTTGGCAATGCTTTTAGCTCACCATTCCCAAATTGATTCTGTTAATAATATTTTGCGAGATTTAGATTGGAGTACGCTGCTATTTTTTATGTCTATCTTTGTGCTGATTGGCGGTTTGGAAAAAACCGGAGTGATCGCCAATATATCTGGAATATTAGCAGTGATTTTAGGTAAAAATATTTTTCTGGGTTCTTTAGTTTTGTTATTTTTTGTGGGTTTGATGTCGAGCGTGGTGCCAAATATTCCGCTGGTAGTGGCGATGGTGCCGCTGCTAAAACAGTATGTTGTCAATGTCGGGCTCGCACCTGCAGAGGTGCTGGCTCCGGATTTTGCAGGGCAGTTTCCACTTGCTGTGCTGCCGCTGTTTTATGCGATGATGTATGGAGCAACTTTAGGCGGAAATGGCACTTTGGTAGGAGCTTCTTCTAATATAGTGGCGGCGGGAATTTCTGAACAGCACGGGCGCCGGATTTCTTTTCAAACTTTTCTGCGTTACGGGCTTCCTGTGATGGCGCTGCAATTAATAAGTGCGGCTGTTTATGTAACTATTCGGTTTCTGATTTGAAGAAGTCAATCGATTTTAGATTTTAGATTTTAGATTTTAGATTAAAGAATTGAAGCATTGACCCACGGATCGAGTCGGAGGGCAAGTTTCATCGGATACAGGTTTTTTATTTCTGCACGGATGAATCCGGGGGCTTGTATCCTGGATGCTTTCGGTCATTAGTCATTAGTTATTAGTCATTAGTTTTGTTGCGAGAGGAATAAAGAAGGAGTAAGGTGCTTAGTTGTGACCTAAATATAGAGATTGAAGTGAGTCTTAAATCTCAAATCACTCCAATTCTAAGGGAAAAATTACAGTGAAGGAAGAGCCAACTCCTACTTCAGAAACTAATTCGATTTTACCTTGCAAGAGCTTGACTAATCGAGCGACAATTGCTAGCCCTAAGCCCGTACTGTCAGGAATGCCAGAACTCAGGGAGTTGTCGGCTCGAAAATAGGGTTGAAAAATCCGCTCGCAGTCTTCAGGAGCAATGCCAATTCCTGTATCTGAGACAGTTACTGTCCAATATTTATCTGGCAAAAGTTCGCTTTTTATTGTCACAGTACCAGCTTGGGTGTAGCGAATGGCGTTGCTCGCCAAGTTGGTGATAATTTGCTGCAAGCGCAAGTAATCTGTCATAATTCGATCGAGAACCGGATCGCACTCAACGGCGATCTCTAAATTTTTTGCTTTGGCCAAAGGCTCGATTATTTCGACAACAGTGCCGATCGCCGATCGCACATTTGTCGCAGTTAGCTGCAATTTTATTCGTCCCGTGTCGTACCGCGAGATTTCGAGACTATCGTTAATTAATCTAAGTAACCGTCTGCCGTTGTTGAGGACTTTATCAATATGTGCCAAATTGGGAACCGAATCTTTAACTCTAGAATTGTTTCTTTGGCGCAAAAACAATTCTGAGTAGCCAATAATAGAATTGAGGGGGGTTTTCAATTCGTGAGCTAAGTGAGATAGATTCTCTTGACTGGCCCGAAGTAAGCGAGTTAGCTCTTGATTTGTAAGTTGCAATTGGTTTTGCAAATCCTGTAGTTCTTGGAATCTTGCCTGGGTATAGGTTTTGAAACAATCAGCAATTACTTCGTCGAGGGCCGTGTCAATTAAGCGGTAAGCTCTGCTCACTTCAGCGGCTGAGCCTTGTAGCAATTCTGGCTCTAAAACATCGAAAATTACCCTCCGCAGCAAGCGGTATTCCCGCGCAATTTCTTCGGCATCGTAGCCTTGTTGTGCCCTAACAGTCCCGTGGTCTAAACTTTCTTCTATGAGTGTCCGAAGGTCGCTTTCTTCCGATCCCGACAGCAGAGTTACGATCGCTTGCAGTGCGATGGGAAGTCTGTCGCGCACGGAAGTGTAGGTGAGTTGCTTGGCGGTTTCGATTTGCTCGTCGGCGCGAACAGCTTCGATCCAGTTTTGGACAATTATGTCAATTTTATCTTGTAGCGCTTGGCTAAAATCTATCATTGCTTTTATATAAATCAAGTAAGCGATCGCATTTGATATCTCTAGGTTAGTTTAATAGTTAACTTTTTGAATTTTCTCTCAACTTTTGAGCTTTGCCGATCGCCAATGGCTACTCCTAAAGACATATTGACAAAATTAAATCATCGTGCTAGCTTATGTTAAATTGGCTTAAAAAGTCAAGCCTAATCCAGCACTGCGCGATCGAACCAAGCGTGTAGCTGGAGCGGAGGAACCAATTTTCGGGGCGAATCTCTACTGAATTAAAAAGCAAAGTTAAAAATTGCCAAATTATGAGTGTAATTTTTGATTTTGAAATTTAAGGAGAAGGACATCTCTCAGTCCTAGCCCGTCAGCTAACTTCGCAGGCATTGAGAAGAGACTGAAAAGCCAAATTTCTGAACAAGATAGTTTGGCTTCGTCAGTGTCTCAGGTTGGTATTGTTCAAGATTCTTGTACCTGCCCTGACTCTGAAGGAGATTGAAATGTTCATACAGCTTAATTTATCTGCGATCGCACTTGCAGGAGTTGCAGCGTGGAAGCGTGTAAAACCCGTTGTCATCCGAGATGCAGTTTTGTTGCCGGCGGCTGGTTTTTTGGGAATTCTCGGTGTGTGGTGGATTGTTGCCAGCTTCAACAGCGATTTGATTCCGACTCCGTATCAGGCGTTAATAGCTAATTTAGATTACATATTCCATCCATTTTATCAGCGCGGGCCTGGAGATTTAGGCATTGGCTGGCTGCTGCTAGCGAGTTTGCGGCGGGTGTTGGTGGGATTTTTCCTGGGTGCAGCAGTTGCGATTCCCGTGGGATTTACGATCGGGATGTCGAAACCGGCAATGATGGCGCTCAATCCGCTGATTCAAATCTTCAAACCGGTGTCGCCGCTAGCTTGGCTGCCGATAGCTTTATCGATTTTTAATTTAGCAGAGCCGTCGGCAATTTTTGTCATATTCATCACGTCTTTGTGGCCGACAATTATCAACACAGCTTTGGGAGTTTCTAGCGTTTCCCAGGATTATCTGGATGTGGCGCGAGTGTTGGAAATGCCGCGCTGGAGGCGGATTACCAAGATAATTTTGCCGGCGAGTTTGCCATACATTTTTACAGGTTTGCGGATTAGTTTGGGTATTGCTTGGCTGGTGATTGTGGCGGTGGAAATGCTGACAGGCGGTGTGGGAATTGGCTTTTTTGTGTGGGATGAATGGAGCCGTTTGAACCTGAGTTCGGTATTTTTAGCGGTGTTTGTAATTGGCTTAACTGGATTGTTGCTCGACGCGGCAGTTGACAAAGTTCAAGAATTGGTAACGCATCGATCGGTCATTAATCATTAGCGATTAGTCAGTAGTCATCAGTGATTAGTCAGCAGCGAACAGTTAACTATCAACTGTCAACTGTAAGGTGCGTCGCTCATCGATGGTCGATTTTTGTTTGTGATCGTTGGTGGCGACGCACCCTACAACTACAACCTCAAATCTCAAATCTAAAATCTCAAATCTCAAATTGTATGAGTGACAAGTTTTCCAATGAATGGAAGCGCCGAGAGTTTTTGCAAGGAATGGGTTCGGCGGCGGCGGGAATGGCTTTATCTGGTTGTGGAATTAGCGCGGATCGATCGGCAAAAGGACTCACAGAAGAAGCCTCAGCCGTCAAACCGATCGTCGATTTCCGAACCTTAGAAAAACCAAATTTAACCGTAGGATACGTACCGGTTAACGATTGTGCACCATTTGCGATCGCCTGGAAAAAAGGCTTTTTCCGCAAATACGGTTTAAACGTCCAACTCAACCGCGAAGCAAGCTGGGCAACCTCCCGCGACGGCGTAATCTTCGGCCGCCTCGACGCCTCCCCAGTCGTATCCGGCGCCGTCACAAACGCCCGAATTGGCGCCGAAGGAGCGCGCCACGCACCCCTGTGCGCGGCAATGACAATTCACCGCCACGGCAACGCCATGACGATGAACAAAGCTATGTGGGATTCCGGTTTGCGCCCGTGGCACGAATACAACGGCAATTTGGAAGAATTTGGCAAACAATTTCGAGCCTTTTTTGACAGTCAGCCGCCGGAAAACAGGGTTTGGGCAGTGGTGCTGAGTTCTGCGATTTACGAATACTTTGTCCGCTACATATCGGCGGCTGCCGGTGTCGATCCGTTCAAAGAATTTCGGGTAATTATTGTGCCGCCGCCGCAGATGGTAACGAACATTAGGATTGGCGCGATGCAGGCTTACATGGTGGCCGAACCTTGGAATACCCGGGCAATTCAAGGCAATTTGGGAGTGGGTTTTACCTTCGTTCAAGGCAAGGAAGTTTGGCTGGGACATCCCGATCGCCTTTTGGGAGTAATGCAATCATTCATTGAGGAAAATCCGAAGACTTATTACTCGCTGGTTAAGGCAATGGTGGAAGCTTGTCAGTATTGCAGCAAGCCGGAAAATCGCAGTGAAATCTCGGCGCTGCTGACTGAACGATCGTTTACGGGGGCGAAACCGAAAAAAGGGGCGATCGACAAATTTACGCGACCGGCAATTGTTGGGGACTACAACTATGGAGGGTTTGACGGCAAAGACCGCACTATACAATCGGAAGATGCAACTATTTTCTATGACATTCCTAAGAATTTGCCTCAAATACCGGGAAATCATTCAACATTTATGTGGCAGTCTCAGAGTATTTGGTTGATGACTCAAGCCGCTCGCTGGGGGCAGATTAAAGAAGTGCCAAAAAATGCTGAGGAATTAGCTAAAAAAGCTTGGAGAACCGACCTTTACCGGAAGATTGTTGCCGAAATGGCGATCGATTGTCCCCAGGAGGATTACCAAGTGGAACCTGCGGAACTTTTTATTGATAAAAAGGCATTCGATCCTAGCGATCCGGTGGGTTATTTGAATAGTTTTGAAATTCGAGCAAACCGCCCTCAGTCTTTTTTTCAGTCTTAATGTTTGAGATGTTGCGCTTTTCCTAATGTCCCGCCAGGGACTTAAGTCCCTGGCTAATAGGTAAAGTCGGTTTCAACCGACTGCCCAATTTTAGGATTTCGGCAATAGCCAGAAAATTCAATTAACACTTTACTACTTTTTAGGAGAATACCGTGAGCCAATACACTTCTACTTCTACCACTACCAAAAGTGCCGTCAAGAGCGATCGTCTATTTCTGGAAATAGACAATTTGTTCAAGTCTTACAAAAATGGTGACGGTACAGAATTTAGCGTCTTGGAAAATATCAATTTAAGTATTGGAGAAAACGAATTCATTTCGGTAATCGGTCACTCGGGCTGTGGCAAATCAACGCTGCTAAAAATAGTGGCTGGTTTGGAAAAACAGAGCGGGGGAATAGTGACACTGGAAGGAAAAGAAATCCGCAAACCTGGAGCCGATCGCATGATGGTATTCCAGCACTACGGATTGCTGCCTTGGCTGACGGTGCGGGAAAATATTCGGCTGGCAGTTGATGAAGTTTTGCAAAGTCTCAGCCGTTCCGAGAAGATTAGTCTTGTCAACGAACACCTAGCAATGGTAAACTTAACATCGGCAGCCGATAAATATCCAGACGAAATTTCAGGGGGCATGAAACAGCGGGTTGGGATTGCGCGAGCTTTGGCGATTCGACCGAAAATGTTATTAATGGACGAACCGTTTGGAGCTCTCGATGCTCTGACTCGCGGCAAGTTGCAGAAACAGGTGCTGGATATCTGGGAAAATCACAGGCAAGCTGCAATGATGATTACTCACGATGTGGATGAAGCTATCTATATGTCCGATCGCATTGTGCTGATGACAAACGGCCCGGCTGCGACGATAGGTGAAATTTTGTCAGTGCCGTTTGCACACCCGCGAGATCGCCAAGAGTTGCGGGAATCCCAGGAGTATTACGAACTCCGCAACTATGCTTTGAATTTTCTCGATCGCTACTTTACCCAAGACGAATAACGCCCGACGAACCGACAAAACAATTCACTTAAGAGAGGTCAAGCCTGTGAATCTCAAAACAATGTTAGCGCGTTTTGAAAGTGCATTGGGATACCAAAATTTAGCAGAAGAAATGGTGTTGCTGCCTGAGCCAAAAGTACCAAGTTCTAAGAAATCCAAATCTCCAAAACAGGCAAAAACTGTCAATTTTATTGTGGGTTACAACAGTTCTACCAAAAGTCAAATAGCTCTGGACATTACCCTTTGGATGGCGCATCAAACTCGTTTAGTAACAACTAAAGAAGTCACGGTTCAAGTCGTATACGTGATCGACGAAGCGCCCAACAATTACGGCGAAGATATTGGTAATTTTGCTGTGGGAAATTCCTTGGCTAACACGCCAAAATTGTGGGAATTAGAGGAAACCTTCACCCTGAATTGTGCAGCGCCTGCGAGCGCTTTACCTACAACGGAAATCCCATCTTTATCCCAGCAAAAAAATTGGCTCGATCCGCATTATTTCCAAGCAATCTTTGGTCAAAATAATGAGTACGAGGTAGCAGATAAATTGCTGTGGCAAGCGCGCTGTTTGGCTGAGGAATGGCGCGGTTTATTCAAAGCTCATTTACGGATGGGGAGAGTTGCTACAGAACTCAGAAATGTAGTTGAATTAGAATCAGCAAATTTACTTTTCTTGGGCTGCGATTCCGCAAACCACTCGCTGGTTAGGGAACTAGGCAATAATTTTCCCTGCTGCGTGCTCGGAATTCCTTCGGCACTCAGCTATCAGATGGATGTTCAGCCTGAAGAAAGTTTGAGCAAGTTACAGTTGGCGACAACTATACCTGCGCGTTAAACTTGTTCGCTCGTTGTTGGGCCAGAATCTAATTATGTAAGGTGCAGCGTACCCTACGGCTATAATTCGCGCGCCCAACTTTTTTTGCGTAACTTCTATATCGATCAAAAATTAAAAATGGTTTCCTCGCTCGAAGTCCTAATTATGAGACAATTAGGACTTTTTTTGATTGTGGAGATTTTTCAAATTATCGTCAAATAAAATTATCTGCACTTATCTGATCGTAGACAGTTCGTTAACTAATTTTATCCTTCCCCGGCACACAGAGCGCAGCAGCCGATCGATCGAGCGTTTGTCTTCCTCAGTCAAATTTTCGTCGAAAATAGCAGCCATCAAACCGTACCTATCGGCTAGAGTAATGTAGCCATTTTGATTCACTTCGGCAAACAGCTCGCCCAAAGCAGATGGAATCAGGTGGACAGGAGTTTGCATAGTAATTGACTCTCTACTCGACGATCGCGCGATCGGGCGTTTCTGCGGCAACAAAAGGCGATCGCACTATAAAACTTTATAGTGCGATCGCCTTTAAAGGTGTGACAATAAACAGCCAAATTTGTGATAGTAAACAGCCAAATTTGTGAATTAAATCACATTGAAAATTTGCAAATTATGATAAAGCTTGCAGGTGCGTTTTAGGGAAGACCGAGCAACTGCAAACTTAATGTTTTCTAAAGATTGAAAATCGGCACTTCCTCCACAGGTTCAGCTAACTCAAACTTAAACACCCGCGAATAGAAATAGAATTCGCCGTCAAGAGTTCTTTTGATATTTTCAGCGCGGCGAAAACCGTGCTGTTCCCCTTCATAAGCAACATAAGCAACCGGCAAACCTTTAGCTTTCAATATCTCTACCATCATTTCCGCTTGATTGGGCGGAACCACTTTATCTTCTAATCCTTGAAAAAAGATAACGGGACAAGATAAACGTTCGGCGGAATGAATCGGCGAACGAGCCACATACAAATCTTTTCTTTCAGGATAAGGCCCGATTAATCCATCCAGATAGTGCGCTTCAAATTTGTGAGTCTCGGTTGTCAAAGCTTCCACATCGCTAACTCCATAATAGCTCGCACCGGCCTTAAACACATCGCGGAAAGTAAGAGCGCACAGAGTGGTGTACCCCCCTGCACTGCCTCCGGCGATCGCCATTCTTTCGCCATCAACTAAACCTTTTTCAGCTAAATATTTAGCACCGTTAGCGCAGTCGTCAACATCGACAATTCCCCAACTATCTTGCAGTCTTTTTCTGTATTCTCGACCGTAACCAGTGCTGCCGCCGTAATTAACATCAAGCACGGCAAAACCGCGACTCGTCCAATATTGAATTTTCAAATTCATGCTGCTAGAAGTAGCAGCAGTTGGGCCGCCGTGACTTTTGACAACAAGCGGGGGTTTTTCACCCGCAGGTGCTGCAAAATCTTGATTTTTCGGGGGATAAAAGAAACCGAAAGCAGTCAAATTGTTTTCCGTGGGAAATTCAATCGGTTCCGGTACAGAAAGATAACCCGGACTGATGCTTAAATTGCTCGATTGGCGCAAGATTGACCGTTGACTTGTTGCTAAATTTAATTGTACAATAGCACTAGATTCAGTCGGCGAACCTGCCAGAAAAAGCACAGTTTCTCCCCGCGCTTTGACGGAGGAAATATCAGTGTAAGGCGTTTCAATAGTTGTCAACTGGTTTGTCGTTAAATCAAGACTCGCTAAATGCCACTTGCCTTGCTGAGTGTAGGTGCAAATAATTTTGCTTTCCGAGACAACGGCATAAGTAGACATTCCAAAAACCCACTGAGGAAGTCCGAATTCAGCCGCCATTTCGCACAAGCTGGTTTCTATTTCTGCTTCCCCCCTTACCAAGGGGGAATTGAGGGGGGTTCTAGATTGCCAGCGGTAGAAATTCCACCAGTTCGACTTGTCAGAAACAAAATACAAAACTCCATCGGGCGACCATTCCGGTTGAAAAATCGACTCCTCAACCCCGCCAGCAACTAAGTATTTTTCACCTAAAAAACCGTCAGCATTAATTTCTGCCACCCACAATTCTGTGCCATCCCACGGCATATTTGGATGGTTCCAACAAATCCAAGAAAGTAGAGAACCGTCTGGACTTAAACGAGGGGAAGCATAAAAATCATTGCCCTGAGTTAAGATTTGAATATCTTCGCCGTTATCTAAATTAATGCTAACAATAGTATTGACAGGTTCCCCCTCACCTGCATGGTCTTCGCGCACGCAAATCAGGCGATTTCTTTGCGTGTCAACTATCGCATCTGCATAGCGACAATTAGCAGCAGGAGTCAGAGGTTCTGGTTGAGAATTTAATGTTTGAACGTAAATACGTTGGTCGGCAAAATGAGAGAAATAGACAACACCGCCAGCAACTGCAAAAGCAGCGCCGCCGTATTCGTTAACGCGAGTGCGAACATTAAAAGGATGCGGTGTCACGTCGCTGATTGTACCGTCAGGAGTGCGCCGCACGAGGACGCTTCTCCCCGCTTCCGAAGGCCTTCCCTCAACCCAGTAAATATCATCGCCGTCAATAGCAATTTGTCCGAGTCCGACAGTTCCAGAAACAATTAAATCGGCAGAAATAGGTGATTTCCAAGAGCCGTAAGGTGATACTGTATTCATATAGTTGAGGCAGTTGTGTTTCTCGCACAAAAAAATTAATATTTGTAGTTTACAGTAATTCAGTCACCGGGGAAGCCAAATGTCTAAAAAACTCGTACTAATGGATCACGACGGTGCAGTTGACGACTATCTATCAGTCGTGTTGCTGATGACAATGGAGGAAGTCGAAACTCTGGGAGTAATTGTAACTCCTGCGGACTGCTACATTCAACCGGCGGTGAGTGCAACGCGCAAAATCCTTGATTTGATGGGGCGTTCAGAAGTTCCGGTGGCGGCGAGTACCGTGCGGGGACTGAATCCATTTCCGGTGTTATTTAGGCGAGATTCCTTTGCAGTCGATCGACTTCCCATTCTAAATGAAAAAGGAACCATTGACACGCCGTTAATATCAGAACCCGGACAAAACTTTATGGTGCGAGTTTTGCAAGATGCAGCCGCACCAGTCACATTAATGGTAACGGGGCCGTTAACAACAGTAGCGCAAGCTTTAGATATCGCGCCAGAAATTGAAAGCAAAATTCAAGAAATTGTCTGGATGGGAGGCGCCCTCAATGTTATCGGCAATGTTAGCAAAGATATGGAACCCGGACAAGATATGTCAGCGGAATGGAATGCTTACTGGGACCCGATAGCAATCGAGAGAATTTGGCAAACCCAAATTCCCGTTGTCATGTGTCCTTTAGATATCACTAATAACGTACCGCTAACTGTAGAATTTTCCAATCTCTTAGCAAAACAGCGCCAATATCCAATTTCCGACTTAGCAGGACAGTGTTATGCCCTAGCAATCTCTCAAGATTACTATTTTTGGGACATTTTGGCAACCGCTTATTTAGCGCATCCAGAATTTTACCAACTGCGAGAATGGGAAACAGAAATTATTACCGAAGGCCTCAGCCAAGGACGCACAAAAGTTAAAAGTGGAGGGCGAAAAATTCAAGCAATGGACAAAGTAGACACCGCCAAATTTTACAATTACATATTAGAACAGTGGGCGAAGTGAAAATCCCAATATCTGCTATAAGTGGGCAAAATATCCGTACAAAACCCCCCTGACACAAATATATACCTCCTCTTCTCTTCCCTCTCTTCCTCTGCGCCCTCTGCGCCCTCTGCGGTAAAAAAAACTCATCTCAAAAAATGCTGCCAATTCTATCAATTCTCCCCTTAGCCCAAACCCCTCCCGCACCTCAAGAAATCGTCCAAATCCAAGAAGTGCGACCACTCCCCGGACAGTTAGACAACATACCAGTATTTAACAGCAACAGTCCAGAATTAGTGCTGCAAGAAGGAATTTTGCTTTCGACATTTCCCCCGGATGGTAAAAGATTTCCGGCGGCACATTTAAACTTTCCGTTTCAAGGACGTTTCGACATATTTGCCCACCACATAGCCCGCGCACCTTCGCCGGAAGATTTGCGAACCTTGTATCAAGGAGTAATTGTTTACAATCCGGGCAATAAACCAGTAAAATTAGATATATTGCAAGCTGCGAGTTATCTCAGCCAACCCGATGCACCGTTTATTGAATTGCCGCCGCAAGTCGATAATTCAAACAGCAATATTTACGCGGGGCCGGGAAGCCGCGCTGTGAATGATATTCTCAGAGGAAGGAGACAGTCTGATTTTGAGCCGGTATTAATTATTCCACCGGGAAAAAGCCAACTGTTGATGAATCATCCGATACCGGTGCGGGGATTGGTACCGCCGCTAAACGGTCGATCGACCTTGATGCGGTTGCGGAGCGATGGTATAGTCTATGTTGCCAGTCTGGCGATGTTTGCCCGACTTGACGCAGAGGGAAACGGACAGGGAAACGAGCGATCGCCCAACTTAGCAGAATGGCAAAACTTATTAGACAATGGTAATATAGCCGGGCCGCGCGATCGAACTCCCACACCGCCGGAAATCACCGAAGGTCAAGTAATTTACGGCCGAGTTGCCGGTGTAGCATTAGGTTCACAATGGCGAGCACTTCTCTCCGACAACCCCGCCACATCAAACCTAGCAATTCCCCAACCCGGAACAGCATTTTCCTACCCATTAAGCAGTCTCCCGCGCGGAATGCTGGGCACCAATCAAGTGCAAAGTGCCAGAATGCTAGTCCGCTACCCAGATACAGCATACCGCGCCCACGGCAATTACGGAATTCAATACAGTCTCAGCTTGCCGCTGTACAATTCTACCAGCCAAAATCAAACTGTAACTGTCGCGATTCAAACTCCAATTAAGACAGACAAATTAACTTCAGGAGGACTTAGTTTTTTAGAACCTCCGGCCCCTCAAACTTTTTTTAGGGGGACAGTCAGAGTGCGGTATACTGATGACAGTAAAGTGCCTCAAACTCGCTACGTGCATTTAGTCCAGCGGCGGGGACAGCAGGGAGAACCTTTGGTCAAATTAGAGATGAAATCTGGAGAAAAGCGGCTTGTAGAAGTAGATTTTATTTATCCGCCCGATGCGTCGCCTCCGCAAGTCTTGACAGTGAAAACAAATTAAATTTGATTTGAACTTGTTGAAGATTAGCAATTATATTATGTCCGGTCGATTACCAGAAATCAGGTAGGGGCGGGTTCACCAACAATATCTGCCAATAATTAACAATCTCAAAAACCCGCCCGACCGGGATATTAGGGTCAATCGATAGGACATGATATTAACCGGGATTTCCCTTCTAGACAATGTGTTTGAGAGCGTTTAATCGCTCTCTTCCAAAAAGGTTTGTACTCGACCGTTCGGTCGCAAAACCACTCGAATTTTCGGGTTTTTTCCATTAGAAACGGCAGAAACAAACGGCTCGCCGGCTAATGGCATATTAATTTGCTCGATATAATCGGCTGCTGCTTTTCCCATCGGCACAATACTTTGAACTGACCCATTTTCATCGATCAGCACGCTGTATTCCAAAGTTTGTTCCATTCCTTCTGGAGGCTTCCACCGTTCCTCAAAGTAAGTTCTAGCTTCTGAAACTTGAGGAATTGTATCAAATAAAGTGCGGTTTTTTTTGCTCGCCGCGAGCTGGTTGTCGTCCTCAGATTGGGGGGTTGGTTGAGCGTCCTCAAGGGCTGGGAGTTCGGTACTGGCGGGGGGGACAATCGGCTCGATGGGGCTGGGGAAGGTTTGCGGCGCGGGAACGGGAAATCGGGAAGCCGACAGGGAGGGCGGCAGGGGGGGCGGTACGGCGGGAGCTAGTCTCGGCGGTAGTGGGGGCAGCACGTAGGGTACTGGTGCGGGTGTTTGGGGGGCGGAAATGGGCCGTTCTTCGGGGGCGGGAATAGTGATTGTTTGCCCTTGAGGAAATGCTGGGGCGCTCTGTGGGGCGCTGGGTGCGGTGCCGTTGGCGGGAAATAGCAGGGGTGGCTGCTGGATGGGGCTGGGTCTGTTGGTGGGGGAAGTTGGGGCGAGGGCGATGGGAGGCAAGCTGGGGCTGGGGGAGGCGGCGGTGTTGATGGGCGGGGGCGGCAGGGGCGGTAAACCGGGTGTGGCTGCGGGTTTTGGTGCTGGGGGTGTCGGTAGGGCGGCAACTGGACTGGGGGAAGCGCCGGCAGCTAACTGGGGGTTTCCTGGAGCGGTGCTCAATTGTGGATTGGCGGGGGCTGTGGCGGGGGCTGAGGCGGTTTGCGGGGAGGTGGCGGTTCGATCGAGCATTTTGATAATTCCTGTCGTCAGACCCGCGCCCGCGACCAGCATTGCTGCCAGCTTGAGCCAGGGTGAGGACAGCGGCCGTCGGGACTCGCGGTTGAGGTTGGGAAGCGCCATCACTTCGGCGGCGCAGTCATCTAGTGCTGTCGCCAAGTCAAACAGTTGCAGGGTGCTCAAGGGAACTACCGGCCCGGATTCTGCTGCGCTCAAAGATCCCAAAAACAAGTTGTGGGCGAGCAAGCCGCAGGGTTCTAAGCGGGGGGGAACCGGAAGGTAGGCAGTATTCGGGGCCGAGGTTGCTAGTTCGGAAGTGTTGGCGGCTCGATCGAATATAACGGCGTTACGCGCGGCTTCTGGCGAGTCTGAACCCGCAGGGATACGGCCGGTTTGATAGTTGAGGTTGCTTTCCCAATCGCGGGATTCGCCCAGCAAGTTTTGGACGTAGTTGCTGACAGCTTCGTGGAGGGTTTCGAGTTGAATTCGATCGCCCCTGAGAGTAACGTGTTGGGTATCTGGCAGCCTGGGGTCGTCGAGTCGCAGCTCGAAACTTAAAGATTTAAACACGGGTTGGCCCGCCCAGCGAGATAGAGGCGAACTTTTGGCTGTAATTTCCAGCGTGCAAGTGGGGGGCGTGTACCGTTTGAGAACCATAGCAGAAAGTCTGTTGACTGTTGAGCGTTGAGTGTTGACTGTTGACCGTTGACCGTTGACTGTTGACTGTTGAGTGTTGAGTGTTGACTGTTGACTGTTGACTGCTGACTGCTGACTGTTGTTTAATTTTTAGCACGGTCTAGAAGAGCCAGCCAGAGGCGGCGGTGGCCGCCGGGACTGCTGTAAAACAGCAAATCGATCAGGAGCTTGAGGGCCAAATCAGTCAGTTCTCCGGCCGATAAATTTTCTCCATCTTCCATGCGCGAGCCGTAAGTGTTGCTGAACCTGTCAATATAATCTCCCAGCAAAGCGATGGTGTGAGGTTCGCGGTTTTGCTCGGCCATTTGTTCGAGCAAAGCAACAGCGCGGCGGATTAAAGCTTGGTGCTGTTTTGCCAAATGACAGCTTATCAAAACGAGCGATCGAGCTTCCTCCACATCGAGTTTTTTGCGCCCTCCCTGGCCTTTCCGCAGCGGGTTAGATTGGCGCAGCCGCCACAAAGCTACCCGATCGGCTACCATTGGCTCTAAATTCAGTTCGGCTGCTACCTTGAGCATAGCCTCTGAGCCAATTTCTGCCAGTGCTTCTAGGGCTAACAGCACCAAATCCAGTTGGGCTTTAATGTTGTCCAACTGGGTAGGTTCTGGTGCTTTTTGGGTCAATTCTTCCCAGTTGGGAGATGGGCCCGTTTCGTTTGTGGGAGCGGAGGACTTTACGGTCGAGCGCATGGCTTCAGCACGGGAAATTTAAGACAGGTTGAGGCAGGATATCAAACAGCATGCAGTGATGAAAGCTTTGCGGCCTGTGGGCAACAGCACATCTGTTAATTTGTCTCCATAGCTCGTTGCTTTGATTCCGGCAATCCTAACTGCTGGACGGAGTTGCTGGTTAAAAGTTGCGGCTTCAAGTTCGATCGATCGCAATCGGCAAAACCCATAGATTTTTACCCCTAACCATGCTACGCCGCAGAGTGACCGAAATCAAATCAGTGCTTTGAAACTATCGGGACTTATGTCAATGCAAATATCCTAGCGCTCTCGAATGCTACTTATAGTCTGTCGCTACTTATAGTCTGTCAGATTATAGTTGTCATTGCTTCATCTGGCGCCATCTATGGATATTACGGAGCAATTTGGTAAAAAAGTTAGACATTTCCGAAAGCTCAGAAATCTTTCCCAAGATCGGCTTGCAGAACTATCTGAATTACATCGCACCTATATTGGTTCAGTGGAACGAGGTGAAAGGAATATAACCCTGCTTAATGCTAGCAAAATAGCCAAGGCATTATCCGTTAGTCTAGCCGAGCTGGTAACTGATGATGACTGAAAGAAAACTAGAGCAAATTTTAGCAAAATACCAAAACTCATTTACCGAAAAAATTTATGCAGAAGAGAATGAAGAACACGATATTTTAATGGATGTGTTTGGTATTTCTCCAATAATCAAAAAAGAAAATAGGCAATATTGGAAGAGTTAGGTATGTGTTGGCAATTGTTAGTTACTGAAACCTGTAAAACATATTGCAGTAGCTTTCAGCCAGCATTTAAAGTTGGAAGCGATGAGCCGTGCGATCTGATTGTTGGTGGGTACGCAATAGATACAAAATATCGTATTGGCTCAGGAGACTCTGGAACACTGAAAAAGTTCAAATCTTATGGCCCACTACTTCGTACTTATAATTACGAACCCGTATTTTTAATTCTTAGACAAGATAATTTGCCCGCAGCTATTACAGCGTGCCAAGTAGGGACTTGGAAAGTTTACACAGGGGACGATTCGTTTGAGTTCATAAAAACAATAAGCGGGTTTGATTTAAAGTCATTTCTTATTGAAAAAGCGGGAGAATTCCCTGTATACCGCTGAAACTATCAAGGCGCTTGTTAATAATCTCTATGTAGTCAGGTACTATTTCAATGCCAACATACCTAATGCCAAATTCTTGCGCCGCCAGCAATGTGGTTCCAGATCCTGCGAAAGGATCGATTAGAATAGAATTTTCCAAACGCGGTACAAATATTTCGACCAGCTTTCTCATGAGAGCGATTGGTTTAACTGTGCAATGGACGTTAAACTCCTCGGTTTTTTCACGCTGTATACCTTCTAAAATATTTGACTGAAAACCACCGAACCCATCTTTAGTATAAAATAGACCAGTACCATACTCCTGTAGAGTTTCCAAGTAATTATTTACCAGCGGTTTTTGAAGTACGCAGATTGCTTCCCATTCATTCCTCAGACAACTGTGCCAACCATCCCATTGTTCAGGATTTTCATATCCTTTCTTCTCTAACTGTTGTTTGATATTGACACCTTTAGGGATACCGCTGGATCTTTTATAAACAAGAATATCTCTTGCATAGAAACCAGCACTTTCAAGTGCAACTTGTACGTGAGCAACAGTCCGCGTGCTGTTGAAAACTAAAACTGTCGCACCCGGTTTGCAGATCCGAAAAAGCTGCTCGCCCCACTCAAAGCACCACTTTTCATAATCCAGAGTGTTGTTGCGATTCCTTTGATACCATTTTTCGTTTCTGACTCCACCTGCTAAACCACTGCCATAGGGAATGTTTTTAACAATGGTTTTATTTCCCTTGCCATTGACTCTTTCGAGACGCCTTTGAATTTCTGAGTCATCCCATTTATGACCAATAAATTCATAATTATAAGGTGGGTCAGTGATACACGCAGAAATATAATTTTCTGGCAATGTCTTCATCACTTCACGACAGTCGCCAACCAAAACTTCATTTGAGGGAGTTTTTTTCATTAGTCAGGCAGTTACTAAAGTGGTAAATCAACTCTTAATTATGCCACATTTGCAGTATAGTACCCATTCCAGTTGCATCAGTACGATGATGCGGTCTATCTCCTAGGCCTCTTTGTCACCCCTCCAGTATTTTTGGATGAAACTGGTATTCTACGCTCGTTTGAGTAGAACTTATGCCCGCTCCCAGCACGGGACAAGAGTATACAAAAAAAAGCATTCTATCGGGGTGCCAAAGTCACAGCTATTGGCGCAATTAGTATGAATAAAGTGTTGGCATTGATGACAATGAATGATTCAATGGATGGACAGGCATTTGCTATATTTATTCAGCATTTTTTATGTCCTCAATTATGGGAAGGAGCGGTAGTAGTAATGGATAATTTACCCGCCCATAAATTAGCATCAATCAAAGGGGGAACTTCCGCTGAGATCCTCAGCGGTTGTGCTGCCTTTTTAACTGCTGCTGACATCCTTGAATCTTCCTTTTAGTGGAGATTATCGAACAGCTTGAAGTGTTCTTTTCCCTCCCGGTATATCGCTGTTAACAACATAAAAATCTTGCGGATAAATCCACTGGGTGCCCAGGGGACCGTGAATTTGAATGCCGGTCATAACGGCATAGGTAAAAATAGATCGATCCAGGGTATCTAAAAGATGTTCGACATCCTCAGAAATAATTCGAGATGCCAATTTTGTAATTTCTATTAAATCGGGTTTATCTCCATAGGTAATGGTTGAAAGAATTTTTTGCCGAATAATTGTTTGTTCAATATCCTGCATATCCATTTCTAGCTTCAGGTGCCCCGCTGCCAACTCTTCAACAATCGCTTCTAATGCTCCACAGGCATGGGAAGCCTTTTGAATACCATCTCGATAAACCATGCCAATATCGCCATGTCTAGAAATAGCGATGTGGGGCATGGCATAAAAGGTAAAACGACGGATGCCATCAACTATAGGGGTATGGTCTGTCGCAGAAGCTAACCCAGTTTTGCCCATCATCACAAATCCAGCTAAACTGCAACAATTAAAGGTTTTCCCCCAGTATCGAATTACTTCGGCGAATAGGGGTTCGGCGATTTCATCCCGACAAATTGCTATCATTCCCATCGTATTTTCATCACAAAAACCGTAGGTACTCAAGCTTTGGAACGTCTTTCTCATGTACTTGCTCATGGGTAATGCCCCTGGAAAGTGAGTAGTGAGCATTTGATGAAAAGCTGGAAACACATTAGGATCGTAACCATTTAGTGTTTGGGGGATAGTTTCGCTAAGCTGATTGATAGGATTCTGGGTCATCTTTTCGCTGCTCTTAATTAACTGGTGAGATCCTTCACTTTAAACTGTTAACGGTTGCACCAATTCCTTGACAGGTGCTTCACGGTCATCTGGCTGCTGCACCCGAATCAGCCACCCTTCGGCTTGGGAGTAGTTATCTTTTTGCACTTGTTTAATAGCTTGTTTGAAGTTCAACTGTACGCCCCAAACATCGCTCGTGAAGCGCTTTTCTTGCTTCATTTTGTCGAAGAACCCGACAGCTTCGGGGTGAGATAAACCACCTTCGGTTTTAGCAATAGAGAGCATTACGTCATTAGTCAGGCAGTTACTAAAGTGGTAAATCAACTCTTAATTATGCCACATTTGCAGTATAATCCATTCCGGTTGCATCAGTATGATATGTTCGTTGCGACTTGTTTGGCTGCATACAAATATATAATTACGAGTCAACCGGAAATGCGTAAATTTTGATTATTTCAAATAAACCACCGTCACACCTGCACCTCCTTCTTTTTGACTGGCGAGTTCAAAGCGGGAAACCTGCGGGTGATTGGCGAGGAACTCGTGAACCCCGCGCCGCAACTGTCCCGTACCTTTGCCGTGAATTATCCACAGGACTCCGTATTCCACGGCTTTGGAAAGAGCTCTGTCTATTTCGATTTCTGCGTCTGAGACTCTCGCACCCCGCAGGTCGATCGAATTATTAGCAGTGCGAATGGCGATTTCGGGATTGGGTTTTGCAGGTTCCGACGCTGCTTGCTTGGCTTTAGCCGTAGCGAGTGCTTGGGCTTGGGCGGCCGCCTTGGCTAATTGAGCTTTAGTTTCCGGTTTTTGACCGTCTAGGGATTCAATTTCTCCCAGTTTGACAGTCATTTTCATAATCCCAAACCGAACGCTCAACTCTTCGTTAGCGTCCGGGCCGCTGAGGACTTCGGCGGTTTGGCCCAAGCTGGGAATGCGGATGCGATCGCCCGCTTTCGGCATAAAACCCGGTTTGGGTTTAGCCGGTTGTTGCCGAGAAGGCAGGTGTTTTTGGGAAATTTGATTTAAGGTTTCTGTCGCTTGTTGGGCATTTTGAGCCGTCTGGTTGCCCGACTGCAAGCGACGAATGATTTGAGCAATTTCTGATTTTGCCGACCCTATCGCCTCATTTACTGCCACTTCCTGAGCTATTTTTAGTTCTCGCTCCCGCTCTTGCAAAGCCGCTGCTTTTTGAGAAACTTCTCTGTGCAGTTTTTCGGTTTGGTGTAGCAGTTGAGTTGCTTCTCTGGCCTTGGTTTCCTGTTTCCGGCGCTGTGCTTCGAGTCCGGCAATCACTTGATTGACATCTTGAGAGGCTCCCCCGACATAGGTTTGAGCTTCTTCGACAATTTCTGGTAGCAAACCGAGTCTTTTGGCAATGGTGAGGGCGTTGGAACGTCCGGGAATTCCCCACAGCAAGCGATAGGTTGGCTGCATGGAATTGTCGTCAAATTCTACTGAGGCATTTTCAAAGCGGGAGTCTTGATATTTGAGGGCTTTGAGTTCGCCAAAGTGGGTAGTGGCAACTGTTAACAGGGAATGTTGGGCGAGGTATTTCAACAGGGCGATCGCCAATGCACTGCCTTCAGATGGGTCTGTCCCCGCTCCTACTTCGTCTAACAAAACTAAAGATTTGGGCATTGGGAATTGGGCATGGGGCATTGGGAATTGAGAATTTTCTTCTCCTTCTCCTGCACTTTCCCCTTCCGATTTATTGTGTAAAACTTCTAAAATGCGGCTGATGCGGCGGATATGGCCGGAGAAAGTAGACAAACTTTGCTGCAAAGATTGTTCGTCACCAATATCGGCCAAAATATTATCGAACCAAGGCAATTCTACGGGTTCGCGGGCGGCAACAAACATTCCTGCTTTCGCCATTAAAGCTGCCAATCCCAAGGTTTTGAGGGTGACAGTTTTGCCGCCGGTGTTGGGGCCGGTGATGGCGACGACGCGGATGTGCGGCCCGATCGTTAAATCGACCGGCACGACTGGAAAGCCTTGCTCGTGCTGTTGCTGCCAAACTAATAAAGGATGGCGCAACTGGCGCAGGGTAATTTGCGATCGCAGGTTGGGAATTAATAATTGACTGTTTTCTGAGTTTTCCTCATCTGCTTTTTCCTCATCTTCTGTTTCGGGATTTTTTGGTGCTAATTCTGGCTCTCCCAATTCGATAAATTTCGGCGGATTTGCTTGCAACCAATAACTATAACGCGCTTTAGCGGTGGCTAAATCTAAAGTTGTAACTACCACCACCAATCTGTCTAAATCGGGTTTTACTGCTGCGACTTGCTCCGTGAGGGCGCGGCGGACTGCTTCTTCTTCGGCTTGTTCTTGCCGGAGCAACTGCCGCATTTGGTTGTTAAGATTGACAGTGCTGTGGGGTTCTACGTACAGTGTCGCGCCGCTGGCCGAGGAGTCGTGAACGATGCCCGGTATGGCATCTTTTTGGGGAGCTTTGACGGGAATGACAAAGCGTCCGCTTCTTTGGGTAATTAGCTGTTCTTGTACGGCGTTGGATTGGCGCTGCAAAATCCCCTGCAATATTTGATAAATGCGATCGCGCAACTGTCGCATTTGAACTCTAATTCCTGCTAATTTAGGAGTGGCTCTGTCTGCTACTTGAGCGCGATCGTCTATACAGCGATGGATTTCTTGCTCTAGTTCGGGATAAGTCCGCAATTGGGCTGCCAGTTCTTGGAGCGTCGGCACATCTGGCTGAGAGTCAATTATCCGGCGCAATTGCCTTGCTCCGGCGAGGGTAGTAGCAATTGCCAGCAATTCTTCGCCGCTGAGCAAACCTTGGAGTTCGGCTCGCTGCAGGGAGGTGCCGATGTCTTGGATTCCTTCAAAACTCAAAGCACCGCCAGCGCGGTTCTCTAACTGATAAGCTTCCTGAGTTTGGGCCTTGAGTTCTGCTGTGTGAGCTTGAGTTGCCGGGATTGGGAGGTCGAGGGCGGCGGCGACGCCGAGTTTGGTGGCCGCGAAGGTAGCCAAGTGCTGACACAGGCGCGGCCATTCTAATAGTTCTAGTGTTTCGGCTTGAATCAAAGTTGAGGTGGTGTTGGTAATTGGCATTCTCAGGCGCTGACCGAGAAGGTGAATTTAACGATACTATTAATTAATTTTAAAGTTTTTTATTGTTTCCTGGCGCAATTTGAGAAAGTATCTGCGATCGCCCTCAGCAGTCTTTCGGTCGAAAGCTCTGATGTAACATTAATTGCGAAGGAGAAAATTTCCCTTTTTGCATTACCCGTCTCAAATTATACCTTCTAGTGATACCTGTTCCCAAAAAATATGCAACTTTAGGCAAGCTCCCAATTATTATACAGTAAGTCATTCCGAATTTTTTAGTCTAAAATTTAAAATCTAAAATGGTATGAGCTATTTTTGGTTTTGAGGGAGCGGGGATGGCTGTTTTTTGATGGAATTGAACTCTTTTGAAATTTTAAATCTGTCAGCGCAATTCAGGCGGTTGTATCCTAAAAAGTAATTTGTGGAGGTGGTAGAAGTATGGCAAAGATTCTGGCGATCGTCGCGGATACTGTGACTTTTCAAGTTGTCCAAGAGTTACTCAGCCAAGAGGGACATCAGGTGAGAGTCGTTTCCGACGACAAGGAGGGTTTAGACTTGGCGAGGGAGTTGTCCCCCGATGTGATAATTTGCGACGGGACTTCGCCTCAAATCAACTTTTTGGAGGTGTGCCGGCTGGTGAAAGCCGATTCCCTACGGGATAGCTTCGCTTCACGAGAATTGGCGGCAGCCTATTTTATTCTGCTGACAACACCGAAGCAATTTGATGAAATTCAAGAATTGGATGCGCCCTTTGACGATTTTCTGTTTAAACCGATAGTTAAGCAGGAATTATTGGCGCGGGTGCGCGCGTCTAAGCGATCGCACGAGTTGAGGGCGCGGTTGGAGTTAACCCAGCAAGAATTGGATCTGTCGCGCGATCGAATGCTGCAAACTGAAAAAATGTCTAGTTTGGGCGAATTGGTGTCTGGGATAGCCCACGAAATTAACAACCCAATTACTTTTATTTACAGCAATCTAACTCACGTCCAAAGCTACGCTACCGATTTAATTGAACTGCTGCGATTGTATCAAAAAGAGCTAGTCAATCCCGGAGCGGAAATTCTGCAAAAACAACAAGATATGGATGTGGAATTCGTACTAGACGATTTATTAAAAATTGTGAGTTCCATGCGTACCGGGAGCGATCGCATCCGCCAAATAATTTTGTCGCTACAGGATTTTTCCCGCAGCGATCGATCGGGCTGGCAGTTATTTGATGTTTCCGACGGTTTAGAAAATACTCTGTTGTTGTTGCAGCACCGCTTGCCTGCTCGCGAGGGAAGGCGAGACATCAAGGTGATCAAACAATTCGGCAACTTGCCACAGATTGAGTGTTATGCAGGTCTGCTAAATCAAGCTTTTCTGAATATCATCAATCACGCGATCGATGCTTTGGAAGAGTCGGCTCAAGAGTTGGAAGAGTTGGAATCAACCAAATTTAAGCCTGTGATTTTGATTACCACTCAGGTAGTCGATGCTCAGCGAATTTCGATTGAGATTGCTGATAACGGCATCGCCAATAGCAAAGATATCACAGCCCAAATTTCAGATCCATTTTTGGTAGCAAAACCTGCGGAACCACCCATATCATCGGGACTTGCTCTCAGCTATCGGATAATTGTAGAGCAGCACAAAGGAGATTTCAAGTGTTTTTCGGAACCGGGTAAAGGCACTAAAATTCAGATAGAGATTCCGCTGCGTCACAGTTAATTAACAGTATTTACCGTTGGTGGGGCGGGTTTTTGAAATTGTTGGTTTTAGCCTGAGATTATGGTGAATCCGCCCCTACAAGGACTGCATTTTTTTTAAGGTAAAATTTTGTAGAGGGAATGGCAGAAGTTATCGAAAAGAGACTTGAGTTGATATTCAAGAGATTTGACGGAGCGGCAAAAACAATTTTTGACCCGTAAAAAAATAGGCGTTGGCGAATAGATGTCTGAGTTGAATTCCGGTTGTATCGGAACGATTAAACAGCAGAGGGCGCAGAAGCCAGGTCGAATAACATTCCAACCAGGGTATCTCAATGACTACTTGAATATGGAATGGGAACGTCCTCGAATGTGAGAAGCGTGAATTAGTAAACGAATTGAATGTTATATAACTTGTTGGGAGTGAGAATAACAAATAATTTTTCTATTCTTCACCCTCCCAGCCTAAATTCATACCTCATACTTTTATTATGCAACGGCATTTTTTATATACGACCTCCAACATATCAATTAATCGAATGTGAGGAATATTTAGGAAGTAATATCAAATCCGGTAGCATCGTCGGGCGTCAAATCCAGTCAACAGTCAACAGTCACGTATTTTGCAACCGGAATTAATCTAATTAATCTGCGTTAATCTGTGTTAATCTGCCCTCATCTGCGGTAAAAAAAAGATAATTTCTCGGACCGCAGATGACAGAGAATTGACCCAGATTCACGCAGAGGTCGAGAAGAGAGATCTGAATAATTCCAAGGAGAGGGGCAACCACGGGGGATTGCCCCTACAAAACACAGTTATGTAGATGTTGTGTGTCCAGGAGTGGAATAACTAAAGGGAGACTTGCGCGCCTTGAGTATCGAGACCGATCGCCCTTACATCAGCCTTTACCCCAAATTCCATCCAACCAGCCGCCATTTCCCTGACAACCGCAACAGCGTTAGCCACATCCGTTAAAGCCAAAAGCGTCGGCCCCGCACCGCTAATTACCATTCCACAGGCCCCTGCATTCAGTGCAGCTTGTTGCACCACTTCATATCCCTGAATCAGAGATTGCCGGTAAGGCTGGTGAATTTTGTCTTGGAGGGCGCAGCGCAGCCAGTTTTGATTGCCAGTTTCCAAAGCCCGCAACAGCAAACCGAGGTGTGCAGCATTAAAAACCGCGTCAGCCTTGCTGTAATCTGCTGGCAAAACTTTGCGGGCTTCGGCTGTAGACAGTTCAAAATCGGGGATGGCTACCACGGGCACAATATTTGGATGCCAGGGAATATCGCAAATCTCCCAGGAATCCCCCCCTTGCCCCCCCTTAGTAAGGGGGGGTGTAAGAGGGGATTCTTCTCTTAGCCCCCCCTTACTAAGGGGGGGTTGGGGGGGTGCATTGCTAGCAGCGAGGCGACAACCTCCGAGTAAAGCGGGGACAACGTTGTCTGGATGTCCTTCAAGTTCGATCGCCAACTGCATCACTTCCACCTGACTCAAAGGCTTTCCGGCTAATTCATTTGCACCGACTAACCCACCGATAATAGCCGTGGCGGAACTTCCTAAACCTCTAGCCAGCGGCACTTGCATATCTATATGTATCGCTACGGGCGGCGGCGATTGGTTCAGGCGATCGTATAACTTGAGAAAAGCTTGATAAGCGAGATTGCTTTCGTCTGTCTTGACTTTGGCGGCTTCTTGGCCTGTAACAGTAATTTTTAGTTTCTCTGTTGCTGAGGGTTCGAGTCGGGAGAATTGGAAGCGGTTGTAGAGGCTTAAAGCGGCGCCGATGCAGTCGAATCCTGGGCCTAGGTTGGCGGTTGTGGCGGGTACGGTGACGGTGACGGTGGAAGTTTCGGGCATTTTTTGAATGGTGGATTTGGAGTGTTTAACCGCAGATGGACGCAGATGAACACAGATGGTTTTTTGGTGTTTGTGCGATCGACTATTTTAACTGATTCCTAGAACGTCTTCGTAAATTTGTGCGATCGGGCATTGAAAATCTACGCTACCCAAGCGAACTTCTTCACCCGCAGCGTAAGGGTAAAGTTCCCAGCGCCCTTCAGCATTGCGCTGGTAAGATTCTACGCTTATTCTTTCTTGGTTAATCAGCACGTATTCTTGTAAAGTTTCTAAGGTGCGGTAGTCGGCAAATTTATTTCCGCGATCGAATGCTGCTGTTGTTGGAGATAGAACTTCTACGATTAAGCGCGGGTAGCGTTTGAAATATTCCAGGCTTCTATCTCTTTCATCGCAAGTCACCATGATGTCTGGATAGTAAAACACGTCTGCTCGATCGATTCTGGCTTTCATGTTTCCCCCATAGATGCGACAGCCTCTGCCTCTAACATGAGTTGTGAGCAAGTTTACTAAGTTGATGCAAATAGTCTCGTGGGCATCACTTGCTCCTGCCATTGCATAAATTTCGCCTTGTCTGTATTCGTGTTTGATGGGGCTGATTTTTTCGCCTTCTAAATAGTCTTCCGGGGATGCGTAGTTGTGACTTTTGTTGGCAATCATAGTTGGTATTTATTAAAAACTAACCATATTATACTATGTTTTATACTATGTTTTCAAAAGCAATTTATTCTTGCAGCATTTCCAAATGCTTGATGGCATCTTGATAATCGTTGGTATTGCCATCTTTTTGATAGAGTTCGGCTGCTTTATGATAATCGGCGATCGCCCCCGGTTTGTCTTCTAAGAACTCGCGGACTCTGGCGCGGTTGTAGTAGGCGTCGCCGTAGTTGGGGTTAATTTCAATGGCGCGATCGAAATCTGCTTTAGCTGCTGGATAATCTTTGAGATTGCGGCCGCGGATGATGCCGCGTTTGTTGTGGGCTTTGGCGTAGTTGGGGTTGAGGCGAATAGCTTCGGTGTAATCGGCGATCGCCCCTTGAATGTCTCCCGCCTCTGATTTGGCTAAAGCACTATTGAATAAATCTTCAGCAGGATTTTGAACAATCGTTTTTTGAGCTATTAATATTGTTGAGGATTTAGCAGAGACCGCAGGGGATATATTACCAAAGATAGTAAAGATTACTATAGTGGCAATTAAATTGTAAAATGATGATTTCATAATTTAGGCAAAAATTTGAGCGACAGAGCAACTAAAACCGGGCAACAAAGGCGAGGTCAATTCATCAGCGCTCAACAGCGTAGCAATGAGCCTTAAACTTGCTTGTTCCCTGCGATAAACTTCTATTTGCTGCAATTGCCAATTCACAAGCCAGTATTCCTGCACTCCTCGCACAGAATAGAGTCTGAGTTTCAAATCTCGATCGCGTCTCTGATTGTCTGCACCGGGGGATAATACTTCAACAATTAACTCGGGTGCGGCGGTTAAATGGCCGGCTTCGTCTAGCAAGATAGCCAAGCGTTCATTGCTCACCCAAACTAGATCGGGAATGACGTTATCAGCATCCGTGAAAACGATACCTGGATTGATTCCTGCTCGTCCTAAATTAGTCTCTCGCGACCAAGTATTAAGTTCTTGGTAGAGGTTGCCTATAGCTTGTTGATGCCCCCAATGCGGTGCTCTAGTCATAAATAGCTCCCCATCAATAATTTCATAGCGATCGCCGTTATCGGGCAATAGCTCTAAATCGGCGCTAGTCCAGCGTACTTTATCAGATATTGTCTGGTTCATACAAGCACTCTTGATAGGTGATACAAACATTCTAAACGATCGAGCTTCTACAGGATCCACAGCTTGAAACAATCGGGCTAGACTGACTTTTGCTTTCTGCTGGCGAGACTCAGAATATTGAAACCCGCGCCTAGGCGGGTTTCGTTTTTGTAGAGGCGATTTCGCATCGGCAAATTGTCCGATCGCCCAATTTAAAATTATTTAAAATTTCAAAGGGCGCGATTACTTCAAAATAGTTTTAGAAGCAATCCGAGTTTTCTTGCGATCGGCTTCACTCAATTGTTCGCCAGACTGCAAGCGAGTAGCAGAGGTTTGGAGCACAGTTGCGGCACTTTTATCGCCCATTTGCAGAGCAGTTTTCGCAGCAGTTTGCAGCATTGTCGCCGCGCCGGCCCGATCGCCCTGTTGCAATCTAGTTTCTGCGAGTTGAGTTTGGCGGTATTTAGCCAAAGCTAAAATGTGCTGCTGTACCGTCGGGTTAATTGCCGGCTGATAAACTTTCAGGACATTAGCAGAAACTGCAACAGGATCGGAAAGCAAACCTTGACCGACACTCGGATCGTCGTAGCGAATTTGCAATTGCCCGATCGCCTGTGTACCTTCGGGCAACTGTCCAATATAAATATTAGCCAAAACTACTCGCTCTATATCCTTCATTAAATCTCCCAGGCGCACCATAAACCGATCGCCCTCTTGCTGTACGGGTAATTCGATCGTATCCGGGGCAACTTGGGCGATCGGTTTGAGTTCGGCTAACCGCACTTTTGGCATCAGGGAAAATAGCAAATAAGCATTAGTCAAACCTACACCTTGGACGCGGCTAAACAGTTTACCAAACTCGTCAACCGCATCTTCAGGACGCTGAATGTGAGCCAGAGCACCGCCGCCTGCATCAGCAATCTTTTCCAAAATATCCTGGTTCCAGTTATCGCCAAATCCCAGAGAATTTAAAGTCATATTATACTCGGCGGCCAGTTTCGCCAACTTCAAACAACGGCTGTCGTCGCCGTGTTCGTTTTCGCCGTCAGTCAGCAGAAACGCCTGAGATATAGCTTCTTTTTTGCCTTTGCCCAACTCTTCAATACCTAACTTAATGCCCTCATCAATTGCTGTGCCGCCGGCCGGGCGCAATTGCTCAATTTGCCGTTTAATGCTACTGGGGTCTGCCACAATTTGATTGGGGACGAGGACTTTGGCTTTGTGGTCGAAAGCCACCGCGCAAAAGCGATCCCCGGGCTTCAACCTGTCCAGCAACCGACCGGCGGCTTGTTTGACGGTTTCCAAGGGGCGTCCGCCCATCGAACCGCTGTGGTCGAGAATCAGGCACAGGTTTAAGGGTACGCTGGAGTCGATCGAGCTTGCCATCGCAGACACTGAAATCGCTAGCTGGCGCTGCGTCGAGGGCGCAGCAGCGTCAAGGTTAGGGTCGTTTAAAACCGGGAGCAAACTAACTTTCATGCGGGATACCTAAAGATTGCGTTACTATTTCTTTAAGAATAGCTCCATCAGTTCAGGCAACATTTCGGTTATATGAACACACCAATTAAAGCTGTGCAATCGCCATACTACGGGGAAGGGAACTCTCGGACGCCACCTCCCGATTTGCCATCCCTGTTGCTGAAGGAGCGGATCGTTTATCTGGGGATGCCTCTGGTGCCTGCGGTAACAGAACTGATTATCGCTGAACTGTTGTTCTTGCAGTACGAAGACCCGGATAAGCCGATCAAAATCTACATCAACTCGACCGGCACTTCTGGTTACAGTGGCGAACCCGTCGGCTTTGAAACAGAAGCCTTCGCTATCTGCGATACGATCAAGTACATTAAGCCGCCCGTACACACTATTTGCCTCGGTTCGGCAATGGGGATGTCTGCCATGCTTTTAGCGGCTGGTACAAAAGGCTTTCGGGCGAGTTTGCCCCACGCTTCGATTGTTTTGCACCAACCCAAGGCTTACACGCGGGGTCAAGCAAGCGACATTCAAATTCGGGCTAAGGAAGTGCTGGCAAATAAAGCGACGATGCTTGAGATTTTTGCAAGCTGTACTGGCCAACCGATCGAAAAGATTACTAAAGATATGGATCGGTTGCTGTACATGACGCCCCATGAAGCTAAAGAATACGGTTTGATCGATCGCGTTCTTGAAAGTTCGGAAGAATTACCGAAACCGCTGCCTGCAGGAGTCATCTAATTCGGTTAGGGGGTATTAGTTATTAGTTATTAGTTATTGGTTATTGTTTATTGGTCATTATAACCAATAACTAAAAAACCGGAAATAACAAGTAACAAATAACTAATAAACCATAACCAATTGCCCGATCGCCAATTACCAACTAAACGGAGTTCCGAATTATGCCTATAGGTGTGCCAAAAGTTCCCTACAAAATGCCGGGTGGTTATGATACTCAGTGGATTAATATCTACGATCGCCTCTACCGGGAACGAATTATTTTCTTGGGCAGGGACATTGACGATGAAATTGCCAATCAAATCATCGCTGTGATGCTCTATCTCGATTCGGAAGATTCAGGTAAGGATATTATTTTGTACATCAATTCCCCAGGCGGAATGGTGTCGGCAGGCATGGCTATTTTTGATACCATGCAGCACATTAAATCGGACGTGGTGACGATTTGTGTGGGCTTGGCTGCTTCGATGGGTTCTTTCCTGTTAGCTGCCGGTGCGAAAGGAAAACGGTTAGCTTTGCCTCACTCGCGAATCATGATTCACCAGCCTTCTGGGGGCACGCGGGGACAAGCAACGGATATTCAGATTGAGGCGAAAGAGATTCTGCGGCTGCGCCACGAACTCAATAATATCTATGCTAAGAATACTGGCAAGCCGATCGAGAAAATCGAGAAGGACATGGATCGCGACTATTTCATGTCCGCTGAGGAAGCCAGGGAATACGGCTTGATTGACAGAGTAATCGAAGAGCGTCCGTAAGTTATTTTTGCGCGACCGTAGTGCGGGCAACCCTCGCACTACAACCTAGTTCGCAGTAAATTTTGGCAGAATCTTTACATTTAAGGATTCTGCCATATTTAATGGTATTATCAACGCTCATTCATGCTAGATGGATATTGCAGATTATTACCGACAGTTAGGACTGAGGTCTGGTGCGAGTTTATCGCAAGTTAAGACCTCTTATCGGCAGTTAGCGAGACAGTATCACCCCGATGTGAATCCGGGAAACGAACAGGCTAAAAATAAGTTTATTGCTATTACTGAGGCTTATAAGTTCCTGGTGAAAATTGCCCCCCCCGATGTTGCGGAGTCGAAGGTTGCCAATTCAACTGTCCAGCCTACTCCGACACCGCCGGATCGGGGGGTGAAAACTCAACCGCAAGCAGTTAAGGTGACTCGAAAAGAGACTGCGGTTCAATCTAATGCGGATTTGTCGGCTGCGGAACAAAAGTTAAAGCAAGATGCTTATGTTGAGCTGCAGCAGTTGCTGAAATATCAGAGGTTCCCGCGGGCGATCGCCTTGATTGAGGGTTTGGCCCAGCGGGTTCCCGAAGATTTGGAGGTGCGTCAGTGGCAGGCGATCGCCTATCAGCGCTGGGGACGGCATTTGATCGGAGAAAAGCAGGTTGATAAGGCGAGAATATATTTGAAAAAGGCTGTGAAAACTGACCCTCACAATCGGGCTTTGTGGGCGGAAGTTGAGCGGGATTTTCGCCGGTTGGAAGAGATTTATTAAAGCGATGTTGCGTCCCCCTTTTGCAGGGGGTCTGCGTCGTGAATTTTTAATTTTTCTAAAATAACTTGGGTATTTTCAGGTCGGTTTTCCGGTAGCGGTTCCATCAATTCGTCGATCGACTCTAGGAGTAACGGGTCAATATCTACAGCCTGATTCCTCCAATTAATTTTACCAGTTTTTTCATTAACGGGAAAGTGACTCGGCTGTATGCCTGTTAATAAATGTACAAAAGTACGCCCCAGGGCAAAAAAGTCCGATCGCACGCCTGCTTTACCTGCAATTTGTTCCGGTGCGGCGTATCCAGCAGAACCTATGGGTGCGGTATCTATATCTGCTTCTGTGGCGGCGCCGAAGTCAATTAATCTCAATTTCCCATTGGCTTCAACCATCATGTTGGATGGCTTAATATCCCGATGCACTACATGATATTTGTGGATTTCCTGCAAAATACTGGTCATTTGTTGCAGCCAATCAAGAGCGAGCTTTTGAGAAATTTGCTGGTTTTTATTTAAGAATTCTGCCAAGTTTTCTCCGGTAATTTTTTCCATCACCAAACAAGACAATTTCTGGAAATTATTGGGGAGTTTAATTGGGAAATAACCGTCAGGTTCGATTTGGGGAACTGAGCCCTTTCCGGCCAGCCAAATCAAAACTCGCGCTTCTTGCTTGAACACGCGAACTAAATCGGGATTGTGTGTGTGTTTCAAGACTTTTAAAATTTTGACAGTTCCCCATTCGTTTTCCCCGGTTCCCAAATCTTCGACTTCAAAGATGTCCGTGGGGCGTGCGGGATTTGGCGATCGCACTGGTTTAAGGATGCGGTAGCGATCGCCAATTAACAAATCCGTGCCGCAAGCCTGACAATTTTGAGCAGCAGCAGGATTTTCGCGTTGTTCGCATTGAGGATTGATGCAGTAAATCATACCATTTTAGATTTTAGATTTTAGATTTTAGATGGGAAATGACTGACGCTGTATCGGTTTAGAGCTTGCTTTTGCATTCTTTTTGAGAAATCGTATCACTTTGATTGATAAATTAGCGTAAAACCCAGTAGTTCTGACCTTACTACTGGGTTTATATTTACCGCCCATTTGCACACGCTATCACATTTAAGTCAAGGATTTAAGATTAATAGCATCGCGCTCTACCGATTGAGCTACTCCCCAGCGTTTGGTTGAGGAGGCTGGAGTTGAACCAGCAACATCGATGATGTGATTTTCCTGACATTCGTTTTAGCGATCGGCGGTGAATGCTGAGTTTAGAGTAATAACTTGCTGCTGAATTTGTACGCAATGCTGCCTCTGCCAATTGGGCTACCCCCCTTTTTTTGGTAGGAGGGACAGGAGTCGAACCTGCACTATCACATTTGTACGGTTTAAGTTGAAGTTTTAGATTGAACTTGTACTCTGTTTATATCTTAAACCATAACTATCAAAAAAGCAAGCAATTAGCGGAAAATAAACTGAAAAATTCGTTCTCCCACTCTCTGTTCCTCAACTTCAGAATTGTTAGCTTCTTCGCGGGCGAACATAACAGCTTGCTGCAAGATTTCCACCCTTTGCAGCAACTCATTGATCCGGCGCGCTGGCAAAGCTCCAGAAAACTTCACAGTCCGCCAATAGCCGATCGTAATATCTTCGTAATAAACATCGACTTGAGCCGGATGGTGTTCGGTAGCTTCAGCTTTAACGTGATTGCGCGGAGTTTTAAAAGTTTTGAGAGTTTGCACCGGTTCTGTGGCCCAGCAGTCTGCCGAAGCATCGAAGTTCCAAGTCTCGGAGGCATCTAAGACGGGAAGTTTTTTGATGAATGCTTGCAAATCGGCCAACTGCTTTTCAAGGAATAGCAAATAGCTGACGGGAACTTGGCTCAAAAGCACGTTTCCGTCTACAGTTACGTCAGCGCGGGCGCTACAATTTGTCCAATCTTTGGTTGCGGTTACGTCGAAGAGTTTGGTCAAAACTTCAGTTGTTTTGCGGATAATCTCTTCGGCTTTGACTTCAACTTTTTTGGACTCGGGCGGCAGTTGTTCGCCTTCTTCGTCTTTGGGGCGGTAAGTGCGGGAGATTCCCGAAAGCACAGCGGGCTTCTGGAGTGCTTTTTGAGCTTCGGCGAGTTCTTGGACGGATCGGCTTTTGATGCCTTTTTCGATCGCAATAATCTGATTTAAGCGTGCCATTGTTCGATTTTATTGACGCTGAACTGATATCAAGCCGGGTTAATACTGACAATCAAATTGTTTGTCCTGTGGCTTTTAGGGCTTTGATAACTCTCCCTCCTCAGTACAAACCTCGCGATCGTTCTTGAACCAAACTTGCTCATTGTGTAGTATTACATAATTCAAAATAAATTACAAGTTTTTTGTAGGCGCGGTGCCAAGAGATCCCGTCGCTACCCGTGCCCAGCAATTTATATCTCAAAAAATCGGCAAAATCTCTAGCGCCGCTGCCAAAGTGTAGCAAATATCACTCTTTGTTGGGGCTGCAACTACCTCTTGAGATAGATGCGGAAATACCTCCCAGGGCGCGTTGTCATATCGGGAAATATTTCTTAACATTATAGATAACAAAGGGAATCCGAGGAGACACCAAAAATCCTTAAGCCCTTGGGGTGCCCCGGTTAATCAGACTTTTCGCAAACAAGGGCTAAATTAATGAACCAGCAAAACTCGGAAGTTTCAGCATTTTTGCCCATCCTCCAAAAAGGCATTTGGCTGTTTGGGATTCTCTCTTGGATATTCGGGCTGACAGATAGAACTATTGCACTATTGTCTGACGGATATTTGTCGGCGATCGATATTGTCCAGCTATTTACAGCATCCTTTTTCTTCATTAGCTGGCTGTTGTTAAGCCCGTTTTTGGGTCTTAACTCCCAGAGTCAGCCGAAGGAAGAAGCATCTCCCTAGTTTTTAATTAGTAATGTTAGTTTCTCGATCGCTATGAGTTTCTTCTGGGGCAAAGCGGGCAGGCCAAATGCGATCGCAAAAAAACAAAGTTCCCGCCGTCACGCACAGCGGAATCGCCAACAGATTCAACAGCGGAATGCTCACCAAACCCAAACAAACCAAACCAAAACTCCCGCTGGCCGGCAAACTCGCCCAAATTATCTCCAACTTCTCCTGAAAAGGTCGCCTCCGCCTCTCCAAAGGTGCATCTAAAAAGTCCAAACAGACAATAGTCGCGCCCAAAGCTACGCCACCCAAACTGCTAAGAATAGAGCCGACACCAGGGATAAAATTTAGCAGCAGCAGCGGTATACCGACGCTCAACAAAATTTGTAGTTTTCGCAGTTCAAAGGCGATCGCCCTTTGAATATCCCGAAAACTATTCGCCAAATTCATTGGTGCTTCTGCGGGCAATTGACCGTTCCGCAGGAGTTCCAATTGTTCGGAAAGTTTGCCGTACCAGGGCGAACCTAAAATCACGCCAAACTGCACTAACAAAAATCCAATTATCAGCAAAAGTCCTGAGACTAGGAGTACGCGCAGCAGCCAGCCGAAAGCGACTGTTAACAGACCCAGAAAGCTCAGCCAAGCTGGAAAACTCGCAATTAGAGCGTTAAATCGGACGGATAAATCGGCAACTAAAACGTCTATCCCTGCCAAACTGGGAAATAGCAAGCTTAAATAAAGACCGATACCAATTATAAAATTTAGCACCACGGGAACTAATACATAAGTCCACAGCTTGGGAGTTTGCAAAATCAGCGTGAAAGCTCGCAAAGGATAGGTGAAACCGGCCAGCAGTCCAATTGGTGCGGTAATGGCGGCGCGGGCGGGGTTTGAATTTAGCTGTTTTGACATATTTTCTGCTTTTGAGGACTCGACTCTATTTTCTATTATCCACTTTCCATTATTATTGCTGATGAGGATTTATCGCAGGTAGCCCAACAGTGAAGCTTTTTATTTACCATACCCCGGAACTTACGCCAGCCGACAAAATGCCGGCTTGCGCGATCGCAGTTGATGTGCTGCGGGCGACTACGACAATGGCAACGGCCCTGAATAATGGGGCGGAAGCTGTCCAAGTTTTCAGCGACTTAGATAAGTTAATGGCAAGCAGCGAAAAATGGCCTGCAGACAAGCGGATTCGCGCCGGAGAGCGCGGCGGCAGCAAAGTTGACGGATTTGACATGGGGAATTCCCCCTTCGACTGCACGCCAGAAAAGGTCACTGGGAAGCGAATTTTTATCAGCACAACTAACGGTACTCGGGCTCTGGAGCGAGTGCAAGCTGCTGCAACTGTGTTAACGGCGGCTTTGATTAACCGCAAATCTGTGGTGCAGTTTTTGTTAAATAAACAGCCGGAAACTATTTGGATTGTGGGTTCTGGTTGGGAAGGGGGTTATTCGTTGGAAGATACGGTTTGTGCTGGTGCGATCGCCCAAAGTCTCCTGGCAGAAAGCGGTATTCCTGCGAGCGATTTTGCTGGTAACGATGAAGTATTTGCGGCTATTGCTCTTTATTTGCACTGGCAAGATAGGTTGCACGAATTGTTGGAAAGAGCCAGTCACGGCCAGCGCCTCCTCGGTTTAGGTGTTATTGAAGATTTAAAATATTGCGCGCAAACGGATACTTTAGATGTGCTGCCGGTGCAGCGAGAACCGGGAGTTTTGGTTAAGTCGGATTTTAAAATTCCTCCAGCTAATTTCTGGGATATATCTTCGGAAAAAACGGCGAATTGAAATTTTCTGCGAATGCAGTATTAGTAAGGTGCGCCTAGGCGCACCCTACGGAAATTAGTAGGTAGTGAATGAACAATATTTTTTTAAGCAAGTAGAATTAAACATACTTGGTAGGGACAAAACATTGTTTTTTCCCTAGTCTATTGCAGGCAATTGAGAATTGCTGCATTCACCGCCGAACCGCTGAATTAAACACTCGGCAATTCTGGCTGCTGCACCGGGTTCTCCCATGCGCCGCCAGCCATTTTCAGCGATTAGCTGCAACCTGTCGGGGTCGCGGAGCAAAGACTGCACGGCGCCGGCAACTTCGGCGGGATGTTTGACTAAAATTAATGACGGGCCTAACAGGCGACTTTGAGCTTCTGCAAAAGCTGGAGTAAATTGCGGGCCGTTTCCGGGAATGGCGATCGCCGGTTTTCCTAAACCTACAAATTGTTCTGTAGCTGTTCCTGCCATTGCTATTGCTAAATCGGCTTCGTACAAACAATCGTTAAAACTTTGCTGAGTCAAAATCATCGTGGCGTTTCTCTGCACCAATGTCAAGGGCAATAGCAAATTAGGAGATTCTTTCCGAATTTCTCGATCGCTAGAAACAGGAGGTCGCAAAATACTTCCTTCTCGCCGCTGCGTTCTAGTTTCGCCGTCTTGTCGCCAGCCGAAAAATTCTAAACTAGGTCGCAAAGCTTCTAAATTTAACTCCGGAGAAATGGCTCCAAAAAATAACAATTTGCGATCGGCAAACAGCGACAAAATTCCGGCTACAGCCTCTACTATTAGCAGCCAATTAGCATAGGCTTCCGGCGCTCTAGAACCGGGGAGTAAGGTGATGACGAGCGATCGCGACCTTTCCCGAAACTCTGCGTCAGGGCCGTAAAAACCGGCTGGATTTTCCGGTTCGAGTCCGTCCATCATCGGGTTTCCGAGATTGTAAGCGGGAATTCCCAGCTTTTGTAAAGTCTCGGCGGTGAGCGCGTCCCTGGCAAAAACGGCCCGACAGCGCGATCGAGTCATCAACCAGCGCTCCCAAGGCAAATAAACCGATCGCGACCAACTCCGCCCACCAAAGACCCTGGATTTGCGAGCCAGAGGCCCGTCCTCGTCCCGCAAATAATACTCGGACTTGGCAGTACCGACAAAGGCATAGGGCGCGCCGCTGAGCCAAGCAAACAGCAGCGGTACAATATCCCCGCAGGCTAAAATAACGCCGTCTTGATTCCCAGACTGTTGTTGAGTCCGCACCCAAGCGCGGATGGCTTTAAACTGAGCGATTGTCAACTGAAGCAGCCCGCCTTTGACATCGCGCAAAAATTCCCTCCCGTCCATGTAAATAAAGCCGCCCGAAGGCATCCGCTGCATCGGGCCGATGATGCGGGCGTTTTCTAGTTGAGCGAAAGCTTGCCCTTCACCCACTAGCGGAAACACGGCTAATTCTGGCGGATGCGGGTGCTGTTGCAGTTCCTGCAAGATGCGAAGGGCGATCGCGTCTTCTCCGTGGCCGTTACTGAGGCAAAGTAATTTCAATCCCAACTCTCTCAAAAACTCTCTTATCAAAAAATTGCCTGAAAACCCTGCGACTTCAGTCTAGGGATGAAAGGCAACTTTACACTTTAGTTTACCAGAAAAATCTTGTTTGAAAGAGTACAAAACACGGTAATAGCGAGCTACAGGAGGCGCTGCTCAAAATCTATACTGCGCCCAAAGATATCTGGCATTTAACAGCAGTTGATCGGGCTCTGGGATACAACTTCTGAAGCGGCAAAATAACTTGTTTAATGTTGGGAGTTACGGCCGCCTGCACTGACAATTGCGCGATCGACAACTGCCATATCTCCGACTAAATAACGCGGCGGTAAGTTTCTGCCCATCTAAATTACAGCGGTTCTCAAGCGTGGTGAGGTATGCCCTATGCGCTATGCCCGCGGAGGCCGCGGAGGCCGCGGAGGCCGCGGAGGCCTAGAGTACCTCATATGAGAGATCGAAAGGCTATATAGCGATTCTCATAAAGATGAGGTATTTACTAATTAATTAACAATTCCTCAATCCCCCAATCTAAAATCTAAAATCTAAAATCTAAAATCTAAAATCTAAACTTGTACCTCATATGAGAGTTCGAAAGGCTATAGTATGTATCCAGCCAAGCTCTCAACCATGAGACTCATACTATTTTCTCTCGATATATTGGTTTAAAGTATTCCGAATTTGTTTGAGCTGAAATCCCTTAGCAAGTTGGCGCAGCTTCGAGACAAACGGCACTAAATTAGGTTCTAAACTCTCCAGCTTAGCACTCTCCTCAAAAATTTCTTCAATGTCGCCCATAGCTGCGAGTTTCAAAAGTTTTGCTACTGACTCAGAAGCCGCAGGTAACAGAGAAGAATAAGCAGGAAAATCAGCGGCTGGTAACAAACTGGAAGTTTTGCGCTTTTTGTTTTCCGAAGATTCCCCATAAATCCATTCTAGTCCCAAATGCAGGCGCAACTGTTCCAAAAAGTGATTTGCTTCGATCGGTTTGGGAAGAAAATCATCGTACCCTGCGAGGATGCTATCTTGCTGCGTAGCCGCGAAAACGCTAGCTGACATAGCCATTAACACGACATCTTTTCCTTCCGGCAACTGCCGCAGTTTTCTTGCAGTTTCTAAGCCATCCATTACAGGCATCCGCAAGTCCATTAAAATCACATCCGGTTGAAATTCAACTGTTTTGCAGAGGCATTCTTGCCCGTTTTGGGCCTCTGCAACCTCAAATCCCAAACGCCGCAGCAGCCTGCACAACAAATCGCGATCCAGTTGATTGTCCTCCACGATTAGCACTTTCCGCTTGTTGCCGACAAAACCGACAAGCCAGCGTTTTTCCTGCAAAGGAGACACCTCCAAGTACCGTTTAGCTGCTGGCAATTCTAAATCTAGCCAAAAAGTGCTGCCTTTTCCTAAAGTGCTGTGGACGCGAATTTCGGCACCCATTAGTTTGGCTAATTTCTGGCTAATCGAGAGTCCGAGACCTGTACCTTCAACAAACGTATTGCCTCCTACTTGGTGGAAAGGCAAAAATATTTCTTCTAACTTGCTTCGCTCTATTCCCGTGCCGGTATCCTCGACTTGAAAGCGGATTTTTAAAGCGTGTTTGGCTGCGATCGCATTATGGGCGAAGCGCATATAATTTTGTTTCAGTTCCGAACTCAAAGTCGAGAACTTATAACTTTCTCCTTGCCCTAGACTCCAGGCTCCTGTGCCGACATAGCCGACTTTGAAAGTCACACCGCCACTGCTAGTAAATTTAACGGCATTGCTGAGTAAATTTATGAGAATTTGGCGCAATCTTTTTGGATCCACACGAACGCAGCTAGGCAGGGGAGAGACTTGTTCGTAATGGAATAAAATTTCTTTTTGAGAGGCCCGCATCTGAAATAGATCGGCAATGTTTTTCATAAAATTTATAAAATTTAACTCTTCCGGGTAGAGTTCCATTTTTCTAGCTTCAATTTTGGAAAGATCTAAAACATCGTCGATTAACATCAGCAGGTGTTGACCGCACTGCAGAATATTGCTGAGACTTTCTTGCTGATCTGAGTTTAAGTCTTTGTCGGTTTTGAGGATTTGAGTGTAACCTAAAACGCCGTTTAAAGGCGTGCGTAGTTCGTGGCTCATGTTGGCAAGAAATTCGCTTTTGGCGCGGTTGGCGCTTTCTGCGGCTAATGCAGCTTGTTGGAGGGCAGATTCTGCAAGTTTGCGATCGACAATTTCCGTTTGTGCTTGTTCAAATAGCGTCGATTGCTGGATCGCGATCGCCAATTGCACGCACAATTGCCGGAGGGATTCTATTTCTGAGGAATCCCAGGGACGGGGGCCGCTGCAATCCTGGGCGATCAGCAGTCCCCAGAGCTGATTTTCTGCCGTCGGTTGGACTTGGGAAATGCTTTCTCTTGCTTTTAAAATTGGGACTATTAAGTTAGCTTTTACTTCAATTCCTTCGAGAAATTTCATGTGGCATTCCGTCAAATTTTCCCGGTAAATATCTTCCATACATCTAATATAACCTTGCTGATAAACTTCAACAAATTTTTCTTTAAAACAGCCATCAACATTGTTAAGATTGAGCAGCGAAATTCTATCTTTTGCTACGGATTCGACAACTACAATACCGCTCCAGTCGGGATTAAATCGGTAAATAACTGTGCGGTCTGTTTGCAAAAATTGCCGCACTTCTTCGACAGCAGTTGTCAGGAGTTCTTCTAAATTTAGGGAGGAGCGAATGCGATCGAGCATGGCAACTACTAGCCGTTCTCGCCTTAATTGCTGCTGCAGGGCCATCTCCGCTTGTTTGCGTTCGGTGATGTCGGTAATTACTCCCACTAACCCGATTAAATGACCAGTTTCATCTTTAATGCCGTCGGCGCGAAATAAAGTTGTTACCAGTTGATTGCTTTTAGTGTTGATTTTGAGTTCGCCTTGCCAAGATTTGCCTTTACGGATCGTTTTAAACATTTCTAGCAGCACTTTAGTTTGGGGGTAAAGTGCTTTTAATCCGCCTGCTGTGTTTAGTTCTTCTGCGGTGTAGCCGTACTGTTGAACAAAGGCTTGATTGTGGTAGAGCGATCGCCCTGTCAAGTCAGCAATCCCGATCGCATCGCTGGTGCTTTCCACCGCTTGAGTAACTCGCAGCAAATCTAATTCTGCTTGTTTGCGATCGCTAATATCAGTAATAGTGCCGATATAGCCTTTAATTTCCTGCTTGTCTCCGATTTCTGCAATTGCCTGACCGATCACCCAGATTACACGACCGTCTGGACGCTGAAAGCGGTATTCTGATTTAAAAGGAATTTTCTCAATAATTGCTCGATGCCATTCATTTTTCACCCGCTCCATATCATCGGGATGTATGGCATTCATCCAGCCAGTTTCTGCTGCTAATTCTGCGTTTAATCCCGTAATTTCGCTCCAGCGCTGATTCACATAAAGGCAATTTCCCAAGGTGTCGGTGTGAAATATGCAAACTGGCGATGCTTCTGCTAAAGTTTGGTACCGGCGCTGGCTCGATCGCAGGGCAGATTCTACCTGTTTTCGATTAGTTATATCGCGGACTATAGAAATGATTTCGCCACCGACAAGCATTGTCAGCGACAATTCTTGAGGGAACTTAGTACCGTCCCGGCGCTGACCGATAGCTTCTAGATTGCAGTACCCTTTTTGCAGGAGCATCGGCATTATTTGTAGTTCAAAAAAAATATTTTCTGCTTTGCTGTAGAGCATTTTCCATTTCTTCCCGTACAGTTCGCTACGGCTAGCCAAGGCGTACATTTTGAGATAAGCGTCGTTTGAATAAATACATTCTTTATTATTATTAAAAATGGCGATTCCGTCATAAGCAGCCGCCATTGCTACTGCTTGTCGCTGGAGTTGGGACTCTGCTTGTTTGCGAGAGGTAATGTCGTGACCGACTGAGTAGATTAAACCTTCTTCGCTAAATGGCGATGCCGTCCACAGGAAGTATTTGTAAGAACCGTCTTTGCAGATGTAGCGGTTTTCAAAGGAGATACTGGACGTACCCGCTATTAGTTTTGCTCCTTCGGCTGCGGTGGCTTTTCGATCGTCTGGATGAACAAAGTCAATCATTGGCTTGGCAAACAATTCGCTAATACTGTAGCCTAAAGCTGTTGACCAAGCGGGGTTTAAACGTTTAAAATAGCCGTCAAAACCTATAATGCAAAGCAAGTCTAAGGAGATGGTAAAAAAACGATCGCGCTCTGTTTGTGCCTGCTTTAATTCAGTGATATCCATCACTAAACCGTCCCAGAGAATATCGCCTTCGCTGCCAGATTTACTTTCATTATTGAGCCTTTCTGGTCTCGCAGCTCCTTGCAGCCACTTAACTTTTCCAGATGGTAAATTCTGCCGCCACTGCTGCTGCCAAGGTTCCAGCTTAGTGGCTGAAATTGCGATCGATGCTTTTAAATCTAAGAGATCGTCGGCGTGAATTCCGCTGAAAATCAGTTCCGCATTTTGCTCGATTGCTTCTGCTTCTAATTCGTAGAGTTGGCGGCTGCCTGAAGAGATGTAGGGGAAAGACATTTTTCCAGTTGCTGACATTCGTAATTGATAAATTGTTCCCGGCAGGTTAGCTACCAATTTTTGAAACCGAGCTTCGCTTTGTTCCAGGGCTTTTTGTTGCTGTCTGTATTCGGTAAAATCTCTAATTGTACCCACTATTACTTTACTGCCGTCTGCTATTTGGAAGACGCTTTTTTTGGTAGAAATTATGTGTTGTTTCCCGGCAGAGTCTGTGAATTTTTCTTCGGTTTCCAAGCAGACACCCGTTGTCAATACTTCTTCATCTTTTGTCCAAAAAACAGCAGCTTCTGATTGGGGGAAAAAGTCATAATCTGATTTGCCGATCAGTTCTTGCCGCGAGCGGCCGACCAACTGACAAAAAGCATCATTTAATATCATCCAGCGGTGTTGCTCGTCTTTGACAAAAATTGGGTCGGGCGTAGCATTTATGGTGTGGTTTAAAAATTCTTCTGACGCTTTCAGTTTGGCTTCGTAGCGGTAGCGATCGCTCACGTCCAACACTACTTCGATTATCCGGTAGATAGACCCGTCCAGGCGGCGGATGCAGCGCAGGGAAACTCGCGTGTGAACTATTTCGCTGTCTTGTTTCAGCCACCTTTTGTCTGAGATGTAACCGTCTATCTTACCTGCTAACATCTGAGAAAACTTTTCACAATTAGCCTCCAAATCCTCTGGATGAGTCAACTCTAGCCAATTCTTTTGCACGAGTTCGTAGCGCTCATAGCCCAGCAAATTGCACAGGGCATCGTTAACTTCTATCCAGTGGCAATTTAGAGGAATTTCGCGGTCAATAATTGGAGCGATGATGGCAATGCCGATCAGAGAATTTTCCACCACCGAGCGATATTTTTCTTCACTTTTTCGCAAAGCATCTTGACTGTTCTGGCGTTCTATGGCGTAACGGAGCGATCGAATTAACAGTTCGCTGTCGATTTTTCTTTTTACCAAATAATCCTGTACGCCGACCGAAATCAACCGCAGGGCAAGTTCTTCGTCGTTTTGGGCGGTCAGAACTACGATCGGCACATTTACCCCGTACTCTTGTACCCGAGCCACCGTCTCGATTCCCAGACTATCTGGCAGTGAAAGGTCTAATAAAATTATGTCAAAAGTTTCTTGATTCAATCGCTCCTGCGCTTCGCTGAGGCGCTCTACTTTCGTCAGCAATATACGCTGCGAGCCACCTATTTCTGACAGCAAATCTTCAATCAGCTCAGCTTCTTGAGGGTTGTCTTCTACTAACAAAACTTTAAAGCAGATAGGAGGCAAAGCTAAGTTAAAAACTGCTTTCATAATATTTTTAAATTAAGTAAATATTAAACTAACTTGAATTTTACCTTTTATTTTCAGGACAGTCATTCAATTGCACGTACAGATACATCGACCGTCAGATTTGGGAGGGTAAGCAAGCGCTACAAAAATTTTGTTTAATTATTAAAATTCTATCACGCACCAACTAGACTGTCAACGCAAAATAATTTTTATTCTAACTTGCCATTTATATCACTTAAAAGAATAATGCAACTGTAGCCCATCTTCCCACCCCGATAGTCACCGTCATTCCCAATTATTCAATGCTTTTATCTACACTATTAAATAGTATTAACTCCTAGATTGTACCTTCCAAGTTAGGAGTTAAAATATATAAAATACTTAATTTCACCAATTTATATCTTATACCTTTTGCCGAAAGTATGTCTCAATTAAGCGAGAGTAAAGTAAAAAGTTGAACCTTGCTCCGGTTCCGATTCCACCCAGATAGATCCGCCGTGAAGTTCCACAATTTTTTGACAAATTGCTAAACCAATACCTGTCCCAGAATATTCTCTTTGAGTGTGCAAGCGCTGGAAAATTTGAAAGATACGTTTTTGATGCTGGGGAGCAATCCCAATTCCATTATCTGAGACACAAATTAACCAGTTTTCATCCTGTTTGCAAGCGGTAATATGAACCACAGGCGGTACATCGTGGCGATATTTAATCGCATTGCTGACTAAATTTTGAAAAAGCTGTACGAGTTGAGAAATATCCCCCATTACCGTTGGTAATTCGCTGTAGGTGACAACGGCTTTAGCCTCGCGGATCGCCCCTTGCAAGTTCGCGAGTGCTTGCTCGACTGCATGATTGCAATCTGTCAGTTGAAAAGGTTTCCGACTCCGGCCAACGCGCGAATATTCGAGTAAATCGTCAATTAAATTTTGCATTCTGGTGCAGCCCTGAACGATATTGCCGATAAACTTACTACCTTGGCTGTCGAGTTGGTCTTTGTAGCGTTTTTCTAAAAGTTGAGCGTAACTGGCAATGGTTGCTAAAGGCGCTTGCAGGTCATGAGAAGCCACATAAGCAAATTGTTCTAGTTCTGCATTTGAACGCGCTAATTCTTGGTTAGATTTTAATAGAGCAGATTCGGCGCGCTGGCGGTGCGATATCTCTTGTTGGAGTACCAAATTTTGCTCTTGCAGAGCTTTTTCTACGGCGCGACGGGTGCTGATTTCTTGTTGCAGGATTTGGTTTTTTTCTTGGAGCGTTTTTTCTACTGCTAAGCGGCTCGTGATTTCTTCTTGCAGCAGCACATTTTGTTCTTTTAGCTGCTTTTGTAAATTCCGCAGGCTGAGGTGACTTTCGATGCGGGCGAGCACTTCTTCAAACTGAAATGGCTTGCTGATATAGTCAACAGCCCCCACAGCAAATGCGTTTACTTTGTCGAAAACTTCATCTTTAGCGCTGATAAAAATTACCGGAATTTCGCGAGTTTTAGGCTCTAATTTCAAGTGCTGACAAACTTCGTAACCGTTCATTTCCGGCATCATTATGTCGAGCAAAATCAAATCGGGTGGATTAGAATTGCAGGCTCTCAAAGCCATTTTTCCGTTAATCACGCAGCGGGGGATGTACCCCCTCTGAGTCAACATCGTAGACAACAGACGCAGGTTTTCTGCTGTATCGTCTACTACTAAAATGTTTCCTAACGACGTTCTTGGTTGGTTATTGTTCATTGATTATTTTCTAGTTCCTGTTTTCTTCACAAAAAAGGTTGGCAGCTATTTTATTTAGGACTTACAGAAAATACCCGGTTTCTAGTAGGAATATAGCAAAAAAAAACGAGGAATCCGCTCATAAACCGGGTGTTTAGCCGTTTGTGCACAAGCAAGTCTTGTTATTGTTCGTTTACTAATCCTCAAATCCCCAGCAGCAGAGTCAGAACATTATTGTCCCAAGCCAATCCTTTGTCTAAAACTTTAAATCCCGCGACTTTGCACATAGCTTCTAAAGCAGTAGCTGTAGGCAGCCACCACCACGCCGCAAAATTGTTCATGTCAAAAACTGCTTTCTCAGTTATCCCTATAAGTGGGTTGTTGTTGAGGTAGGGCTGCCAGTAAGCTGTTAAAATAGCTCGTTCTGCGTCGTCCAAAGCGGGAATAAACATTACTGCAGAAGCGGGAAGTTCATAGCGTCCTAACTCATTCTCTATAACTTCTTGGGTAATAGCTGAAGTGAAAACTAAATGCTCGCGAGTTATCTGACGCAAGGCAACTAAAATCTGCAACGGATGGGGGTGATGGTACAAAACTCCTGCACAGTGAACTACATCGTAAGGCTCGCCAATTTCTGCAAGCTGCATCTGAGTTATATCTCGATTGATACAATTATAATTAGCAATATTTAAACTTGTCATCCGATCGTGAAAATCTTGCCACCAGTGGAGGGATGCCGGCATGGCATCAATCATTGTCAGAGAAACTGCACCGTATTTGCTAGCTACAGATACTTTTTCGCTGACAGTTCCCCACAAGCCGCCGACTTCTGCAAAAGTCTTGCCTTTGACTACTCGGGCAATGTAGCGATCGCGAATATCCTTAGCTTCTAACTCTAATAATATATTAGATTCCCCTGTTTGACGCTGTTTTTCTAAAAAATCCTCTAATTTTTGGGATATTTCTGGATCTTTTGGTCTAATTTCTAATGCCATCAAGTACAACATTATGGCTTCGTTAATCCGATCGCTCTCAGCAAACTTTTGGGCTATTTCGCAGTAAAATTCAGGAGCGTGGAGTGGCTGCATTTCGTGGTGATAGTAGCTAGTTGCTACATCGGAATCTACCGGAGTTCTTTTAATTAGAGCCTCACCTAACTTTATGTAAATTTTCGGTAGAGACGGGTCGATTTGAAGCGCACAAAGGTAGGCGGAAACAGCATCGTTCCATGCGTGAATTCCACTCAAAGCATCGCCTAAATTGTAATAAGACCAAGAAATAGTGGGATTAAGTTCAATAGCACGTCGGTAAGCGGTAGCTGCGGCTTTCCACTGTTGGGTTTTTAACAGCGCTTCTCCTAAATTGTGGTAAGTCCAAGAGAATTCTGGATTGAGTGCGATCGCCCGCCGATAAGCGAGTGTTGCTGCTGCAAACTTTTGAAGTTTAACTAAAGTCAAAGCTAAGTTATAATGAGACCAAAATAAATCCGCATTTAGTGCGATCGCCCGTTCGTATGCAGCCTCAGCTTCTGACCATTTTTCTAGCTTAAAAAGAGCATCTCCTAACTTGTGAAAAGCTGCGAAAAAATTCGGGTCTACTTCAGTAGCGCGCTGGTAAGCTGCGGCGGATTCAGACCATTCTTCTAATCGATCGCAAGCTGCACCGATGCTGTAGTAAGACCAAGAAAAATCCGGGTTAATTTCAACAGCCGTGCGGTAGGCGATCGCAGCTTCTTGCCATTTTTCTAAATTGAGCAGCACGCTGCCTAAGTTGTAGTATGACAAAAAAGAATTGGGATTTAAATCAATACTTTTTCGGTAGGCAGCCTCCGCTTCGCGCCAGAGTTCCTTAGCTTGCAAAACATTGCCTAATTTGTAATAAAACTCCGAAATCTCCGGCTGGAGTTGAATAGCTTTGCGGTAGTGAATAATAGCTTCGTCCCACTTTTTTAGCTCGCTAGCAGCTTCTGCTAATTGGCAGTAAGCTTCGCAAAAACTCGGGTTTAAATAAATCGTGCGGTGGTAACAAGTCAGGGCTTTTTCTGGCTTGTTTTGCGCCAACAAAGTATTACCTAAATCGAGATATTCTTCCGCTATCTCTATCGGTTCAACCATGAGTGCTTGATACCAAAAGTCTGCTGCTTCTTCAGCTTGACCGGCTTGGGTAAATATCCGGCTCAAATTACGGTAAAATCCTGCAAAGTTTGGTTGCAGGGAGATGGCTTTTTGGTAACAGGCGATCGCCTCTTGCCACTGTTCCAAAGTCGCGTAGAGAGTGCCGAGGTTAGCAAAAGCTTCGGCAAAATCCGGTTGGTGGGCGATCGCAACTTTATACCAATACCTTGCGTCTTCTAGTTTACCCTGAGCTTGCAGCGCCTTTCCTAGGGTTTTGCAAGTCTCTGCTGAATTGGGTTCAGATGCCAAAACTTGTTGGCAAAGTGCGATCGCCCGATCGAAGTTGCCTGTAGCTAAATAAAGTTCTGCCTGTTGCTGAAAATTCACCTGCGCTGTTTCCGAATTCATTTTTTATTTTCCTTTTGAGTCATGATTACCTGTAAAATTATATGCTACAATTTCCCAAACTTCAAGTTTTTGTAAGTAGAGCTACCGAACACAGAATAATGCTGAAGGTCCGCCACATTCATCTAAACTAGATCATCATAGGTTAACAGCGAGCTAAATAATGTCAACAGCTACTCGAACACCGAAAGTAAGCGTAATTATACCTGTATATAATGGCGATCGCTACATCGTACAAGCGGTGGAGAGCGCCCTCAGTCAAACTTTTACTAATTTGGAGATTATAGTTGTAGACGATGGTTCAACAGATCGCACGCAGCAAGTATTGCAACCTTATTTTGACAGAATTCGCTACATTTATCAGGAAAACCAAGGAGTCGGGGTAGCCCGGAATAGTGCTTGCCAACTAGCGCAAGGCGAGTTTTTGGCATTTCTAGATGCCGATGACTATTTCCTACCATCCAAGCTAGAGAAACAGGTAGCTTGCTTTGATGCCGATCCCACCTTAGATATGGTGCAAACAGGTTGGGTGATCGTCGATGAAACCGGGCGAGAGATTTCGGCTGTCAAGCCTTGGCAGCAAGCGTCACAATTAGATTTAGAAAGCTTTATTCTATATAAATGTGTGCGGCCGAGTGCGATGATTATGCGCCGAAAGTGGTGGGAAAAATTGGGAGGTTTCGATTCTCAATTTCCACTAGCAGAAGATTTAGACTTTACCTTGCGTTTAGCTTTAAAGGGGTGCAAAGCAGTTTGGTTAGAAGAGACACTTACCTGTTATCGCCAGCACAATTCTAATCTCATGTCAAGCGGCTTTCGCCTAATGAAGAATATAGAAATTGTGATGAAACAATTTTTCGCTCGACCCGATTTGCCTCAGTCAATCCGGCAGTTAAAAAACCAGGAACGCTATCAATGCTTAAAGTGGCTGGCATGGCGGATGTATCGCGACGGTCATCTAACAGAGATGGCTCAGTGTTTAGAAAAGTCATTGCAATATACGCCTTTTTCGCCCACAAAAACAGTCTTAAATTGGCTGGAAAGTTTTCAGATGGCTTCTGAAGAATATGGTGAAAATTTTGATGCTTATTCGCTGAGTAAGTTAGCGGAATGGCAAGACATAATTGTGATGGTGATGACTAATCCACCCCAATCTCAACAGAGTTCTATTCCCACAGCTTCAAAAGCGCGTGAAGCGAAGCTATCCCGTAGGGAAACGCACATTTTACTCTACAACACGGACGATCCGGGCGTGGGAGGATTAGCGCAATACAATCATGCCATTCTCTGTCAGTTAGCCCTATTAGGCTATCGAGTCACTTGCGTGCAAACCAAACATTCTAGCCCCTTGCTTGAGCGAGAACGAGAGTTAGGTATAGAACACTTGTGGCTGGATTTTAGCGGTCATAAAGATTTACAGCGGGTGTTAAGAAATACTCAGGATGCACGAGAGATTTTTGCTAGCAATAAACCCGATCTGATTATTTTTAGCGATGGTTGGCCATTTTCCAATTTTGCTGCTAAACAGGTAGTTATTCAAATGGGAATACCATACATGATGGTGATCGGGTTAGTTATGCCAGAACACGCAACTTTTGCCTGCGGGGATGTAGTGCCTTATGTAGAAGGAGTGCTCTACCACTGCCTGCAAGCTAGAGCCTTGATTGTGGGCGCTTACGAACATTTGAATTTATTGTGCCAACATTTCAAGTTGCCAAAAGAGCGAGGACAAGTGATTTACTTGGGGCGTTCTCCTGAATATTTTGCACCTCCTAATGCTGCTGCTCGTCAACGCCTGCGACAAGAAATAGGAATTCCTGAAGATGCGATTGTCTGTTTCACATCTGCTCGATTGGCATCGATTAAAGGGCATCGATATCAGATTGAAGCAATCAAGCAGTTGCAGCAGTCTCCTGTGTGGTCTAAACTGTATTTTGTTTGGGCAGGAACTGGTGAGGGAAGCGCTGACAATGTAGAAATAGAATTGAGGGAAACTATTAAAGAGTTAGGGGCGAGCGATCGCGTGAAGGCGATCGGACAGCGCTGGGATATCCTAGATTGGCTGGATGCTAGCGACATATTCATTTTGACATCTCTGGCAGATGGAACGCCTTCTTTTGCAGTCATGGAAGCGATGGCTAAAGGATTGCCGATAGTTGCAACGGCTGTGGGCGGCATTCCTGAAGGGCTTGGCGATACGGGGAAATTGTTGCCCGATCCGAATACCGATCCAGACGGAACCGCGAGGGAATTGGCGAAAACTGTAGAAGCTTGGGCGATGAATCCAGAATTGCGGCATCAAATCGGTCAAGCTTGCAAGCAGCGGGCCGAAAAACTGTTTAAAGAGGAACGGATGTTGGCAGAGTCGATTGAGGCGATCGAAAAAGCTTTAGTTTGCGATCGCCAAACAGATGAATTTGTTACTCAAAAAGAGGTACAGGGGTCAATAACGAAGATAGAAAGCCGGGTGCATTACAGCTCTTTAGTGTGGAATGCTTGGCAGGCTTACTGTCAAGAAGATCTAAGCGGAATGCAGAAGTCGCTTCAAGAATCTTTGAAGTACACACCTTTTTTGACTACAGAAACGCTCTTAAACTGGGTAGAATATTTTGCCAATTTTTCCTCAGCTAAAGGGCATTATTTAGATACATATTCTCTAATTAACTCAGCAGAATGGCAACAATTAGTCCAGGAATTACAGGGTATTGAATCTGTATTTTATGCACGCTAAAATACCAGATTGACATTTCAAATTCGGATTGCTGTCAGCATTAGAATTGCATCTGCCTTCTGCTTTCTGCCTTCTGCCTTCTGCCTGACCTCCGTTACGTCCGTTTCATAATCCGTTGCCGAACCCTTCCCGATCACCGATAAAATTCATGTCAATAGCAAATCCGACACCGCGAGTAAGTGTAATTATTCCAGCATATAATGGCGATCGCTACATCGCACAAGCGGTAGAAAGCGTCATCAGCCAAACCTATAAAAACTGGGAAATTATCGTCGTAGACGACGGTTCAAGCGACGACACCCGACAAGTATTGCAGCCTTATTTTGACAAAATTCGCTATGTTTATCAGGAAAACCAAGGAGTAGCTGCCGCCCGCAACCGAGGAATTCAGGAATCCCGAGGTGAATTAATTGCTTTTTTAGATCAAGATGACTTTTTCTTGTCAGATAAGTTGGCTGGACAAGTTGCGTTATTTGACGCTCAGCCATCACTAGGAATTGTTAATAGTGGCTGGCGAATTGTTAAAGAGCAAGGCGAAAGTATTTGCGATATAAAACCCTGGGAATACTTTCCTCAGCTCGACTTAAAAACCTGGATTGTTTATATGCCCCTACTTCCCAGCGCCATGATGTTTTCGCGGGCGTGGCTGGAACGAGTCGGTGGCTTTGATTCTCAGTATGATTCAGTAGATGATGCCGACTTAATTGTGCGTTTATCACTATCTGGGTGCGAAGCTGTTTGGTTACCTCAAGTGACAGTATGCTACCGCCAGCACGGGCAAAATGTCTCCATCCAGAGAGCGCTAAAACAGGCAAGCCTTAGTATTAAATTAAAGCAAAATTTCTTCAGTATAGCCGACTTGCCAGAGGATATCCGCCAATTAGAAAAGCAGGCTTTTTATGAAGCTCTGACATGGATGGCTTGGCAACTTTACTACAGCGGCTATCCGGCAGAAATGACTGAGTATTTGCAAAAATCTTTAGATTATACCCCGTACTCCCTGACAGCAACTATAGCAGATTGGGTAAAGCGCATCACTGAAATTGCTAAGACCTACGGCTGCAATATCGATGCAATTTGTATCAGAAAATTACCAGAATGGAAAGATTTAATGGATAGTATTATTACTCCCCAAAAAGTGCGCGTTAGTGTCATCATCCCGGCTTACAACTGCGAGCGCTACATTGTCAGAGCCGTAGAGAGTGTTCTGGGCCAGACTTATCAAAACTGGGAAATTATCGTCGTAGACGACGGTTCAACTGACAACACTCGCCAAGTCTTAGCACCCTACCTCGATTTAATTCAGTATGTTTATCAAGAAAATCAAGGAGCAGCAATTGCTCGAAATCATGCTTGTAAGTTAGCAAAAGGGGAATTTTTAGCTTTTCTAGATGCTGACGACTTCTTCCTACCAGAAAAACTCGAAAAACAAGTAGCTTGCTTTGACGCTGACCCCACATTAGATATGGTGCAAACAGGTTGGGTCATCGTTGGCAAAAACGACGAAGGCATCTATGGAGTAAAGCCTTGGGAAGAAGCACCAAAATTAGATTTAGAAGCCTTTGTTTTGTACAAATCAGTGCGGCCCAGCGCCATGATGCTGCGGCGAGAGTGGTGGGAACGCTTGGGAGGTTTCGATCGTCGCTTGCCGCCAACCGAAGATTTAGATTTTGTCCTACGTTTAGCTTTAAAAGGCTGCAAGTCAGTTTGGTTAAAAGAGATATTAACCTGCTATCGTCAGCACGACAGCAATATCATGTCTAACGGCTCCAAATTAATGAAAAATACGGAAATTTTGATGGAGCAATTTTTCGCGCGGCCAGATTTGCCTCAGCGTATCCGTGACTTGAAACGCGCGGAACGTTACAAGTGTTTCGTATGGATAGCATGGCGGATGTACCGCGACGGATATTTGGCAGAAATGGTCGAAAGTCTGGAAAAATCTCTGTATTACACTCGTTTGACAGGCACTGAAACTGTTTTTAATTGGCTGGAAACTTTTAAGGGGGTTTCGGAACAGTACGGCTACAACTTTGATGCCTATGCCTTAACCAATTTACAGGAATGGCAAGACATAGTGGCGATCGCAGCGAACAATCCTTATCAGTTTCAATCCGCTCCCAGTTCGACTTCTCCGCCGCCAAGACAGCACGTACTCCTGTACACAGAAGACTCAGGAGTCGGCGGTTTGGCTCAGTTTAACCACTCGCTGATGTGTAAATTAGCTGCCGATGGCTACCGAGTTACCAGCGTTCAAAGTCAAGCTTCTAACCCTTTAATTATTGAACAAAAACAGCTCGGCATCGAACATATTTGGCTAGAGTTCGACACGATGAAAGAGTTTTTGCGAATAGCTTACAATTTGGATGATGCTCAAAAGATTTACGCCCAGGCTCGACCGGATTTAATTATATTTAGTGACGGCTGGCCGATGGCTAACTTTGCAGCTAAACAAGTTGCGATCGAGCAAAATATACCGTACATAATCAGTCTGGGTTATATCAATCGCAATTATGAAACCTTCGATCGCGGCGATCAAATTCCCTATTTCGATGCAGTTGCCTACCAGTACATTGTAGCCAAAGCAGCAGTAGCAGTTTCCCACGAGAATTTAAACTTGTTCCAAAGTCTATTTAAAGCGCGTCTAGAACGAGGAAAAGTAATCTATTATGGCAGACCAAATAGTTATTTTGAGCCGCCGAATCTTTCCACTCGCCAACGCCTGCGTCAAGAACAAGGAATCCCTGAAAATGCTGTGGTTTGTTTTACGGCGGCGAGATTGACTCCAATTAAAGGATATCAGTATCAATTGCAGGCGATCGCCCAATTGAAAAATCGTCCAATTTGGTCCCAAATTTACTTTGTTTGGGCCGGGCCTGGGTCTACTACTCACGACAATATGGAACCTGAATTAAGAGCAACGGTGAGCAAATTGGGAGTAGAAGAACAGGTTAAATTCTTAGGACAGCGCTGGGATATTGCCGATTGGCTAGATGCCAGCGACATCTTTATTTTATCTTCCCAAGCAGAAGGAATGCCGCTAGCAATTATGGAAGCAATGGCGAAAGGATTGCCCGTAATTGCCACAGCAGTCAGCGGGATTCCTGAAGAATTGGGAGATACGGGAAAGTTGCTCCCCGATCCTACAATCGACCCAGAAGGAACAGTAAAAGAGTTGGTACAAACGGTGGAAATATGGGCAGAAAATCCGGAATCGCGCCGACTTGCAGGACAAGCGTGCAAAGCGCGAGCCCAAGAACTATTCAAAGAAGAACGGATGCTTCGGGAATATGGAGAAATAATTGAACAGGCATTTGTAAGTGACGGTGAGAGCGACAGTTTCTCTATTAGTCCGAAACTCAAAAAGCAGGTACAGCAAGTTGATAGCCTGCTGAAATACTATTATTTAGTGTGGAAAGCTTGGGAGGCTTACAATCGAGGAGATATGTCCGAGATGGCGAGTAATTTGCAATCTGCTTGGGCCTGCACGCCTTATTTTACCACAGAAACTATCTTTGATTGGGTGAAAAATTTTGGCATTTTTGCAGCAGAAAAAGGAGTTCCCTTCGATACCAACGAGCTGATCAAATCCCGCTCGTGGCAACAAGTGATAGAATCAATACAGGGTTTTGAAGTGTTTTCATCTGTTCGTTACAACTGAGCTCTTGCAGCAGTCTTAGGAACGGGCTATCCGGCCCATTCCACAAAACATCAACCAAACAAAAGATATGCAATTTACATTCAAGTTCCCACGTATTAATAAACTGCTGCCAATTTGTTTAGCTATTGTCACTCTCCTGTTAATCACATATTTGGGACAGCAACCAACAGTTGCCCAACTGCGATCGAACGTTACAGTAGATTTTGGACAGCCAGCCACCGGTACAATTTCCATGAGTGGCATCCTGCACGGAATCGACACCAGCAAGCCGCCGGATAGTTCTATCAAACCCTTGCAGCCCAAACTTTGGCGGGCGGGGAGACTCGATATTTACGATCGAGTAATCGCCAGCGGAGCCGAGTTTCAGTTAGTAGTTAGCGACTTGTGGGGCTACGGTAGCAATCCCAATGGCTGGCCCTATCAAAACTACCCCGCGTGGGAAGCATTCATCCGACAGTTAGCCCAGCAAAATAAAGGCAAAAAAATCATTTGGGATGTATGGAATGAGCCAGATTGGAAAGATCCATTTTGGAATGGAAGCAGAGAACAATTCTTTGAAACTTACAAAAGAGCTTACAAAATTTTGCGGGAAGAACTGGGGCCGTCAGCAATGATTGGCGGACCGAGCCTCGGCCGCTACAGCAAAGAATATCTCGCCGCTTTTTTGGATTACTGCAAGGCTAACAAACTTGAAGTAAACTTCCTCTCATGGCACGAACTTAACGACACGATGATTTTATTTGTTGACGATCACGTAATTGAGGCTAAACGCAATTTTCAGCAAAGTCCCTCTTACAAGGAACTGAAATTACAAAAAATTTACGTCAACGAAATTGTCGGGAACTTAGCGCAGTACCAGCCGGGGGAAATCTTAGGTTATTTGTATAACTTAGAGTATGCAAAAGCTGACGGTGCTTGCAGAGCTTGTTGGGAGAGTAAAGGGCCAAATAAAGTTAGCAATTGCTTCAACAATACGCTGAGTGGGATGGTGACGCCTAATACTTTTGAGCCGAGAGCAGCTTGGTGGACTTACAAAGCTTATGCTGACGGAGTTAATTCGCGGGTGCGGAGTTGGTCAAATAACAATCGCCTTGTCGCTTTAGCCAGCAAGTCCAATCCTGAAGGTAAAGCACAGATACTGTTAGGTTATTTCGACCCCAATTTTTCCTCAGCAACAACGGTAACATTAACCCTCGGAAATTTGGAGCAGCTAGGTATTCAAAGAGGTCAGAAAATTACTCTAAAATTAGAAAAAATTCCCAACAATCAAGAAGGAGCCGTGCCAAAGCTTGTCACCGTTAAAGAAGAAAGTTTGTCGGTGGGTAGCGGCAGCTTGGCTTATGTTATCCCTAATTTCAACGTCCACGAAGGCTACTTATTGACGGTTAGCAAATGAGCTTGATTTGAAGAGAAATCGCGGGGTGGGGGCGGGTTTATTTAACCTATCTGTACTTTTTGAGGCTGGTGGTGAACCCGCCCCTACGGATTTATCGATCGCGCGGTAGCTGATGTCAGTAGAGTTTAGCTGGGATTATTCAAAGATTTTTGTACGGATTCCAACCATTCTCTGACTGTTTGATTTTCGGATTGTGGGTCGTAGTAACACCCTAATTCATCGAGGATAAATGCTTCTAAATCGGATGGGGCGATCGGCATTTCTAGCAGTTTGCTGAGCTCTTGCGATGCAGCTTCAACACTTGGGCGCGGTTCGCTGCTGCGGTAGTTGTTCACTACATCGCTGGGAGTGTCAGCTTCTAACGGCCAGTCTTGGTGAAAGTAGGAACTGAAAAATTGGGTTAAATGAGGAAATTGATTTATCATTGGGGATAGGCTGTGAGAATAAAGTATCCGGGAGGTAATTTGACGCTGCGCTGGAGGACGATTCTCAGGCGAGATGTTGAAGTTGCTTTGGATGCGCGGCGACGCAGAGTAATGCCAATTATTCTGTTGGCGTTGTAGTCGATCGTATAACGATTACCTCGACTTTTCACCCAAGAGTCGATCGCACTTTGGTTTCTGTTCATTGCTTCTGCAATAGCCGCTTCGGCGACGGAAAGGTTAGTAAAAGAAGATGCTGCAGAAATTGTCGTTTCGCTTGCGAGTCGCTGTGCTAGTTGTGCTTCTGTTTTACCAACGTGTCTCTCTAAAGTGTGTCCTCCTGCTGATTCGTGAAAGTCTAATCCGCCGCCCGGTATGTTGGGAACAAAAGCTACGGTGGTTTGTGGTATAGTTGAGCCTTCCAGTGCAACAACCGTGGCGTAAACACCAGGTATAGCCGATTGGAATAATATAATTATTGAGGCGATCGCACAGAGGATACCTAAAAACTTTTTTAGGCGATCGAGTTGATTTTTCATTGCTGTTGAATCTCTTTCTTAGATTTAGTATAAATGATTGCTGTTTTTTTGTCTGTTTGTTAATCGACTATTAGTAATTTTAAAATTGTGCTGTATTCAAATATACTGTCGGCCGTACCACCCTACTATTAGTTATAAGTTCGCGCAATTTTTAAATACATTGTTCTCCGCGCGCACCCTACGATTATTGAGAATAGTTCGTGATTTCTGTTGTTTACAAAGCTTCACTCACTATGAGAAAAAGTTAATAATTCTTTGAATAAATCACTGATGATTAATGATAAATTAATTTATCATCTTTAAAAAAATGAAAAAATGCAAGTAGTTATCCTAGCAGGTGGTCTCGGTACTCGTCTTAGAGAAGAAACAGAATTTCGTCCCAAACCCTTAGTTGATGTGGGGGGGCATCCGATTATTTGGCACATCATGAAAATCTATGCACACTTCGGTTTTCAACAATTTATTGTGTGCTTGGGCTATCGCGGCAACATGATTAAAGAATATTTCCTGAATTATGAAGCCATGAACAATGACTTTACTATCTGTCTGGGACGCCAAAATACCATCACTTATCACGAGGAACATCTAGAACAAGATTTTAAAGTGACCCTGGCTGAAACTGGCGCGGCAAGCATGACAGGAGGGCGGGTAAAACGGATCGAAAAATATATCGATCGCGAGAATTTCATGGTGACATACGGCGATGGAGTAGCTGATGTCAATATTGAGGCTTTAGTCGATTTCCACAAGTCTCACGGTAAGCTGGCAACTGTCACCACATTCCGTCCGATTTCTCGCTTTGGGATTTTGGATGTAGACAGCGATAGCCGCGTAGTACAATTTACTGAGAAACCTCAAATCGACGGCTGGATCAGTGTTGGGTATATGATATTTAACCGCCGGGTATTTGAGTATTTGGGGGAAGATGATTGTATTTTAGAACAAGAGCCGATGCAGCGTTTAGCTGCAGAGGGACAGTTGATGGCTTACCGTCATGAGGGCTTCTTCTTTGCGATGGATACTTATCGAGAATACAAGTATTTAAACGAACTTTGGGATGAAGGGAAGGCTCCTTGGAAAGTGTGGTAAAAAGTTAATTGTTGCATTCTCAACAAGCCTTTTATGAACTGGTTCTCCGGCCCGTTCCACAATAGATAGAATTTATTTGTTGTGGAACAGGCCGAAAAGCCTGTTCTCGATCGGGGTGCAGAATGTGAGGAAATACAGCGTATTCCAGGTTTATGAAGTACACCGCGCAAAACCTGGTTTCTTTAAAGTTCTCGCATCATTACTGATTCTGTTCCTCGAAACCCGGTTTCTCCGTACTACATTTACATGGAATATGCTGTAAGTAGGGAAACGGCACTGCCGTGTCCCTACCTCTGCTATAAAATAATTATAAAAAATGGATTCTCAAGATATTCTCAACAGCACAGAAACTTACCTGCAAAAGTGCATTTCACCCCACGCGGAAATTATCGACAGCGACTCGGAAGCCCTGAAAACAGCAGTTGCGGGATTGGAAGATCGATCGCTCTTAGCGTTGCGAGTTCCCCAAAAATGGGGCGGTGCCGAAATTGCACCGGAGATTTTTTACCAATATCAGGAATTGACGGCTCGATATTCCGGCGCTTTGTCTTTCCTGCAAACTCAGCACCACAGCGCAACTGCCATGCTTGCCAACAGCGACAATGAAATGCTAAAAAGCAGATACTTGCCCGCGATCGCCCAAAAAGAGTTACGCTTGGGTATTGGGTTTTCGCATTTAAGGCGATCGGGCAATCCTGCCGTCACCGCAACTCCCACAAAAGCGGGTTATTTACTGTCAGGAAAAGTTCCGTGGGTAACAGGTTTTGCCTTGTTTCAAAAGTTTATTGTAGCGGCGGTACTTCCTGACAATCGCGCAGTTTTCGGTTTAGTGCCTTTTGCCAATATTGAACGCGAATCGGGTAAAATAGCTTGTAGCGAAATCATGCAGTTAATCGCCATGAACTCGACTAATACTGTGACAGCAACTCTCGATAATTGGTTGCTGCATGAATCGGAAATAATTTCAGTTAAACCTCTCGGCTGGATTTCGGAAAACGACACCAAAAATATACTGAATTTTGTTCCGGGTACTTTTGGCTGTATTCGAGCGGGATTGGATGTAATTGCAGCAGCGGCGGCTGCTAAAAATTCACCTTTTATAGCGGCGGCTTGCCAAAAACTAGAGCAAAAGCTCGATCGGCTAAAACAGAAGTTTCCACAATCTCAACATAGCTCGAAAACAGAACAATTAGCGCTGCGAGCTCAAGCCATTGATTTAGCGGTGCGTTGCGGGCACGCTGCGGTTGCAGTTTCTAGCGGTGCTGCTAACGGTGCGTTACACCCGGCCGGGAGAGTTTATCGAGAAGCTTTGGTGTATACTGTTTCCGGGCAAACAAAGGATGTGATGGAAGCTACGGTCGATCGACTAATCGAATTTGAGATTTGAGATTTGAGATCGATCTCGCAGAAGGTCAAAAACTCAACTTTGTTTAATAAAAAATAGATATATTTAACCTGATGACAAACAACTTTAAGTCAAATAACTTAAAAACGATCGCCTACAGCAAAATTGTAGACTTAACCCATGCAATTCACCCAAATATTCCCATTTGGTCGGGAGATCCAGCGACAGAAATTGCCACAGTAGCTCAAATAGAAACAGACGGGTATTTCCTGCGAAAATTCTCAATGGGAGAACACAGCGGCACTCACATCAACGCACCCAACAGCTTTTATGCAGGAGGCGCCAGCATTGATAGTTATTCCCCGCAGTCGCTAGTTTCCCCCGCAATTGCGATCGACATCCGAGAGCAAAGTCTTGCCAATCCAGACTACACTTTAACAATTGATGATATATTGACTTGGGAACAACAGCACAAACTTATAGAACCGGGAAATATAGTTTTATTGTATACTGGCTGGCAAGAAAAATGGGATCACGAGCGAGCATTTTTCAACCGAGACGATCGCGGAATTTGCCACTTTCCCGGATTTGGCAAAGCAGCAACTCAATTTTTGCTAGAAGAACGCTCGATCGCCGGAATAGGAACCGACACCCACGGAGTCGATACCGGGCGAGATGAAAGTTTTGCGGTTAACAAATTGGTATTGGAAAAGCAGCGAATAGTGCTGGAAAATCTAGCAAATCTCGACTTGTTACCTGCGGCTGACATCACTTTAGTTATCGGAATATTGCGCCTTTTGGGAGGTTCCGGTTCGCCCGTTTCGGTGTTAGCTTTTGTTGATTGAGGCGGTAAAACTTACATCTTGCACCATTCTTAAGAACGGGCTCTCCGGCCCGTTCCACAAGAAAATTCACTCTTCGCTTCACAGGCATCTTGCCTGTTCCTAAACAGGTAATTGAGAATGGTGCAATATCTCAGGTAAAATTGGATTGAGAGAAGTCGAGTAAAAACAATTAGATTAATGACAGAACTGCCCAAGGATCTCAACGAGGCGATCGCCCAATCCCGCATTGCCACCGCCGCTGCCCTCTCGGACGGCAAAACTCTACTGCAAGTCGAATTAGTATTTCCAGAAATCGCCCTGCAAGCACAGTCTATCACCCTACAATTTCTCCCAGAATTTGAGGAAATCTACCCCGGAGTAAAAGTCTTTTTTCCCGACACCGGTGCTGCAGCCCTCGCGCGCCGCGACTGGGGAGAAACACCGTTTAAAGTAACTGATTTAGGTAGCAGTCGCACCCCTGTTGAAGATAAAATAGCACCGGAAGATCAACTTTTCCTTTTGATAAATCCAGCAGCCGTAGAAGTTGCCCAAGTTGAAAAAATTTACATAGCTGCTGCAGGTCGCCCAGTAATTCTACTCAACCCGCGCCTGGAAGATGTTGCCACCATAGGTATAGGCTATGCGGGCCGCCAATTGCGCGATCGATTCCTCAACAAAATTGAATCCTGCTACTACATCAGACCCCTAGACACCGCTGCTTTATTCCGCTGCTACCCCCAACCGTGGCAAGTGTGGCTGGAAACAAACGACGAATACGAACTAATTTCTGAAACCGCCCAAAAACCTGTCGGAGACGATTTAGAGCGGATTTTAGCCGCTTCTCTCCCAAGCGCCGATCCTGACTCCACCACACCTGCAAAACCTCTAAAAAAGAAAGGTTTTTTGGCAGAACTCCAGACATTCCTCAAAGCTTTGACTCAGTGACCATCGTTAAGGCTCGATCGTATTTTAGGGTGTGTCAAGGATTATTTTCGACTTAATCCGTCGGCTAATCGCTGATGCACCCTAAAGCGTGAAATAACTCAAAGCTTTGCCTCAGTAACAGCAGTTGCAGAAGCACAATTAACAGCTTGCCTGTGTTTCTATCAGTAGCTACGCAAACAGAGACTGGCGAGCTTTACACGACATTTATACAAAGCAGTATAATGGGTGACACCCCTCCACCGTAAAAGAGGGGAGGCAAATAGCAGTAAAATCAGATGCTATAGGCTAGAGATGGGGGTTTTGAGTCAGGGAAGCGGATAAACACAATGGAGCACCGGCGCATTGTTATCGGGGACGTACACGGGCATTATGACGGCTTAATGACCCTGCTAGAGGCACTTGCCCCCAGCTCGAACGATCGCGTCTATTTTTTGGGAGACTTAATCGATCGTGGCCCCAAAAGCGCTCAGGTATTAGATTTTGTGCAGCAAAGCCCCTACCACACTCTGTTGGGCAACCACGAACAACTGATGCTGGAGGCTTTGTCTGGGACACCGATGGATATGCGAGCGTGGCAATCTTGGCTCTACAGTGGCGGCGATGCGACAGTAGCCAGCTACAGAGATACAGGGATGATGCCGTACAAACACTTAGAGTGGCTGCGATCGCTCCCCACGCACCTGGATTTAGGGGACATCTGGCTGGTTCACGCCGGCGTTGACCCGCATCTGTCGATCGATGAACAGTCGATCGAACAACTGTGTTGGATTCGCAGGGAATTTCACACCATGTCGAAACCCTATTTTCCCAATAAATTAATTATCACCGGTCACACGATCACCTTTACCTTTCATGGAGTCAGACCGGGCGAATTAGTCAGGGGCGAAGGGTGGTTGGATATTGACACGGGTGCTTATCATCCCAAAAGCGGCTGGCTGACAGGATTTGACCTCAGCTACCGCAGAGTTTATCAAGTAAATGTATTTAACAATCAAGTCCGAATTTTGCCGTTTGACGAAGTTGTCAGGCAATTGAGGCCACAGCCGATTGCACCCCCGGAACCTGCGATCGATTCTGTTGTTCAACAGCAGTGTTAAATTAATTTGTAGTTTTAGGGTATGTCAGATTAAGTCCGATCTATCTTAGATCTTGCACCATTGTCAATAATTCTTTTATGAAGAGGCTCTCCGGCCTGTTCCACAAAAAAATTTATCTCTTGTGGAACGGGCCGAAGAGCCCGTTCTTGAGAATGGTGCAAGATGTGATATCTATATAAATCGAAATTAACTGGCTGCTGACATACCTTAGTAACTGGATTTATTTTTTTACGAACCGCGAAGACGCGAAGAGCGCGAAGTAAGAAAAGAGAAGAGAAGAGAAGAGAAAACAAGAGAGTGCCTGACTGATTTACATTTGCTAGGAACCTAAAAGCCGGCGGATTTCTAGCCTGTAATCCTCATTATTCAAACCTTCACCGCTAGCAAGAGCTGGATCTATAGCCTGCGAAATAGCAGCAATACGATCGCCAGTTGCCGGGTGAGTGCTTAAAATGCTAGGAGGAGAAGGCTTGTTGAGCAACTTTTTCATAAAATCAACCATCCCAGATTGAGCGTAGCCTGCTCGCCCCATAGTTTGCAATCCCAACTGATCGGCTTCATACTCAGCTTGGCGGCTGTGGGGGCGCCGCAAAGCCAATTCCACCCCAATCTGAACCGCCTGAGATCGATCGAGCCCAGTCGCCGAAGCTACACCTGAAGCTATGGCCATTTGACGCATTTGTTTAATCGCGTGGCGAGCATTAATGTGAGCAATTTCGTGGGCGATCACACTTGCCAATTCTGCCTCATTGTCCGCCGCTGCCATCAAGCCTTTATTCACATAAACAAAACCGCCCATAGTTGCAAAAGCATTAATCGTGTCGTCGTCAATGACTTGAAAAGTATAAGGAATATTCGGGCGAGTGCTTTCTTGAGCGAGTCGTTGACCGATGCGGTTGATATATAATGTAGTGTCCCGATCGCGGTCAATCTTAAACTCCCTGTTCGTTAACTGCTGATTAATTTGTTGGCCAATAGCCACCTCTTGGCGATCGGACATATTCGACAATTGAATAACTTGAATGCCTCGAAAAATCAGTTCAGGTAAAGAAAATGCTTGAGTCGGTTCCGGGGAAAGCACCCAGATACCCGCAGCCACAATCAGGGACAGAAACAGATAAATCCCCCGGCCGCAAGTATGCCGGCAAGTCAACCAAAAACTTTTTAACATGAGTGATAGGTGCCAGAAGTTAGATAAAATTGTAGGAAAAACTCGAAAAGTCACTAAATAGGCAGACGCAATTTGAGGCTGCTTAGTTGCTATTCTAGCTTTTTGTCAATTTTTAACCGCGCCACCAGCTTCTGGGCGATCGAGCCAAGGCCAACCAACCGCCCTCAACTGCCTTCTGGCTTAAGTGCCCCAGTCATGCGGATTTTGGGCGATCGTTGTGGTAATATCTTTTAGCTTCAGGACTTACGCATCAATAAAGTATGTCATTGCCAGCGGTAGCTCAGCAATAGCAGCATCTGTTTTTCATCGATGTCTGCGTAAGTCCTGAGCTTGTAAACATACTCCTGTCGCTATCAGTATAATAGGCGATTTATGAAAATTTTGGATTCTCAAGGCCGGCTGTTCGGCAAACTCAGCATTCTAGACGTAGCTGCCGCTCTGATCGTACTGCTAGTTGCAGTCGGAATCTTCTTCTTTCCCGGCACTTCTGGCGGTTCCGTCGCCCAAGTCGGCACCAGTGTCAAACCTGTAGAAATTGATGCAATTGCGATCGGTCTCAAAGGGACAAACGTTCCAAATTTGTTCAAAGCAGGCGATAAAATCAATGTGGTGATCCGCAATCAACCCTCCGGTCAGATTACGATCAAATCTGTCAAAACTCTCACCAGAACCCTAGCAGTTCCTCAGCCCAACGGCACTCTGAAAGCTCTCCCCGATCCCAGAGAAGAAGAAGCCTTCAGCAAAAATATGATGTTTACCTTAGAGGGAAAAGGTCAACTTACTGAAAATGGCCCGGTTTTAGGTAATACGAAAGTCAAAATTGGCACTACGCTAGAGCTTGAAGGCAGCAAGTACATTTTCAACGCCAGCGTCATCGACGTGCGAGTCAAAGAATAATTAGTAGTCATTAGTCATTAGTCATTAGTCATGGGTAATGGCTAATGCGTAATGGCTAATGCGTAATGGCTAATTAATCTTCCTTCTAGCCTCTTCCTCCATCCGTTACATCCCTTAAAAAATCCGTTGCCGAACTTCCTTCTTCCTTTTTCCTCCATCCGTTACATCCCGTAGAGTGCTTCGTTGCCGAACTTCTTCACTTTTCCGAAAGCAATTTTAAGTATTGCCTAATTAAGCCAATCGTGACAGCGGGAATTTCTAACTGCGGAGTCAAACCTACGTTTTCCAGAGGTTGAAAAACTTTGATTGCTTCGGGGTTGAGGTTGGCCAAGCGCTGGCCGATATCGGGCCCGGTAAACTGCGATTTTTCTCCCCAAATAATCGCTGTCGGCGTTGTTAGCTGAGTGATGTACAGCGACAAATCAAAGCACAAATCTCCCCGCACAAAAGACAGGGCGGCATATTCTGCATTGGGTTCCAAAGCAGATTCGAGGTAAGCATCAACAATTTCTTGGTAAACGCGACGCGAATCGGCAAATTGGCGCTGTTCTAGGAAGCTGCGGATGCCGCCGTCTGTGGCGATTCCGGTACTGTAGAGCAAGCGATCTAAAATCGGCGTGTTGACTAGCTTAGCGAAGAAACTTGTGCCGTAATCTTGTCCGAAGTCCGACAAACCGCTGGGTATGGTCAAAATCAGGGATTTGAAGAGATCCGGGCGTGCGATCGCAGCTCGAATCGCGATCGCCCCTGTTAGCGAAGAAGCAATCACCTCTGTCGGACTGCCGCAAGTTTTTTCTATAAATTCGATCGAAGTTGTGATATAATCTTCAACTTGGTAATTTCTCGGCGGATGTTCCGATCGCCCCCAACCGATTAAATCAGGTGCTAAAATTCGATATTCTGCCGCAAAAGCCGGATAAACTTTCGACCATTCGTAGGCACTCGACCCGCCGCCAAAACCGTGAAAAAATACTAAGTTTGGTTGATTTTCCGAAGTTGAGGTCGGCAACCCCATCCAAGGCATGTTTTCAGCAGTGTAGTAGACCATTCTGCCGAGAGAAGTAACTATCGATCGCTGACCGAAGCCGAGGGGTACAAGCATAAACTAACCTCAATCGCTGTTATGTTTTAGATTCTTTTCCGTCGCCCCGTCTCTGTTTAAAAAACGTGCAAAGCTGGTGGCGTTTTTGTAAAGATTGAGTAATGATTTAAATCTATTTTAGTACAGGTGAAGCGTGAAACTACAGACACGAAGTAAGTTTTGCGATTTGGGCTATTCGGCTGTGTAGTTATCCTCACCCTTGCAAACTACCGCCGATCGGAGATAATAGCAAAATGATGGGTAAGACCCCTCAACAAAATAGAGTCTGTTCGCCAACCCCGAAACCAGGCGCTCGGAAAGGAGGAGTATTAGAACTCGCTTTCAGGCGGGCGGCAGGTTGGCCGAGCCTCGCCAATCACGAATCATTAATCACGATATTTTGCGGAGCAGTGGCTTTTGAGGTCGAAAGTCTTTGTTGGAGGGCGGGCGATGGGGTTTCGATTCCTAATTGCAGGTTTGGCAATCACGGGCCTCGCCGTTATCAATTCCAAAACACAAGAAACAACTAATCTCAGGGAGGTCTACTAAAATGCAACTGCTCAGAAAACGGGATCGCGAGGGTTTTATGGTTGATGCGAAAAGTCTTCAATCGGACGGGTTTGCAGAATTTGACACAGCCTGTCGAAGCAAGGATTTAAACGGCAAAAAGTCTTTTGTCGCTACTCCAGAACGCTCAGGCGCCGGGTCAGATGTGCGATCGCGCGCCACGGTACCCGCGATCGTCCGGGTAGCTTTAGAAGACTTGAAATGCTTTGAAGTAGTAGAACACCAGTTTGCACATTGGGGGGTGACTTTTAGCAATGCCGTCGCCATCCAACCTTCAAACCCATCATTTTTCACGGGTTCTGGGGCAACAGTGTTAATGGGAGCCCCCAAAAGCGGACTGATAGAAGTAACTTTTAAGTATCCAGTTCGCTGGGTGTCAGGACTGGTCACCAGTTCGCGGCGAACTGTTTTATCTGCTTGTGACATTGACGGCAACCCAATTGTTCAGGATGAAATGCCGGCGCCCAATCTGGTCGGGTCTAATTCTCCGATCGCCCCTAGGGCTCCCCTGCGCGTAAAAGCTCCTAATATTTATCGAATTACTTTTTACGCTTTTGACGGTCAGCTAGTAGTCGATGACTTGATGTTTGGATTTTAAAGCCATGCCATAAGTAGTGTCCCAAGTCTGCAAACCTTCGAGAAGGGCATTGCGGACTAAAGCTTCTGGTTCCCGACTCAGCATCAGGCGAAAGCACTCGGCAGCGCGGGAACGGGCGAGCGAACTTTTGACAGAGCTCACAGGGCCAAACCCACCCTGATTCACCAAATCGGTCATTTGCCGCACTGCAATCAAACGCTTCACGGGGTCAGCATCGGTCAAATCCGCCAAGATGCGATCGAGGGCCACTTCATCTTTTGCGGCCCCCAGACTCAACCCTTGCCGCAGCAACAGCCCTGCAATTGCGATCGTGCCCAAATTCTGCAAAATTAGGCTCAAAGCGATCCAGTGGCTGCTTGAGTCCGCCCAAATCGCCAAACTCATGTAAGCGCCCAAGGTAGCCATGCCACCGGTGCCGACGGCTAAAACGAATCGGCGGTTCGGGCCCTCCCAAAATTGCTCGCCTTTTGCTCGCAGCAATTGCCAGTCCCGCGACTGCCCTCGGTAAACCAGCATCATCGCTGCTATCCCCAGGCCTGTGGAAAACAGTAACTGACTGTTCCACCACTCCCAAACTGCTGCCAGGGTGACAACTGCCAGCCAACCTTTCGATCGAGTCAAACTCTCTAGCAGCCACTTGAGAAAGGCAGTAGAAACCACAGGCGATCGGGCCCACTCGCTCTTGCCATCTACCCTCCGACGCCTTTTTTCGGCAGTCCGACCTGTGGCTGTTGGGGTTCCCGGCGGGCGATCGTCCGAACTAAAATCCCTCAAAGCTCGATCGTCAGTTTTTTCTAAAGACAGGTCGCTCAAGGGGAGATTACCGAGTTCCAAAGTGCGATCGGACACTTTCACAGGCGATCTATTCAGCTTGGTTGTAGTTTTTTTAACTTGATTCATACTGACTTTTTTGAAAAATAACTTCAAGTTATCCAGGCTTTTTTAGCACTGATTTAGATTCTCGGTAAACAAGAGTCTAAGACTCTATGATACCCGAAATTCAAACCCGTGGCGAGTACCGCAACTGCGCCGAATTCCGAGAAATCCTTACCAAAAATAGAGCTATTGAAGATAGTTGAGAAAAGCACCACAGGTTAACAGGGAATATTTCTGAATCACTGTTGAGGCCCAAGGGCGATCGGAGTTGGCATGATGGCAAAAAATCGAATTTTTTTAACTTCACAAAAGAGGGGAATTTTGAGTGATTCAATTCGTCCGCCAAGAAATGTACGACGAAAATTTAGCCTTTTGCCCCCAGCCCCGGACTCTCCCTGCTACCCCCGGTGTCAGATGAGGCTGGGTTCAGCTTGACCGCTAGCTGGACAAACCGCAGCCTCCGGGCGAGCAGAGAATCCAGACACAGACAGTATTGTTGGATAATTAGCAGGAGCATTCCCAAACTGCTAAGATTTGTGAATTAATGGGAGTTGAGAAAGCCCATCATCCGGGTTCAAGCCGGTAAAGCAGCAAGGCAAGCAACCAACCGCGCGATCGTGTTCGGCAAGTGCGGAGGCTGGAGAAACAGTGGCTTGTGACCAAACTCATACAGAACTCCGGCCCCAAAGTGTGTCTGCGGAGGTTAGGCTAGTGAAGAGAGGAAAAAAATAGTTACGCTCCAGACTTGATTAGTCTACCTTGTAATTTATTGCTCAGTTGTCAAGCCCAACAGTTTAGCATTCTCTCGCAAGCGAAACTATTGGCACTTCCAACAAGTGGGGAACTCTACCGTCAAAAAACTTGGGTTTGATGGTAAAGCCCTTAGTAATATGTAAACACCTTACCGATAACTCGCCGGAACAATCTTGCAAGAAAACCCATGTCTAGTATGCACAACCAATTCACGGTTCACTTCTGGGGCGTTAGAGGTAGCATAGCGTCTCCCGGGGCAGAAACAGTACGTTACGGGGGCAACACGCCCTGTGTAGAAATGCGAGTGGGTGAGAGTCGCCTAATTTTCGATGGCGGTACTGGATTGCGGGTTTTGGGACAAACTCTGCTGTCCCAGATGCCCGTAAAAGCTCATATGTTTTTTACTCACTCTCACTGGGATCACATTCAAGGATTCCCATTTTTTGTCCCAGCTTTTATTCCTGGGAACTGCTTTCACATCTATGGGGCTATTGCTCCTAATAAGGCTACTATCCAGCAGCGCCTCCACGACCAGATGCTGCACCCCAATTTTCCGGTACCCCTGCAAATTATGGGGGCCGACCTGAAATTTAACGATATAGAAGTGGGCAAACCGCTGGAAATCGGAGAGATTAAGGTGGAAACTGCTTTGCTCAACCATCCAGGCGAAGCTATAGGCTACCGCGTAAACTGGCGGGGGTATTCGGCTGCTTACGTGACTGATACCGAACATTTTCCCGATCGTTTAGACGAAAATGTGCTGTATTTGGCTCAGGATGCTGAGGTGCTGATCTACGACGCTACTTATACCGATGAGGAGTATTATGCCGAGAAGAGCAGCAAGGTCGGCTGGGGACATTCGACTTGGCAGGAAGCGGTGAAGGTGGCAAAGGCTGCTAACGTCAAAAAGTTGGTGATTTTTCACCACGACCCGCTGCACAATGACGAGTTTTTAGACAGGGTGGGAGAACAAGTGGCTCAAAGATTCCCGAATAGTTTGATGGCCCGGGAAGGTTTGTCGTTACAATTGCTGCCTCCTGATAACGATAACGATGTGTCTGAAGTGTCGGTGCAAGCGCCTCATGTGCCTGTCTGAGGGATGTGAGATTGCCAGATGGTTCTGAAATCTCGATCGGTGAAATCGAAAATTTAAGCGAGGGCTGACAATCAAGCATCCAGGATACAAGCCCCCGGATTCATCCGTGGAAAAATCAAAAACCTGTATCCGATAAAGAGCCGAACGTATTTATCTGTGAGGTCAAGGCTTCAATCGAAAATCAAAAATCAAAAATCAAAAATCGATTGACCTCACTCAAAGACGGATACCGTGCCACGTACTCCTGTCCTGGAAAACCAAAAAGTTTAGACCAAAGTTCAACCTTCCAGATTTATCTGTGGGGTAAAATCTAAAATCTAAAATCTAAAATCTAAAATCGACTGGCGATCGCAATCTGGCTAAGTATGTCAAAATTTTAAGCGTGTGGGTAACTTCTTCTTGTACCGCTGCTCTGACTCCAACTTCTGTTGCCTTGGGAAACTTTGATGGTTTGCACCTAGGGCATCGACAAGTCGTGCAGCCAATTTTAAATCGATCGCCCGGGCAAAATTCTGCGACGGTGATTGCGTCGGGGCCAAACTTGCGCTCCAACGCTGGCAAAGATCAAAATTTGGAAACAGAACATCCGGCGACCTGCTACAACGACTCAGCAGCACCGCCCGATCGAGCCGACAGCCGCCATAATTTCGAGGGTTTGATAGGCCCTAGGGCCGACGGCAACAGCCTCTATGGTCGCGATTCTGATGGGGTCGATCGACTTTACAGCACTGTGGTGACATTCGATCCGCACCCGCAAGAATTCTTTTCGGGTCAACCGAAAAAACTGCTGACGCCTATGGCAGAAAAGGTAGAATTGCTCGCAGCAATGGGCGTCGAGCAACTTGTGCTGCTGCCGTTCGATCGAGAATTGGCGGCTTTGACGGCTATTGAGTTTGTCGAGGAAATTCTGGTGCGGCAACTAAAAGCGAGTCGAATTAGTGTGGGGGTTGATTTTCGGTTTGGACGGGGACGCGCTGGGACGGCTGTAGATTTGCAGTCGATCGCCTCGGGTTACGGTATTGATGTTGGTCTTGTACCCCTGCACAATTGCGGTGAGGGCGATCGGATCAGCAGTTCAGCAATCCGCGAAGGTCTGGCATCCGGCGACCTCACAAGAGCGAATCAGTTGCTGGGGCGACCTTACAGTTTAGTCGGGACTGTGGTTGGGGGACAGCGGCTGGGCAGGACGATCGGATTTCCTACTGCTAATATCGAACTGCCGCCGGAAAAATTTTTGCCGCGTTTTGGCGTGTACGCGGTGCGAGTCTCGCTGAAGCATGGATGGGAAAAGATGAAAGAGGAAAGTTCTTCCTATCAGCGGGAAAATCCCAAATCTCTAATTACCGGCAAAGCATCAAATTTATCTTTTGTCAATGGGGTGATGAATGTTGGCTGCCGCCCGACGGTAGACGGGCTGCAACCCACTGTGGAAGTTCACCTGTTAGATTGGTCTGGGGATTTGTACGGTAAAACCTTGAGCGCGAGTCTGGTAGAGTTTTTGCGGCCCGAACAAAAATTCGCTTCTCTGGATGCTCTCAAAACTCAAATTCAGGCAGATTGCGATATTGCTAGAAGCGTATTAGCTGCTAAAGTCTAATAATTATGCGATCTAGAACAGGCGATCGGTTTTCAAAATGGTGCAAGATGAGTCAGACTAAATTCTAGTTCTACAAATATGAAGTTCGCAAGGCAAAGACTCAAGAATTTGGCAATCTTGATATCTTTTCCACAATTAGCAATTAGCAATTAGCAATCAGGGATATGAGACAACATATTGAGCGGCTCAAACAAAATCTAGGCAAAACTATTGTTGGCAAAGCCGATGCTATTCGCTTGGTGCTGGTAGCCGTGCTTTCAGGCGGACACGCGCTGCTGGAAGACGTGCCTGGTGTGGGAAAAACACTGCTGGCGAAGTCTTTGGCGCGATCGATCGATGGGAAGTTTCAGCGGATTCAGTGCACTCCCGATTTGTTGCCGACTGATATCACCGGTACTAATATTTGGAATCCGCGCAGCGGAGAGTTTGAGTTTTTGCCCGGGCCAGTTTTTGCTAATGTTTTGCTTGCCGATGAAATCAATCGGGCGACGCCGCGAACTCAGTCAGCTTTGCTGGAAGTGATGGAAGAAAAGCAGGTGACAGTAGATGGAGTGTCTCGGAACGTTCCCGCGCCATTTTTTGTGATTGCGACTCAGAACCCGATCGAATATCAAGGCACTTTTCCGCTGCCGGAAGCGCAGATGGATCGGTTTACTTTGTCTTTGACTTTGGGCTATCCCGCTGCGTTGGAAGAGTTGCAAATGTTAGAACGGCTTTCTGATAGTGTTGCTGTTGAAGATTTGCAGCCCTGTATTTCTTTGGAAGAAGTGCAGGAATTGCGCCGTTTGTGCGCTGCTGTGAAGGTGGAAGGCTCTTTGAAACAGTATATTGTAGATTTGGTGCGATCGACGCGGGAAGATGAGGAGATTACTCTGGGGGTGAGTCCCCGCGGTGCGGTGGCTTTGCACCGGGCGTCCCAGGCTTTGGCGTTTATGGAGGGCCGGGATTATGGGACTCCTGATGATGTGAAATATTTGGCCCCGCACGTACTTTCTCACCGGTTGATTCCGGCGGGGGGAAGGAGGGCTAAGACGATTGTTGACAAGTTGTTGCGGTCTGTTCCTATTCCTTGAAAAGTTTGTAAGTAGGTTGCTTTAATTCAAGGAACAGGCTTTCCGGCCTGTTCCACAAATAATTAATTTTCCTGTGGAGTGGGCAGGAGAACCCGCCCTTGAAAGACTTATTAATCATGGTGCAAGATGTCATATCAAACCCGGTAGCATCGTCGGGCGTCAAATCCAGTCAACACTCAACAATCACGGACGCTGCAACCGGAATCAATCTAATTCATCTGCGTTAATCTGTGTTTATCTGCCATCATCTGCGGTAAAAAAAAGAAAATTTCAGCAAGCGCAGATGACAAGAGATTGACGCAGATTCACGCAGATAAAGATCGGAGATATCTGAATAATTCCGATGCTAACAGATAGATTTGATATCAGTTAATCAATAGGTTTTGCACCATTCTCAAGCACTCTCAAACAGCGCCACTAATTTCTTTGCCTCTAAATCGACATTGTGTTGTTGAGCAACTCGTTCTGCTCCTGTTTTCCCCATTTGTTCTAGTTTTTCTAGAGGTGCTTCCAATACCGCGCGCATTGCTACGGCTAATGCTTCTGCGGAACCGGGAGGAACTAACCAACCGCAAACACCGGGTTCTACGAGTTCCGGGATGCCAGCAACATAAGTGCTAATTACGGGCCGGTGGAGAGCGAGGGCTTCCATAATTACAACGGGCAAACCTTCAGCAAAACTCGGCAATACCATTGCCCGTGAAGCTAAAATCTCTTGCTGAACTCGATCGCCGCTGGCCCAACCGGTAATTTCTATATGATTTTGCAAGCCGAGTTCCAGAATCTGCTGTTCAATATCCGATCGCAGCGGCCCGTCTCCTACGAGTACCAACTTAAACTCTAAGCCTTGAACTGCTAGCAAGTTCGCAGCTTCTAGCAATAACAAATGACCTTTTTGTTCGCTGAGCCGGCCAATGCAAGCTAAGCGGGGTGCTGCGGGTATGGGGACGTAGGGTGCAGCTAAAAATGCACCATCTACGCCGCAGTGTATGACTTGAATTTTTGACCAAAAAGTGCGATCGCACCACCGAAAAAGCTGACTTTTACCGAAGGAACTAACGGCCGCTACAAAGGTCGATCGTTTAATTTTTTCGTCTAAGGAAAGAAGTGTGGCTTTATCGAATTCTTCAGGGCCGTGAACCGTGAAACTGTAAGTCGGGCCGCCAAGCACGCGGCACAGCATTGCGACTGTTGTCGAATTTGTCCCGAAGTGAGCGTGAACGTGTGCGATACCCGATTCTGCAAACCAGTTTAAAAGAATGCAAGCTTCTGCTAAATAAGCTAGATGCAGCAAAATCCCCCGTTCCGAGTGCCAGCCAACTTTGAACATTAACCGCACAGCTTCGATGAATCGAATTGGTCTAGTTGCGGCAACGCGGAGCAAACCCCACGCTAACCCCTGTACACCAACTCCTAAGATTACTTTAGTCAATTCTTGCTCTAGTTGGTCTGCCCCGTCCACGAGTTCTGATTCGCAGGATCGGATCGAAAAACGCGCGACTTTCATGCCGCAATTTTCAACTGCTAGCACTTCTCTGCGGACAAAGCTGTGGCTGACTTTGGGATATTGGTTGATTAGATAAGCAATGTTCATGAACGGGGAGAAGATATTATAGTAAAGCTTTAGTTCAGTTTAGCCTTTAGTCGATCGAAGTCAAGTGATTTTCTGTAAACGAGCGCTTATTGTTGTCAATCATGACTGCAACTTATCTGAATTGCTCAGTAATTCGCACTGTTGAAATACATAATTTATTGCAGCAAAAAGTTTGTCTAAATCGTCTATTAAATAAGATTTTTGGTTGAGAGTAAAAACATTTGTTTTGAGTTTGCCAAACTGCCATAGTTTGCCGTTGGAAACAATGCCGAATACATCTTGTTCTGGTTTGTCATTAAGCCGTTGATCTGCGATCGCTTCGGCTAAACATTGCGCCCATCCAGCCTCAAAATCATCTTGTTTGGCTTCTATAATTACAAAATAAGGTCGATCGAATACCAATTTACCTAAAGGAGATTTTTGAGCTAAAATATATTCAGGAAATCCGTTAAGATTAGCATCGCAGTTTAAGGCTTGGTGGCTCCACAAAATGAAGTTTTTGCGATATTGCTTCCAAACTTCTTTTAAAATCGGCACAATGATGTATTCACAAATAGCGTATTCTGAGTTGTTGACGACATTATCTTGCCTGACAATTTCTAAATCTTCTCGAAAGTAGTCAGGAATATTAAATGCAGTTTCAACAATAAAATTTGCTTCTATATAACTGATTGTAAATTCTTTGAGAACGGCAGCGATCGTTTTATAAGCACTGAAAGGCATATCGAGATCCCCAACAAATGTTTCAGCTTAATTATAGCGGGCTAAATTAAAGCCACCTACTTGGTCAGGTGGCTGGGAAAAAATGCAAGATTACGAATTGGCTAAGCAAAGTTGTTGCCGAAGTTCTGGGGGAATCGCTTCAAAATGCTCTAACAGAAAATTCATCAAGGCGAGGTGACGCAAGTCGTGCAGTTGGGGATGGCGGTGCCTGCCTCCCCTGGTAAACCAGCGACGCACAGTAGAAAGCTCACGACAGCAAATGAGAGCTAGAGCTTCTTGCGGGACATCCCATTTTGCGTAGAATTGCTGCGGAGTCATCGCCAGTTGACAGTCAGCGTAAAGCTGAATGATTCGTTTTTCTCGATCCGTAATCGGGCGAGGCGTCAAAGAATGGTGTATCATAGAGGTGATTTTTTAATTTTGAATCGGCCAGTGCCCAATTTGCGGCGCTGGCTTTTGTTTTTGGGGGCTTTGTTTTTTGGGGCGATCGCACTTGACGATCGCCTAACTAAACTGCCTTATTGACAATATATACGTTTATCTTTAATATGTCAACAGTCTAATCCGAATTTTCAGATTCCTCTCTGTATTTGAATCCTGCCATCTCGGCTATCAAATCCAAATGTTTTGATGTGGAACGAGCAGGCAATTGCCCGTTCTCCCAATCGCTGACTGTAGCCTGTCGCACGCCTATGTGTTGTGCAAATTCTGCTTGTGTCAAGCCCATATGGAGACGCAATGCCTTGATGAGTTCGCCATTCCACTGCACCCCATCGCCCGCCTGCGGAACCTGAATTTTCTGGATTAACTTGCGAAATGTTACCCGTTGTGCGTCGAAATCGACTGTTTCCACCCGATATCCTGCCTCCATCCAAGCGGTAGCTTGCAGAGCGCCCTTTTTGCGGTTGCTCCACCAAGCTTGCTGACGGAGGGCGGAAGGGGGGAGTGCGTCGTTTAGCAATGCCTCTATTTCGGCGAAGTTGAGGGTTACTTCGTCGAGATGGCGATTTTCGCGCAGATAATCTAAGAGCGACTGGTACTTGCTGCCCTCCTTCATGCGGTGTTTTGTGAGGTTTTCAGATATAGAATGCCACAAATCGGGGGATGACGGGGAGCGGATGGGAGTGGGGGGTGCGATCGGCAATTATTTATCACTCAGAGTATTTTACCTTTTTGGGACTGCCATCCTCCTTAATGTCTAAAATTTCAACCTTAACCGTTTGTCCTTCAGAAAGAGATTGTGCTTTTTTCGGTTCTTTTTCAGTTAGCCTGATAGTTCCCAGAATTTCATATGTCACTTTGTTTCCTTTGACAGCAGTAACTTTGGCTTCGACAATTTGACCGATTGCAAACTCATGACTGCCGATCGCCTTAGCAATTTCAACTTGTCTCGCTGACTCTACAACTGGGGTCACAACTTCTCCAATCGGCCCCGCTTCTTTGTAGTAACGCATCAAACGAGATGCCCAACCTAAAATTTGCAGCAAAGTGCTAGCATCCCCTTGAAATCCTTTGAGACAATCGGTACAAGCTTTGTCGATGCTGCGGTAATAATCTGTGGTTTTGCTACTGTGTCCGATTTGTCTGCCATTACCGACTAGGGTTTTAAGATATTTGAAAAACCGGGAATTGGCATCAGATCGATCTTGATTTACTGCATTGCGGAGATAAGCGATCGCCTTTCCCAATTCATTTACATCGGTTTGTTCTTTAACTAAAGTTTGAGCGATCGCGTGGGCAATTTTCCACTGGTTTTCGGTCAAAGATTCTGTCACTAATTCAGTATTCGACATCTTTAATACATTCCTGTTGGCGGTTCCCGATCGGTCGGATATTTCAACACTTCAGCTAGTTCTTGCAATTGAGTTGCTTGCACTAAGCTAGAATGAGCAGCTTGAATATTTTTTTGCATAAATTGTTGCAATTTTGTGCCAGTCATGCTGTCAGATTCTGGAGGATTGTAGGAGGAATAGCGATCGCGCAAATCTCCCTTATTCTGCAACACCCTTGCCGCCGTCACCTCCACAGTCATTGTTCCCATGCCGATCGGCTTCCCGCCGCCTACCTTGAGGGCGATCGGATACTTTGGATCTTGCCCCAACACAATCAAAAGCGTTCCTAACTCTGCTGCTGTTAAGTTTTTGAATTGTATCTGTGTTTTGAAAGTATACTCTTTAGCCGCTTGCTGAACGGTAATTCCTCGATCTTGACCTTTGTCGATCGCCCGAATTGTGTGATAGTAAAACTTGCGCCCTGCTACGTTGCCTCTTGCGTCAAAATATGCTCGTCTTTGATCGGGACGGGGACGATATAAAGATGGCATAAATCCCGTAGCAAAGCCCGTATTTTCGCATTTAGCATCGCTGAATTCAATTAGCCCTTGCCAATCTAAGGCACCGAATACTTGACTTGCCGGACAGAGTTCTTGTTTATTTTTACATGGCAACCGTTCTTGCGGAATTTTATCTCTGTATTTTGATGTAATTACTGCTAAAGTGCTGTTAGTAATGGCTTCGTATGCTGACCGGATGCAGCCTTTGAGAGAACTACCTTGAATTGATAACTTTTGGTCAATATTTTGAACCATTGTTTTGATTAAAGGGACGCGGCTGCCTATGTCGCTACCCATGACAACTACGCCTGTAGAGACGTGCAAAGTAGTCTGAACTTTCAGAGTTAGAAACAAAGTTCCGTGCAGGCGATCGCCCAAATATTGGTGATGTCCGGCCGGATGTTTTTTTGGCGGTCGTTCCTTGGGGAAACTAATTAATTCATAAGGTTTAGGTTCTCCAGTTTCAGCGGGATTATTAGAAACCGGACTACTTGGTGGCGGTGTAGAACGTCGGGGCTTGGGCAGGGGATTATTAGTCATTTTTACTCCTGACGGTGAGGGCGACAAAATGAACGGTAGCAGTTCTTTTTTCTTGAAAGTATCGCTGACCTATGCTAATATTGTTAGAGACAATCTTTTCATTCTTTTCTCCTTTATAGACAAAAGTTTTAGGGAATTTTGGTTCGTCAAGAGGGTGAAAGTAAGCCGCGCGATCGCAAATTTGCCACTCGCAATCTTTATCGATCGGCTCAAACCCTTCTAAATCCGCTTCAACTCGACTCAGCAGTAACGCTTGATATGCACTTCCCTGCTTTTTCCAGCGCAATTCCCGATCGGCATTAAACATTTGCCCTTCAAAACCGGGGAAAAACTCTTCGGGCAATTTCATGCAAATGCCACTGACTGCGTGGGGCGATCGCACAAAATAATAACTTTCCTCAGTTGCTAACTTTTCTAACAACTCTTTAACTTGATCTTGTGACAAACTCGATCGAACATATACAAAACCTTTGTTCATGCTGCGGCACCTGTTAAAAGCTTACTCCAAGCACAAACTGCACATTTAAATAAATTCGGTACACCAGTCTCACCGTCGCCTTGCCATTTTAGCTGCACTCCAAAACCTAAATCCATCGGTTCAGCAGCAATTGGAGTTTGTTCGCGATCGGGTTTAGAAAAGCCATAGTTTGCTGCTTCTTCAGTGTCTAAAAATTCTCCTGCACCCAGCAAAAAAGCGTGTCCCCATCGACCGGGTTGTAATATTTGTTTAATTTGGCGATTATCTCGATCTAATTCACAGCCGGGATATTGAACTACGGCTTCGTTATATTTGACTGTCACCGTCCCCAAACCGCGAGATTTGGCAAAACCGATTCCAAACCAGCCATCATTTAAGTCTCGCAAAACTAAGCCAATTAAGCCTAATTGTGCTAAGGAAAAGTTTTTGAGATGTATTTTAGTGCGAAATTCTCCGGCGGTGCAGACTTGGTAGTTAAAGGGGCCAACGGCTACGGAACCGAAAACGCGATCGATCGCGACTCCATTGCGTTCTTCTAATTTGGGTTTTGGTTTGTCTTTGTCGGGATAAGCATCTTCTATTCTGACGCGACTGGCAACAGAAGTATTGCCAAACATTTGAGACACAAAGCAGGATTGTTTGTATATTTCTTGCCCCGGATTATGATGGTTTTTGTTAGCCTTTTTCCAATCTTCTAAATAATGATTTGGATTATTTCGTTTATCTTCGCTGAGAGGGTCACTAGCCCAAAGGGTAAATCCATCATCACTACTAGAGCGTTTATCCCTACCTATTGTCCTGACAATGCGTTCGGCGTGAGCGCGAATTGCTCCTTTCAGACTGCTTCCTGGGAGGTAAATTGACTTTCCTCCTGCATGGTAGGTTTCGACAAATTCCATAGCCGGTTTAGTCGGATCTGCTCCGCCTCCTTCTTCGCCAGATTTAATTAATATTGGACCATCGGGAATGATGGTGAGGGCGATCGTGCAATGATTGACAAATCGTTTGTGCATGGTTGAGTAAGTCGATAGAGCGTTGAAAATTAGGCAGCTACTAACTCGTTAAGCTGTATTTCGCATTGTTGAAAAACATAGTTAATAGCAGCAAAAAGTTTGTCTAACTCCTGAATTGTGTAGTAAGTTTTATTGCGAGTAAATAGCTTGGCTTCAAGCTTACCAAATTGCCAGCGCTCTCCATTAGAAACAATACCAAAAATTGTGAGTTGCAATTTGTCATTCAACCGCTGTGCTGCAATCATCTCAGCTAAACACTGCGCCCACCCTTCGTCGAATTTATCTTGCTTAGCCTCAACTAACAGAAAATAAGGTTTTTCAAACACGAATTTTCCCAAAGGAGAGCGTTTAGCCAAAATATATTCAGGAAAACCAGACAGATTCAGGTCGTATGTAAGAGATTTATGGCTCCAGAGAACAAACTTACTATAATAAGATTTCCAGACTTCTTTGATAACTGGATAGATCAAATTTTCGCACACAGCAAACTCTGAATTGTCCACAACTGCTTCTCGCATCATAAATGCTAAGTCTTCCCGAAAATAGTCAGGGATACTAAATTCAGTTTCTCCCATGAAATTAGCTTCAGTGTAAGTAATCTGAAACTCTTGGAGAACTTCACCGATATCTTTGTAATTACTGAAGCCCATCTTTACCTCCTGCGTGCAGTATTTAGTTTTACTTTTGAGCTATTTGAGATGGAGATGATTGAGAAATGTTATTGTTCAGTCGATCGATCAGCTTTTGTACCCACTCATCTTTATAATCTGCCGCATCTTCATAAGCTGTTTGCTCTCCCATGACTAACTTTTTTAAGTATTCTAACAAAAATTCGGGATGGTCTTCGACATCAACCCAACGCATCTTATCAATTTCTAGTTTAACAACACCTAAGCCGCGCGATCGCCCTCCTCCGAGAGGAATTTGTTCTGTCTCAAATTGGTGCAAACCGATCATTAATAAACCCAATTCCCAATCGCGAGCATTTTCAACTACTGCTTTAAAATCAAAAGGTGTTGCGGCGGGGACAACTTGGTAGTCGTAGAGTTTGCCATCTGCGGCGGTTTCTGTGTCTCTGTCAATGGCTACTCCATCTCGTTCTTGATATTGTCCGAACCACGCATCGGGTTGTACGGTTAAGTCGCGAACTTGAAATTTGCTGGCAAGCCAGGGAGTGCCAAATAGATGAGAAACTAAATCTGTATGCTTGAGAATTTCATCAGTTAGAGCTTGGTCATCTGGGAAATTTTGTTTAATTTGCTTCATTTCCTGAGCGGTAATTGACCATTCATTCTCAATGGCTGGATTGGCTACTAATTTGCGATCGCTCCCCACAATTCCTCGCAGGAAGCTTTCGAGGCGCGATCGCAAAGCCCCTTTAAAGCTCGAACCAGGAATCAAAGGTCGCCCCAAAGCATCTTTGATTACAGGTAAATCGGAGCCGATCGGTTCGGTCGATCGACCAGCACTAATTCGGAGTGCTGTTACAGTTTTGAGCGTTCCTGTGATTTCCAGTCGATTTTTGAATGTTTCAAACATAAAGCGATCAGGGGTTGTCGTTGACATCATCATGCTTTCCATAATGGCGCAGGTACAGCTTGCCATCTTTGGCAATACAACTGACTCGCCAGCCAGTATTTTTAATGTAAAAGTGATCGATTTCATTCTTTCTGACTCCTCCTTCACATCTTTGCCCTCCTTCATACCGCGAAAAGTGAAGTCTAGAATCAAATCGAGTGGTATCTCCGTTAAATTTTAGCATTGAACCAGATACTTCAGAAAGTACCTCGTGTAACTCAAATTTTCTTTGAGAGTCTACATTGGTTTTTTTATAGTCTTTTTCAAACCAATCTTCGTAAACAAGGCAAGGAAACTCTAATAAATCTCGGGCGAGAAGTTCTCGTTTACAGTTATTCCAAGTCAGTCTACCCCAGTTGCTCAGTGTTGCTTCCTCACCTACCACAAATATCAAAGTTTCCGGCACACTCTGAAGTTCTGATAACTTAACCCAAACGCCTACTCCTGAAGCCATTAGAGCAAATTGAACTGGCTTAATTACTGATTTATCAACTTGGATGGGCAAGCGAGGAATTCTAATAAAGTCTTGACTACCTTCAAAAATGTAAATAATTTCATCCGCATAGAACATCCCTATCGTGTTAGCGAATCCTTGAATCGCTTTGAAACCACCCACTAAGTTAAAACAAACTTGAGAACCGCTATCTTTATAACCAGGAACAGTCTCATCAATCCAGTTCAGAAACTCATCAATACCATTGGTGAAAGATTCTGTACTTCTTGCTGAAAAACCCTGGGGTGTATATACATCAGCAGTTAAACCCTGTTTACGCAGAAACTCTTCTAGCATTTTTGCTGTAACTTGGTCTTGTGCTGTGTCAGTAGCAATTAACCAGTGCATATCTTTACTACCTTGATTTAATTGTTTTTTGTATAAAGCATAGATGCCATTCAATTCAGCACTTGCTTCTCGAATATCTTCAACTTCACCCTTAAGCTTCTCTGCTGCTCTATCCTGCAAAGTTTTAATAATATCTGATACATCTTCATGATGGTTGGCGATTTCTTCCTGAGATAAATTCGCTGTATCTCGCAAACGAACAGCCCAGTTATCTTCAAATTCTCGATCGATTTGATTGGTGAGCAAGCTTGTACCAACGGTAGAAATTACGAGTTTATTCATAGCATCAACTTCCTTTTATCAACTAAAATTAACCTTTGAGTTTGTAGGTCAAATGTCGCGCACCGTAGCCGAGATAACGACGGGTTAGTTCGATCCAGATAATGTTGAGATCGTCGGTATTAACTTCATCCGCTATTTTCTTAGCACGTTCCTTAATTCTGGTGTCAATATCTTTAATTATTTGGGCAGCTAGAGAATCATTTCCTCTGCCCCATTTTTTGTCACGTCCAACTTGATAGCGCAAGAAATTTTTGATAACTTCTGTGCTTTCTGTTGTGTCAGCAACTCGTACTAAATTCCGAAATTGAGATTCTTCTAACTCTCCGTAAGACTTTTTATTATCCAAAGCATCCTGAATCCAAGTTACTAAAAAGTCTTCAGCCTGACGAATACCTTTCTGAATTTTTAGTTGTTTTTGTTGCTCTGATGATTCGCTCATTTAGCTTCCTCCCGAAGTATTAGATGAAATTCGTTGCAAATTTGTATTTGACCGAAGCCTTCCTCTGTGCGATCGCCTACTCCCTTGATTTCCAAATCATTTAACTTCTCCCTCCATAAATTTGACTGAGTTGTACTGAATAAATAAACCCCTCCCTTATCTGCGATCGACTCCACATCTTTCATCAATCCCCATGCAGAATTCCAACCCGATAAGTAATCATAACTACTATAAGCAGCGTGCAATTTCAGAGATGAATCTATCACTCCTGAAAACTGACGAAGCATATCTTCTGAAATAACAGTAGTACGTCTCCAATTTTCTATTAATATAGCATCAGATTGTAGATCGATGGTGAAATACGTGCGATTTTGTAGCCAATCTTCGATAGGGTGGTTATAAATTCTCTTCCATTCCTCCCACCGCTGATGTAATTTTTTCTGAAACTTATTGATTCTTTCTTCCACCGAAGGCTTCAAAGCTTTTGCATCTACAGGCGACTTAGCTGTAATTTTAACTCGTCCCAATCCCCGTGAAGTTGCGCCACCTAATCTCAAATCGTCCTGATGATTGTGTATAAAAGTTTGTAGAGTATCTGCTATTTCATTTGCTACTACAATTGCTCCTGTATAGACGACAGGCTTCTCTTTTTTACCCCTACTTTGAGATTCATTCAAAACTTCAATACTGTACAATACTCTTTCTTCAGAAGTGGCTCGTCTTCGATTAATGCCAACTCGCGTTAGCAGACGGGTAGTTGCGGAATGGCTGTAATATTTGCCATTTAATTCGCTGTAAAAACCTTTAAAAACATCGACTCTACCTCCATCCCTAGGGCAGTTTGGATCGTACAAATGACCGAATCCTTCCGCACAGAAGCGATCGATAAGAGTATCAAAAACGCCATTGTTTCCTTTGGACTTAAAACCTGATTTTGTTTTAGAACTAAGAGCAGTAGCGGGTACCACCTTAACTTCTGGTTGGATTCTAGTTTGCTTCTCACCCTCAATTGTTGCAGGATAAGCATTTTGGAAAATAGCTGGATTATCACCCAAAAACAGATCGTGAAAATTGTCGCTAGCAGTAATGGGTGTAGTTGCGCGTTTCAGTATGTAAGCTGCAACTGCCCCTCGAATTACTGTACCAGGAATGTAGGTTTCTGCTTCACTAATTGAGCTGCCGGGCTTCTGTTTGCCGATCGCCAAAGGAGACAATGCTTTAATTTCTAAATTAATCTTTTTCATTCTCCATCTCCTTTTGCCAGAAAATCCCACGCGGCTTCTTTCAAGGGTAACTTAGGAAATTCCCAATGCAGCCATCCCAAACCTGCTGATTTACTACCACCTAAAGCATGAATATGTCTCAAGCCAGTTAATATTAATTCTCCTGCATAATCGGGATAATTAGCATTATCTGGTGCATTAGCATTCTTGGGCGCATCATATAGGTGAATTTGTCCTGTAAACTTAAGTTGGGTATTTGCTGGCGAGGTTTCTAGAAAGTAAAGTTTTTGCTCTTCAGCAACGCGGCGACGACGATTGATTGTGACACCTGGACGCAATATTTCTGGTAAGTTTTCTGGGTCTTCCGTACAAATTAAATCATCAAATAAGATGCGAGAAGGCAAAACTGGATTGCCGAATATTTGACAAATTAGGCAATGCTTCCCCTCGTAGCCTGGTACATGATATTCCGGGCGATCGAAGTTTTCTGTTAAACCTGCTCTTTGAGGACACATAGTTTGAGGGTTAGGTGAATCACAAACAGCCCAATGCAAACCTCTAGCAATTTTTTCACACTCGTGACGCAAACGCCCTTTAATTTGAGAACCAGGAATCACTAAATTTCTTTCTGAGTTCCGAACAATTGGTTTATCAGCTAGCGAACCTGAAGAACCACCCGCACCGACACACAAAGCGGAGTCAATTACAGCGGTAATTTCACAGGATGTGAGGCGGGAGTTGGATATTTCATCGAGAAAAATCATGATTCAACCTCCATTGTCGCTAGCTCTGATTCTAACATATCGTCATTTTCAGAGGCAGCAATAAAATCATATAAATCTACCATGTCTCGCCAAATGGTTTCAAAAAGTGGATAGTCTGACTTGTCAGTCTCAAGCGACCCATCATCATACATCCAAGGAGCTAAATTGCCTGGGTTAGTGGGATCTTTTGGTTGACACCAAGCTTCTTCAAAATGTTCTAGCAGTCCTGATTTTCCTTGCTGTAGTCGCGTGCGGAAGTAGCGGTAATTAAGAATAGCTGTGTGTTTCCCACGCTCTAAAAAGCTCCGAATTTGGTAAAGTTGCGATTTGGGAAATTTAGCCTTGTTTAAGGCTTCTATTGAGCTTAGTAATCCTCCTAATTCATGTAATGTATAGGGCGCAGCATAAAGCTTGAGGTTGGGTTTCAATTTCTTGAACAATGCCTCCTTGCGAAATACTTTTACATCCGAAGAAATCATGGTAACAGATTTCATTACCATAAAATCAACGGTTCCGCCACAGTATCCGGCGCTCTTTAATTTTTTTGCTCGTTCTTTTGCTGATTTCAGTAATTGATCGAGAAAATCTTTGGCATAATAGATGGGGGTATCATAAGCTGTAATTAGTACGCCACTTGAGGTACTGAGTTGGCATTGAGAAGGAGGAGCTTCTGTAGGCTTGTAGCGGTGGATTTTTTTCTTGTCGATAGGTTTATTAGATCGCTGAATCTGATAGTCTCCCTTGATTTGTTCTGTTGCTGTTGAATTTTCTACCAATGGCTGTTGTTTTAGCAATATTTTTTCAAATCGTTGTCCGATAGTTTGGGCGATCGCCAATGCTTTATCTGCTGGAACAATCAAGAAAATATCATCCCCACCAATGGTAATGATTTCAAAAGGATGGACTAAATCGCCGTTACTGAGTGTAGAATCTTCATCGGTAAAATTTTGCAATTCATGAGGATGCAAACTCTCTGCTAATGCTTGGTAAACAGCATACTCCGTTGCTAATTCTACATCTTTACTAAACTCTTGATATTTTTGGGGAGTGCGAATATTTTGAATATAGCCACCCATATTATTGCCATCAGCATAGATATAGGCAATAAAATTTTTACTCGCATTCCCAATATGGCTGAGGTTTTCGGCAATTTCAACGTTATCGGATTTCAAACCTCCATAGTATTTCTGTTTGAGACTGGGATTTTTTTCCAGAAAGCGATCGAATCTAGCTACCCAGCCTTCTATTACGCCGGGGTTCCATTCTAGCTGAGATTCCTCGTACCATTCAGGTACTTGGCGCAAATCTTTTTTAGCTCTGTAACCAACTCGATGTTTCCGAGCAGAAGTTTCCGAAAAATTGGTTTCTCTAGGCAGTTTTGGTGGTTGCACCCTTGTTATTGCTGAACGACGTTCATTCCCATCTCGTATCAAGTAAGGATGTGTTTCAAACATCGGCGGATAGCGGCGACTGGGACGATTTGAAAAATCATTGCCGCTCCGCCGTTGATTAAACATAACTGCCAATTTTGTTGTTATTTCATTAAAGCTCTTTCTATTTGCAAAAGCATCTTCAACGGATATAGGCTCTTCAGTACACCGTTCAGTTTTACTATTCTCTAGATTTTTCTCCAAATTACCAAAGTAAGCTTGAAGAAGCGGTTTTTGATAGTGCTGACGATACCACTCTAGCCAAAGTGTATTTTCAATGGCCTCTCGTAGCAACCCAAAGCGAATTTCTAAGAGTTTAAATTTCTCCCCTACGGCACAGGAATTTGCAGTTAAAGTTTCTTCTGTGTAGCGTTTTTCAATGGCATCAGCCAAGTCGTCAACAAATGCAGCCGGACAAAATGCCAGAATATTGCCGCCTGTTGAATAAATAATGAGTTCTGGAATCAGTGCTTCTGAGAGTTTTGGCTGGCTGGGAATTGTGCGATCGAGCCATGTTCGGATTTCTTGGCACTGAACTTTGTATCGGGATAACTGAGGATTTTTATTAAAAAAAGCAGGTAAGTCAACTAGGTTTATTCTGTCCAATAACGCTGAGCCACCGCGAACATCCTGAATTTTTGCCGCTTCAAACACATATTGCTTGATTTTGGTCGCACCGCCGTAAACTAAACCAATTTTAGATTCCCACAGTACCGGATATTTTTTTGTCAGTTCCGTTAGTTCTTCGAGAGTTTCAGGAAACTCAAGTTTTTCTAGTTCCTGAACCCGATCGACAATTTCCCTCACATCCTCCGGCACTTCCTCCCCAGAATTCAAAGCCCGTCGCATTTCCTGCAACACGCCGATCTCAAATTGAGGTTCGCGTCGATCGCCCCAAGCCAGACACCAAGCAATACCAGTCGCGATCGCACTCCAACAACTTTTCATATGCAAACCACTCCCAATCAGGTTTAACAGCCCCCAGATTGCCTCAATAATTGGTAATTATTCAACCTGCAATTCCATCTAATTTCCTATTGTCACCTAAATTTTCCCGAAAATCACCAGCCCGAAAAATAATCGCCCAAATCCCCAAAAAACTAGCAACTCTCGCAACACTCACAACTCCCCCAACTCTCACCACCAAAGATTTTTCTGAGGCGACTTGCTCTGCATCTACCCAAGATGACAGCAAATAAGGTAAAGTAAACGGCACAAGAGTCTAGAACTCTCCAAAGACCGCAACTCGGCAAACCCGCCCCTGACCGGCAAAACTGGTCGGTACAGGCGGCATTAACCGCAAACCGTCAACCCCTAACAAGCGAGAAAAATGCAAACCTACTACTACGTTTTAGCCAGCCAACGCTTTTTGCTAGAGGAAGAACCCCTAGATGAAGTGTTTAAAGAAAGAACTCGCAACTACAACGAACAAGAAAAACAAATAGACTTCTGGTTGGTCAAACAGCCCGCTTTCCTAGAAGCACCGACAATGGCAGAAGTTAAAGCAAAATGCCCTCAGCCATCAGCCGCTATTATTTCTACCGATCCTGTCTTCATCACCTGGTTGAAACTGCGATTAGAATATGTACTGACAGGTGAATTTCAAGCACCATCACCAACTATTCCCGATGCCCTTGCATCCCTACAGACAGCATGAATAAACTGGCCCAAAATCCGACAAAACAACTCACAGAAATTAGAAGTCAATTGTACAAATTTATTTTGTCTCTACCTCTATTTTCTGCTACTTCGATCGCCCTTTTAGTCTTGACAGTTTTATCGAGTTCTGTTAAAGCTCAGTCGAGCTGCCAACCGCCGCAGTCGGACGAATATCTACTGTTAATTGTCACCAGAACACCCGAACAGCAAGAAAGAGCAAAACGCTCTTTCCCTGGAAATACTAACAACACAGTTTGTCAATACATCAATGACACGGTGACGCGAGTTGGTGGCTTTCGCGACTCGCAAATCGCCAGCGATTGGGTTAAATACATCGAAGATGTTGTCGGATTGCAAGCTTACGTAGTACGATCGCCCGCAGCGGCACTACCCCAAAATTTGCCAGTCTACAACCCTCAGCCAGCACCAGGTTTTGAACCAATCACCAATTCTCCCAGCGGCAATCTTGCCTTCAATCCCCGACCCCTGGGCCCTGGTTATGCAGTGTTAGTCGATTACTTCAACCAACCGGAATTAGCCTCGCAAGTTAGGCAAGCATTAGGTACGCAAGTAGGCTTAGCTTCCTACGGCCAGCGTCCCTTTTTATTCGTCGCTTATACAACGGATCAAAACGCCGCTACTGCCGCTGTAAAAACATTGAGCGATCGAGGTTTTTGGCCGATGTTAGTAGACAGCCGCCGAGTTACCGTAATTTCTCCCGCTGTTCGCTAAAAGATAAAACTTGACAATTGAAATTGCTTCTTGTCAAACAAAGCCCGCCTAAGCGGACTAATAACAATTATTGTTGTTGTTGGGATTCTAGCGGGCGGCTTCCTAGCTGACTTTCTGCCCGCTTTTTTGCTTCCATTGCCGCTCCGTAATCCGGTTTGTAGCGAATTGCTTTGTCATAGGAGGCGATCGCATCTTCGTATCTTTTTACCGCCACAAGTGCATTGCCGCGGCTGTACCAGGCTTCCGAGTAGTCAGGCTTGACATAGACAGCTTCATTGTAAGAGACTAGCGCATCTTCGTACCGCTTTAAATTGGACTGAGCGTTGCCTCTATTGTACCACGCTTGATATTCTTTCGGGTTTAAATCTAAGGCTCTGTTGTAACACTCAATTGCTTGTTCGTACTTGCGTAATTCGTGATATGACCAACCTAAATTGTACCATGCTTGATAATAATCAGGTTTTAATTTCACAGCTTTTTCGTAAGCTTCTACCGCTTCTTCATGTCGGCGCATTTTCAGCAAAGCGATGCCTTTACTGTACCACCCTTGATAAAAATTGGGCTGAAACCGCACGGCTTTTTCGTAAGCTTCAAAAGCTTCTTGGTTTTTATTTAATTCTAGGAAAACATTACCTAAATTGTACCAAGCTTCATAATTATCGAATTTGATTTCAACTGCTTTTTGATAGGATTCAACGGCTCGATCGTACTGTTTTAATTTTTGGTGAGCTTGTCCCCGATTGTACCAAGCACCGTACAAATTGGGCTGAAATTGTACAGCTTTTTCGTAGGAGGCGATCGCCTCTTCGTACCGCTGCGAATCTAACAGGACATCGCCTCTGCCTTCCCACGCTGCGGCATAGTCGGGCTGGATTTTCAAAGCGTTATCAAAAGATGCGATCGCCTCTTGAGACTGTTGCAACTTCTCCAAAGCATAACCGCGTCCCGTCCAAGCTTCTAAGTATTCCGGCTTTAATTCTATGGCTCGATCGTAAGCGGCCTGCGATTCTTGGTATTTTTTCAATTTGTACAAAGTTTTGGCTTTTTCCTGCCAAACTTCCGCGTAGTCCGGCCTGAGAGTTATTGCTCGCTCATAAGCTGCCAGAGCTTCTTCAAATCGGCTTAAATTGTAAAGAGTATTTCCTCGGTTGTACAAATCAGTTGCATTAGCAGAATTAAAAGTGTTTACACCATAAATTGAGGCGATAGTAGTGATACCAATTAAACTGGCGATCGACAATATTTTTAAATACAGTTTTTTTCGGGATTTGAGCCGCCCCTTCGCAGCAGCAACCGGAGGCAATACAGGAACTGTACCGCTGACAGAATTTTTCAATTCTTTAATAGCTTGCAGCGTTTCGCCAGCACTAGAATAACGTTGGCGAAAATCGTACTTTACCATCTTATCTAAAATCTTGGCAAATTCAGGACTGACGGATGTTTTGTCCTGCCAAATAATTTCCTCTGTATCGGGGTTTTTTGGCATTTGGTGAGGATTTATGCCAGTGAGAAACTGAATTGCGATCGCACCGACGGCATATATATCGCTGCTGAGTTTCGGGTTGCCGTGAGCTTGTTCGCTGGGCATATAACCGGGAGTACCGATGCTGACACTCAAGCTATTCTTGGGCTGAGGATTGGTGATTTGAGTCGTAATTTCTTTGACTGCGCCGAAGTCAATTAAAACTAATTTTCCGTCTCTATCTCTGCGGAGGATATTGCGGGGATTGACATCGCGGTGAATCACATTTTGCTGGTGTACAAAGTCTAAAATTTCGAGAAGTTCCTCCAATATACAAATGACTGCATCTTCCTGCATGACTCCTGCCGCGCCCGAAGAACCCCCCCCAGCCCCCCCTTGGTAAGGGGGGGTTTGGGGGGGTATAATTTCTTGACTTAAATCGTGACCTTTTATAAATTCTTGAACTAGATAAAACTCTTGATTCTCTTCAAAAAAAGCAAAAAGTCGGGGAATGCGATCGTGATTTCCCAACTTGTACAAAACTTGTGCTTCGGTATCGAATAAACGTCTAGCTACCTGTAGAGTTTCGGGATTTGTTGCTTGAGGTTTAAGCTGCTTGACGACGCAGAGGTGATTGCCTGGTAGCTGCTTATCTTCAGCTAAATAAGTTTGAGCAAATCCGCCGCCTCCCAAGTGACGGATAATACTGTAGCGATTGCCGAGTGTTATTCCAAGCATGAAATTCACCTAATATTTCCTAGTCGTTTGGAGAATTAGCTTCCAACCAAGCTGTCAATCGATTTTAGATTTTAGATTTTAGATTAAAGAATTGAAGCATTGACTTGCGCGAGATAAATTCGGTGGGCAAGTTTCATCGGATACAGGTTTTTTATTTCTGGACGGATGAATCCGGGCGCTTGTATCCTAGATGCTTGATTGTCACATTTTCCGCATTTGAAAATTCTAACATGGCCTCTCTAAATTTTTTAATTGGTCGAAGGGCAACTGGGGAGTTTGAATTTCAATAAAATCAATTTTAGGGTGAAATCCCTTGTGCAGTTCTTCAATCATTAATTTAGTGCCATCAGTTGTTGCTGTATTTTACAAAGCTAGCTAGTCTAATTCCTGCCGATTTAGAACTTGAATTTCAATAATTACATACCAGCCCTTGGGGAATTTTGCTATCGCCTCTAAGTAGCTATCTTTGGTGTTGATGTAAGGTGCGCGGTGCGAACTTTACTGTGACAGTCTGTTTGCTTTCTTTCTTGTTCCCTCCCCTTAGTAAGGGGAGGGTTAGGGTGGGGTTCTAGATTGTTGCTGGCATTGGGATGCTCCCACTCTAACTTAACTTTGAACTGATTTCAAAATTTCATCATCGACTGAAAAATCTATCTCAGCTTTGTCCCGCCCCGAAACTACATAATCATTCTGAAAAGAATCTTGCAATCCCGAAACTAAGTCAAATTCCGGCTGCCAGTTAAGATCGGTGACAGCTTTATTAACGGAAGCGAAAAAGTGCTGCAATCTCATCGGAAAAGCTTTCTTTTTGCCGAAGTCAAATTGTTTCGGATCGTAGTGTACAATCTTAATAGCATCAGGGGATTTGCCTGCGGCTTGAATGCAGGCGCGGGCTAAACCGTCAAAGGTGACAAATCGATCGCCCGAAACGTTGTAAATTTGCCCGATCGCCCTAGAGTTGCCCAAAACCGCCGCCATAGCCCTAGCCAAATCCTGACAGTGCCCCAACTGCGTGAAGTGCATTCCGTTACCGGGAATCGGAATCGGTCGATCGCGCACAATGCGATCGAAAAACCAAGCCTCTAAATCGTTATAATTTTGGGGGCCGTAAATGTAAGTCGGGCGAATCGAAGTCCAAGGCAAACCGGACTCTGCCAAGTAATTTTCGGTTTCGCATTTACCCAAATGCCGGCTTTTAGGATCGGTAGCGTCCCCTTCAATATGAGGCATTTGATCCGACTTCAAATAAACCCCCGCAGAGCTCATGTAAACAAAGTGCTGCACCCGCCCTTTAAATATTTCAGCTAAAGGCTTTGTATCGCTCAGTTCGCGGCCGTTGTTATCAAAAACGGCGTCAAACTCGACCGTCGATAACTTTTCTTGCAGTTGTTCGACATTTGTGCGATCGCCCTGAATCTGTTTTACGCCCGCAACCGGCACAGGCTTGTTGCCCCGGTTAAACAACACCACTTCATGCCCTTGTGCTGCTAAAATCTTAGTAAGATAAACCCCAATAAACCGAGTACCGCCCATCATTAAAATTCGCATTATTTTCGATGCTCCTTACAGTTAGTGTAAATATCTTACAATAAAGTTATGCCTTACGGAGAAACCGGGTTTTTTAAGAAAACACATATTAACAGCGATCTGCCCTGGTACAAAAAACCGGAATGCTGGACTTTTTGTGTGCAAGTCTTGAAAGTCAGTTGTGTGCTTTACTAAAGTGCGATCGCTCAAAATAAACATAATTTTAATTTCCCTAAAATAGCCCTATGCAAGTTCCTAGGCTGCATCCAGAAACCATCGAAGAAGTCAAACAAAGAGCCGACATAGTAGACGTTATTTCCGGTCGCGTCGTGTTGCGTAAACGCGGTAAAGAATTCGTAGGTTTGTGTCCATTTCACGACGAAAAATCTCCCAGCTTTACAGTCAGTCCCGGCAAACAAATGTATTATTGTTTCGGCTGCGGTGCAGGCGGCAATGCTTTTAAGTTTCTCATGGAATTGGAGAAACGCCCTTTCAGCGAAGTAGTATTAGAATTAGCTAAAAATTATCAAGTACCCGTCAAAACAGTCGAACCGGAACACCGACAAGAATTGCAGCGCCAAATTTCTCTGCGGGAACAACTGTATGAAATCTCAGCACTAACAGCCAAGTTTTACGAACACGCTTTGCGACAAACCCAAGGAGAAGAACCCTTAGCATATCTCAAATCAGAACGCAAGCTAAGCGAAGAAACTATCCAACAATTTCAATTAGGTTATGCACCCCAAGGTTGGGAAGCACTTTACAGTTATTTAGTAGAACAGAAAAACTATCCGGCGCAATTAGTAGAACAAGCTGGATTAATTGTACCCCGAAAAAATGGCGGCAGCGGTTATTACGATCGCTTCCGCAATCGGATTATGATTCCCATACGCGACACCCAAGGCAGAGTCATCGGTTTCGGCGGCCGAGCTCTCGGCGACGAACAGCCGAAATACCTCAATTCTCCCGAAACAGAACTGTTCGACAAAGGCAAAACTTTATTCGCCTTAGATACAGCAAAAACAGCAATTAGCAAAGCCGATCGCGCAGTGGTTGTAGAGGGGTACTTTGATGCGATCGCACTTCAGGCAGCCGGCATCTCCAACGCCGTCGCTTCCCTCGGCACAGCCTTAAGTTTAAACCAAGTACGGCAGTTATTGCGCTACACTGACTCCAAACAAATTATCCTCAACTTCGACGCCGACAAAGCAGGAACTCAAGCAGCAGAACGCGCTATAGGAGAAATAGAAAAACTCGCTTATCAAGGAGAAGTGCAACTGCGCGTGCTCAACATTCCCGACGGCAAAGATGCCGACGAATACCTCAAAACATACTCCCCAGAACAATATCGAGAATTGCTCGAAAATGCTCCGTTGTGGCTCGACTGGCAACTGCAACAAACTATCGTCAATCAAGATTTGAAGCAAGCCGATACTTCCCAGCAAGTTACAAAAAAAATTATTAATTTATTAACCAATATCACTGACGACAATCAGCTAGCACATTACCTGCAAAAGTGCGCCGAAATTCTCAGCAAAGGAGATTTTAGACTCACAAAAATGATCGCTGAAAACTTGCTCAATCAAGTAGTCAGCGATTGGGCAAAGCGGCAGAGTCAAGACGAATCTTTAACAATGCCCCTGTTAATTAGAAACAAGCTGAAGCCGAACAAACAATATAAAAAGCAGCGTGCAAGCGGCGAAAACAAAAGCTCAAAATCCAGCTTGTCTGCCGTAGCCCGCAGTCTTTTAGAAGAAGCAGAAGCGCAATTATTGCAGATTTATTTGCACTGTCCAGAATACCGCCAAGATGTCAGAGAAGCAATAGAAGCTAGAGACGTGCAGTTTAGCCTTTCTCACCACAGATTTTTGTGGCACCAGATTGTGAATGCAGAAATCTTGCACAAAATGTCTTTACAAGTAGCGCCTTCTGAGTTAATATTGAAATTGCAAGATAGCTTCATTGAATATCCGAATCAACTCAATCAAATCTCGCATTTATTTCACTTAAACGAGTTCTCAGAAAGAAACGTTTATCGCGCCCCTCTAGTAATTAGATCTGCCCTCGCCTGTATCGAGCAAATAATTAGCATGAAGCGCCGCCGGATTGCACTCAATATGTGGGAAAAAGCCAAGGCAGCTAGCAGTGGCGAAGAGGCTATAGAATATCACCAACTATTCTGTGCCGAACAAGAATGGCTCCAGGAATTAGAGCGGCTGCGTCAAGTGAATTTTTACGATTTAACATCCGTGCCGTGGGGCTAATACCCTTTTAGATTTTAGATTGGAGATTTTAGATTTTAGATTTTAGATGGGAGATGACTCGTTCGATATAGGTTTGAAGCTTGCCTGGGGTGACATTGTTTTAAACTGATCTAAGGTATAAATTCCTTACTAGAAACGGGTTTTTAGTAAGCTGTTGCGGCATTTAAATTGTCTGTCAAAAAACTTAAAGTCTTGTGGGGTGGGCCTATGAGCCCGCCGTGAATCTACAATTTAAATGCGCGACAGCTTAAGGACTTTATTACTTTATTCAACGAGCCTTTTAATAATCGCAAAAAAGAGTTTCGCGAGTATCTCTACCCGTCACCGGATTAGTACCTTTTGCCACTTTACAAAGTTTTTCTATCATATCGTCTCGCAGCAGTGTTTCTGTAAAATCAGCACCGTCAATAACAGCTCCTTCGAGTCTGGTATTGTAAGCGAAAGCACCCTCAAGGATAGCATTAGTTAAATTTGCTTTCATCATGCGAGCTAAATCTAAAGTAGCACCCGTCAAATTAGCGCCTTCAAAATTTGCCTCTTCCATATTTGCCGCAAAAAAGCTGACGCCGCGCAAATCTGCATTAGTAAAATTGCTGTTGCGAAGATTGGCTTTATTAAAACTGTCGTCAGTCAGAACTTTGCCGGTAAAATCAGCGCCGACTAGGATTTCTTTGTCGCGATCCAAAGCGAAAGCAGGTGCGGGATTAATGCCGATCGCCCCAGCGGCAATTACTGCTAAAATAACAAAACTCAGCAAGAAAGTATAAATATGTTGGCGAATTCGAGAAATCATCATACAAGTTCAAGCTAATGGGCAGTCGTGACAGTTCAGAATTGAATTCTACCAGAAAGCGCGCTCGCCCGATCGCCACGGCCCACTCCAATTCCCCCCAATCCCCAAACTCTCGGGAGATCGGCACATTGGGAGAAAACTTAGTCGCCCACTGCTTGCAGCAGCAAGGTTGGGAAATCCTGCACCGGCAGTGGCGCTGTCGGTGGGGAGAGATTGACATCATCGCACTCGGAAGAGATGAAGAAAGCAAAATCAACAGAGGTAACGAAAATTCCCCATTCCCCATTCCCCATTCCCAAACATTAGCATTTGTCGAGGTAAAAACTCGCCGCCGGGGTAATTGGGATGCTGGTGGAATGCTGGCTGTTAGTACCGCAAAACAAGCCAAACTTTGGCAAACAGCCGAAATATTTTTAAGCAGTCATCCAGATTTAGCCAATAATTATTGTCGCTTTGATGTCGCTTTAGTCAGGTGCGAACATTCACAACAAAACACTAAGCGAATATTACCGCCATTAACAGCAGCCCACTCTCAATCCGCCGTTGCAGGAAACTACCGACTCACCCTGGAAGAATACATTCGATCGGCTTTTAGCAATTAAAAATATATACAGCATATTCCAGCTTCATGAAGTACAGTAGTAGCTATATTATGTGGTGTCAATCTGTAGGGTGCCTCGCTGCTTCATATTTGACAAAACTTGCAGATCGCCAGTGGGCGACGCACCCTACAGCAGGCGATCGCTTTTATTGTATATACCACATATACATGGAATATGCTCTAATTAAAATTTAGAGGGTAAAATCTCAAAGCAATGCCACTAGGTAATTTTTAACTGTTAACTTGCCTAGGCTGTCGCGCATTTCTCTGCTTGAGCTTTAACGGATCTGAAAAAAGCGTTAAATCTTCTCCCGCTTTCCCCTTCTCTCCCTCTCCTGTTCTGTCCTCACAGTTAATTTATATGCGTAGCAATCTAGGCGAGAGTTTCCGGGCAATATCCCAGACCCTTGACAAACTGCTGGCGAAACGCTTCAATTTCTTTGCGGTCAGGGCTGCCGTGACAAACCACTGCCACCTGGTAGCGGCGCATCACGCTCAGCGGCGACTGTCCGGTTTCCAAACTCCAAAGCGCCATTTGCAAGCGAATTTCAGGATCGTAAGGAATCCCGAGTTCGTTCATAAAAGCCCGAAAATCCCCGTGCATTTCGGGAGTTAAATATTGGCTCATTTTCACCTTTACCACCCAGCCGTCAATTTGGTGAATAACAGTGATAAATTGCAAGGGAAGATGATGAGCCGTGCGTAGGTAATCCACGACTCTCAGAGTAAGGCTAGTATTGGCGATGTAGTAGAGGTATTCCATAACGATCCTTATGAGCAAAGCTGATGCTACACCTCTATCCTCGCGGGCTATACCCGCCACCACAAGGGGAAAAGCACCCGACTTTGGATGGGGGTTTTTACCCAATTTGTTACCCAGTTAACAGATCGATCGCACAGGAATTCACTCGATGACAGAGATGGACTGGTCTTTGGACGGCTACGACTACGAACTTCCGCCCTCGCGCATTGCCCAAAATCCCGTAGTGCCGAGGGACAGTTCTCGCTTGCTGGCTGTAGATTCTCCCAGCAGCCACCAACACCGGATTTTTAGGAATTTACCCGATTTGCTGCAACCGGGCGACTTGCTGGTACTGAACAACACCCGCGTGCTGCCAGCGAGGCTCTACGGGCACAAACCCAACGGCCCGGCTGTGGAGATATTGTTGATGGAAGAACGGCAGCACAACTGCTGGTTGGCTTTGGTTAAACCGGGGAAACGCTTAAAGTTGGGATCGAAAATTGAGTTCGATCCCATCGCCCCTGCCTGTGAGGACTCAACCACAGCTCCTTGCTGTTGCCTTCCCGATGCCGCGATGCCCCATCGCCGTCGATTGACTGCAACAGTTATAGAGAGGGACGACGCAACAGGGGGACGGCTGTTGGAGTTTGACATCCCCAAAGATGAGAATCTGGCGAAGTTTTTGGACGAATACGGCCACGTACCCCTGCCGCCGTACATCGAAAATTCCCAAGCTTCAGCGGAACAGTACCAGACTGTTTATGCCGAGCGGCTTGGGGCGGTGGCTGCCCCCACAGCAGGCCTGCACTTCACCGAAGAATTGTTCTGCCGCTTGGAACAGCGGGGAATCGAAAAAACTTTTGTCACCTTACACGTAGGAGTGGGGACGTTTCGCCCGGTGGAGGTGGCAGACGTGACGGCTCACAAAATGCACGGCGAATGGGTGGAAGTACCCCCCGCCACCGTCGAGAAAATTCGGGAAACTCAAGCCCGAGGCGGGCGGATCGTTGCCGTGGGTACAACAGCAGTGCGAGCTTTAGAGGGAGCCGCCGCCGCGAGTGGCGATTTTTCCTTGCAACCTTTTTGCGGCCCGACCAATTTGTTTATCTACCCTGGTTACAGGTGGCGGGTTGTAGAGGGGATGATTACCAATTTTCACTTGCCCCGCTCTACTTTGATGATGATGGTAAGTGCGATGATTGGAAGGCCTCGGCTGTTGGATTTGTACCGAGAAGCGATCGAGCATCAGTACCGCTTTTATTCCTTTGGCGATGCCATGCTGATTTTACCAACAGCAACAAAGGATTGATCGATCGGGCATCGGGTTCGCCCCATGCCCGGTATTCCGTTTCTATTCTTCCTCCTCTTCTTCATTGCCGGGATACACGAAGCTGTTGGAACGCCCAGTCAAAACTGATTTGCCCAGAGACAGAGCTTTCTGAGCTGCCACTGCAGCTTTGCGCTTCCATGTAGCCTTACGCATATTCTTCTTAGATTTGGAGGTTTTCTTCTTAGGGACTGCCATGACGCTAAATACTTTCTGCTTGCTTATATAGACAAACAAACATTCTAGCCGATTTTGCCCAATGCTTACTCGAAAAACGGCAACAACTGCTCGGTCAGCAATGTCAAGTAGTAGGGTGCGTCAGCAATTAGCTTCTGGAAAAATAGACAAAATCTCCGAACTGACGCACTCGCAGCAGCTAAAGTTCGTGAAAGTGGTAGATCACGACGCCAGTGACGGCATCGTTCTCGATACTCACATAACCGGTTTTGAGCATTGCCGTGAAAGCCTCTTCCACTTCGGCAAAAGTCGCGCCGGTTGCCATCACCCCTTGGGTGACAGATAATCTTCCGTTCTTGGTATAAGCTGCCTTCAGGAGTTTAACCCCTAACTGGTCTGGAGTTTGCTTGGGGTATGTCGCGGCGATCGCCCCGCTGCTGGGATATAGCGGTATACCTTCGCGAGATACGCCGAGTTTGCCCCTGAGACTGGCATTGTGTTCGTCCACCATGTTCGGCAGCAGCAGCAAGTCAAACAATTGCCCAAACCCAAACAAACCAAAGGTAAACAGCCACAGCAAACCCGTACCAATCTTGCCGTTGTAGAGGCGGTGGAGTCCGAATGGGCCGAAAAAACAAGCTGCCCATAAAAGGTAACTAACACCTAAATTGCTCATTTTCTGACCGTCCTGCCTGATTATTCTAAGAATTGGAGTCCCTCTATACATTTTGTACTTTCTATCTGGTGTTTGAACAGTTTGACACCAGCAGATATTTGTGAATTGTCCGAAGTTATTGGTTATTTACTACCAATGCCCCATGCCCTGTTTGGCCCATGCCCTGTTTGGCCCATGCCCTGTTTGGCCCATGCCCATGCCCAGTGAGTAATTTTGCGTAGCAATTCTTAACGCCAGCAACATATTTGCGCGGGCGAGAGCTTGGTAAACTGGAGGGCGTGGAAATTACAGCAGCTTAGACCTGGATTCCACACGGAGCGCCAAACCAAGCGCGCCGCCAGCGCTGGCCGGACATACACGAGCGCGATCGCCCGCAGTACCCGACAATGGAAACAAGCGAGTAGTTATAAGCAGAAATCCAATAAACATATGGTAGATTCCCTCAAAAAACCCACTTTTGAAGAACTGCGGCCGGGAGTGAAAGCCCCAGCCAAAGAAACTATTCTCACACCGAGATTTTACACAACAGATTTTGACGAGATGGCCAAAATGGACATCTCGGTAAATGAAGCCGAACTAGAAGCAATTATCCAAGAGTTCCGCGTTGACTACAACAAAAACCACTTCGTGCGGGATGCCGAGTTCGATCAATCTTGGGAACACATAGACGGCGAAAAACGCCAGTTGTTCATTGAGTTTCTAGAACGTTCATGCACCGCTGAGTTTTCTGGGTTCTTGCTTTACAAAGAATTGGGACGCAGGCTCAAAGACAAAAATCCAGTGCTCGCCGAGGGTTTCAACCTGATGTCGCGGGACGAAGCGCGGCACGCCGGATTCCTCAACAAAGCCCTCTCGGACTTTAATTTGTCCCTGGATTTGGGTTTCTTGACAAAGAGCCGCAGTTACACATTCTTTAAGCCGAAGTTTATTTTCTACGCGACTTACTTGTCTGAAAAGATCGGTTATTGGCGCTACATCACGATTTATCAGCACTTAAAAGCCCATCCTGAAGACCAGATTTATCCGATTTTCCGATTCTTTGAAAATTGGTGCCAGGATGAAAACCGCCACGGAGATTTCTTTGATGCGGTGATGAGAGCTCAGCCTCAGATGTTGAACGATTGGCGCGCTAAGCTTTGGTGCCGTTTCTTCTTGCTGTCAGTGTTCGCGACAATGTATCTCAATGATATCCAGCGCGCCGGTTTTTATCGATCGCTCGGACTCGATGCTCGCGAATACGACATTGAAGTCATCAAAAAGACCAACGAAACAGCAGGTCGCGTATTCCCCGTCATGCTGGACGTGAACAACCCAGAGTTTTACGATCGGCTGGATATTTGCCTCAAGAACAATCAGAAGTTGACCGCAATTGTTGCTTCTAATACTCCGAAATTCTTGCAATTCTTCCAAAAATTGCCTTTGTATCTGTCTAACGGCTGGCAATTAGCGAAGCTGTACTTCATGAAGACGATTGAATCACCTTCAGTTGAGGGTGCAGTCCGTTAATTTTTGATTTTTCATCCTCTGTGACGGCGGTTCTGCGACAAGCGGAGCCGCTTTTTTTTGGTATCCAGATTCACCGCAAAAAGTTCTCGCCCGACTTACAGTCGCCCGGAGTTGGAATTGATGCTGGTTTTCCCTAAAATTTATCGCCATTCCCCCTGAAGGTTAAAAGCCGCCCAATAATAAGGAGAACGCCACTCTTCCTGCTTCAACATTTCCAGTTGCGCCGCCCTTAAAGCCGCCGCTGGCGTTAACCCTTTTTTCAGCATTCCCTGATAAAAACTTGACATTAACGTAGCCGTTCCTTCATCATCCACATTCCACAAACTCACCACCACTCGCTGAGCCCCCGCATACATAAGTCCCCGTGTCAATCCTACCATGCCCTCGCCTTGAATGTTCTGCCCTAATCCGGTTTGACAGGCACTTAAAACTACTAAATCGGCTGCTAATTTGAGATTAAAAATATCAGTAAGTCGCAGAAATCCGTTTAAAGGGTTACCCTTTTCATCTACCAGCGACAGGACGATTCCCGACAGTTCCGGGTGAGCGCTATTGGCGAAACCGTGAGTGGCAACATGAATGATTTTATATTGGCTTAAATTTGGGCTAGTTGCTGTGGCACGACTGGCTTCAAAATCCAAAGATTCTGTGCGAGAATTGGCAGGAACTAACGCTTGAATGATTTGAGCTTCTTGGCGAGTGAATTTTAAACGGCTCAACTGTAAGTTATTGGCGCGACCAGAGCGGCTTAAACCCAGATTTACTGATTCTATTGCTTGCAGATTGGTGGCGGTTGACTGGTTTTTGACTCGTTCATCTTCCGGGCTAAAAACTGGATCGGCGAGCATTGCTAAAGTCCGAGTAGGAGGTTGTCTGTCATTGTAGTTTTGTCTTAATATTCCCAAGGTGGAAGCTGAAGGCAGCAGCACGATTTCATGGTCTACTATTAAAGGCGGATTCCCATTTTCACCGTATTTTCCAGGGAGCGAGAGGGCAGCAAAGGGGAGGTAATTGAGAACGCCATCGCCAACTATCAGCAGGCGCTTTTGAGCGAGTTGTGCTGCTACGGGCTGTAAAATAATTTGACTGAGCGTGTTGTTAGCTTCAGCCACTCGATCGGGAATGTTTCGGTAGAGCGGGCTAGTCACAGCATCGCGGAAATTGCGGGCTGCTTTTTCGATGTCAACCTGTTTGGGCAATTCATAACTGGTGATACTGGTTTTAGTCACAGCCCAGAGATAGCTGCGATCTTTCCCTAGAGAATACTGGAGTAAAATGGTATTCTCATCGAGGATTTGTTGTTGAATTTGTGCTAGGGTTAGAGGCTGCGGTTGGGTGAGGGCTGCGTAACGGGGGCTGGTGGAGCGGATTTGGGCTTGAATGTCCTGATATTGTGCTAGTAAAGTTTGGCGTTTTTGATCTAATTCTGCTTTTTGTGGGGGGGTTGAATTGGGGCTGCTTGTAGTTTCGATTCGCCGTGTTTCTAAGGCATCGAGTTGCTGTTGTAAATTGCGTTCTTGCTGCAATAATTCCGGGGCGACACCTTGGCGAATATCGGCGTTTGCTTCTTGAAGAAGTTCGAGGAGGCTGCGGGCGCGGGAGCGTTCGCTAGCTTGAAAGGCTTTAGTATCATAACCCGAATTTGGTTGCGTTTTGTGCAGTTGCATTAACAGGTCAATGTAGAACTGGTAATAGTCCTGCACGGTGGCAAAGTATGAGATGCGGAGCTCGTGGTTGGTAATTTTGGTGCGGAGGTTTTCGATGATTTTGATGGAGGTTTCAATGTCAGTGAGGGCTGCGATTAAATTGCCTCGATCGCCTTTGAAAATAGCCCTATTGTAGAGGGTGAGAGCTTCCCCAGGACGATCGCCCACAGTGCGAAACAGCGGCAGGGCTTGGTTGAAATATTCTTCTGCTTTCTCCAGTTTTCCCAATTCTGAGTAAGTATTACCTAGATTGTTGAGGCTGTTGGCTTCTCCACGCCTATCGCCCGCTTTTTGTCTCAAATCGAGGGCTTGTTTGTAGTAGTCGAGGGCTGTTTGTTTTTCTCCCAAATCTGAATAGACTATGCCAATATTGTTGAGGGTAGTCGCTTCCTTAGCCCGATCGCCCACAGCGCGGAATAAGGGAAGGGCTTGGTTGAAATACTCTTTTGCTTTCTGTTTTTCTCCCAAATCGCTGTAGGCTAAGCCGATGTTGTTGAGTGTGGTGGCTTCCGCAGTGCGATCGCCCAAAGATCTATCGCTGTTTGCGGGTAGGTTCGAGATGTTGCTGAGGTTGATACTTGCTTCAGGGCGATCGCCCATTTCCCGAATTAGGGAAAGGACTTGGTTATAGTAGTCGATGGCTTGCTGTTTCTCTCCCAAAGCATAGTAGAAGGCGCCGATATTGTTGAGGATGACGGCTTGTTTAGGGCGATCGCCTACAGTCTGAGACCCAGAAAGGGCTTGCTTGTAGTAGTTCAGGGCTTGCTGTCTTTCTCCTAATCTATTACTAATCAAGCCCATTATATTCAGCGTCTCAGCTTCCTTGTCCCGATTTCTAAGCATTTGATAAAGCGAACGCGCTGCATCAAACTTTTGCAATGCCTCCTGGTAAGATGCTGCTGTTTCCCGATCGAATAGTCGCCCAGCTTCCTCAACCAATCGCTCGGCTTCATCTGTTTTTTGATTTAATAGTTGTTTGTTTTTCTGAATTAATCGCTCGGCTTCCCCATCCGGGATTTGATTTCTACTGAGATCGAGGGTTGTCAGATATACCAATCCCGCTAAAGGTGTGGCATCTGCGATTTGATTTCTACTGAGGTCTAGGTTAGTTAGATTTGTCAATCCCGCTAAAGGTGTGGCATCTGCGATTTGATTTCTACTGAGGTCTAGGGTGGGCAGATTTGTCAATCCCGATAATGGTTTCACATCTGCGATTTGATTTGATGCGAGGAAAAGCACTATCAGATTTGTCAATCCCGATAATGGTTTCACATCTGCAATTTTATTGCCACTCAAATAAAGAAAATTCAACTCCGTCATTGTCGATAAAGGTGTCACATCTACAATTTGATTAGATGCGAGGGACAGCCCTGTTAGATTAGTCAATCCCGCTAAAGGTTTTACATCTACGATTTGATTGGCTTCGAGGAAAAGCTCTGTCAGATTAGTCAGTCCCGATAATGGTTTCACGTCTGAGATTTGATTGAAATTGAGGACGAGGGATCTCAGATTAGTCAGTCCCGATAAGGGTTGCACATCTGTTATTTGATTTACACTGAGGTTGAGCCTTCTCAAATTGGTGAATTTTGATAATGGTTTGATATCGACTATTTGATTGTCAGCTAGGTAAAGTAGTGTGAGATTAGTCAGTCCCGATAATGGTTTCACGTCAGAGATTTGATTGGAAGTGAGGGTGAGATATCTCAGATTAGTCAGTCCCGATAATGGTTGCACATCGGTTATTTGATTTATACTGAGGTTGAGCTTTCTCAGATTTGTGAATTTTGATAATGGTTTGATATCGACTATTTGATTGCGAATTAGGGAAAGTTCTGTGAGATTAGTCAGTGTTTTTTGAGCGCGATCGCACTCTTGTGTTTTCGCTTTTGATAGCAGCACCTCCACCGTATGTCTGGCTTCAGGGGTCAAATTCTCTTTGTTGGTACAGAAATCAGCAAAACTTTCAAATGTCTGGGGATTTGGCGCGGCGGCAGATCCCATCAGGATAGTCGCACCTACAGCTAAGCCCCAACGCCCCCAAGTCGAAAGTATGAGATTCATAAACACTCGCTCAAAAAATACCTGATTAGCTGCTATCATAATCTATCGCACATTGTGATGCGCGCTTTTCCTTCCGGCTTGCCAATTAGATGGAGAGCATTTGGTGAAACAATAGTCGCTACTGCTTCTCGCTGCACTCTCCAAGCATTATTAGAAACCGGGTTTAAGAAACTGGCTTTTTCCAAAAAACCCGGTTCCTCATGAAAAATTCGGTTTCTGCACAAGTCCTATTTTACGTTACTCTCAACTCAGACAATTAAAATTAGCGATCGCCCCCAAACCTAGGATGTACTATTTTCTGACGTTTTATGAACCCCAACAAAAAACAATCCCACAAATCAATCTTTGTTTTTGCCCTGGGAATGCTCGGTGTTTTCCTCTTTTCCTTAAGTCTCCGCTTTTGGGAACTAGAGCGATTTAACACTTTAGTATTTGACGAGGTTTATTACGCTAAATTTGCCAACGATTATCTCACGAAAACTCCTTTTTTCAACGCTCACCCGCCTCTGAGCCAGTACATAATTGCGATCGGCATTTGGATCGGCACTCACCTTCCCTTCGGCAAAACAGCCGTCAACAGTATGGCAGGTTCCCTGCTTTCCCCTTGGGATTACCGCTGGTTGAATGCTCTCACGGGTTCCTTTATTCCCCTAGTTGTGGGAGCGCTGGCTTATCAGCTAGTTCCGCGCCGCACCTTTGCTTTTCTTGCTGCTTTATTTATCGCCTGCGACGGTCTGTTTTTAGTTGAGTCTCGCTACGCGCTGAACAACATTTATCTAGTTTTGTTGGGAATTTTAGGTCAGTTATTTCTTTTAAAAGCCGTAGAAGCAGAAGGCCAAAAGCGCTGGCTTTTGCTGGTACTTGCCGGTACTGGCTTCGGCGCATCTGCGGCTATCAAATGGAACGGATTGTGGTTTCTTTTCGGTACTTATCTAATTTTAATCTGTGCTTGGGCAGTTCGTTTTATCCAGGGTAACAAAGGAAATGAAGAACGAAGCCGCGAGGTAGATTCACCTCTAATTCCTGCCGAAAGTCCCGTACAAAAACTGACTAAACTCAATTTTATAGAACTCTGCTTGAGTCTAGCTATTATTCCTATTCTAGTTTACAGCATCTCTTGGATTCCTCACCTGCACTTTAATCCAACTCCCAATTTCTGGCAGATGCAAACGGAAATTTTGACTTATCACCAGCGGATTAAAAGCGGCCCAGATGTACATCCTTACTGTTCCACATGGTACAGTTGGCCTTTGATGCTGCGCCCCATAGTTTACTTCTACAAAACTGCTAGCAGCAATGCCCAACCTGATCCGGTTTTGCCGCCTTTACCTGAAGGTGCAACTCAGGCAATTTTTGACGTTCACGCAATGGGAAATCCATTGCTTTGGTGGCTGTCAACCTTAGCTTTACTGCTAGTAATAGGAGTTTTAGTTCACCGGATTTTGGTGTGGCTGCAAACGCGCAGCGAGGCTTCTGCTGACACTCTAGAACAGCAGCGGCCGATTTTGTTTCCGCCGACTGCCCAAATGTGGCTGGCGTTGTATTTAATAGTTAATTGGGCTGCTAATTTGCTGCCTTGGATGAAGGTGACTCGCTGCGTATTTTTGTACCATTATATGGGCTGTTCGGTGTTCGCAGCCTTAGCACTTGCTTGGTGGGTTGACAGGTGGCTGCACAGCCCTCAAACTCGACTCCGAGGGATGGGGGTAACAATTATTTTTCTGGTTTTTGGTGCTTTTATTTTCTGGATGCCTATCTATTTGGGACTGCCTTTGTCGCAGTGGGAATGGAAAATTCGGATGTGGCTGCCGTCTTGGGTTTAAGTTAGAAATAATTCTTTTATGAACAGCCAAGATGCCCGTTTCACAAGAAAATTAAGTTTTCTGGAACAGGCCGGAAAGCCTGTTCCTAACCAAGGTGCAAGATGTAAGTTATAACATTTATTACCAAGGTGAGTTTGCAAAAGCGAGCATTATTTTTGATAGAGTGCTCGATAAACTGGTTCGCCCCGTTTCAGAGTAGCAATTTCTCTTTCAGTAGCCACAGGTAGGGGATTTTCGGCTAACCATTCGCTACCGTTTTGACGTTTAAAACTGGGGTGAGATGAAAAGCGATCGCACATTTCCCTTTCTACTTCCTCAATATCTGACTGGATAAAAACTTCGCCGCCAATTGCCAGATAATTTGCCAATTCGTTGACTAATTCTTGCTGCACCACGCGCCGTTTGTGGTGCTTTTTCTTGAACCACGGATCGGGAAACTGAATGCTAACTCGCTGCAAAGTGCCTGCGGGTAAAGTTTCTAAAATTGGTTTCAGGGAACTATTCGCATTGCAAAACAAATAGTGCAAATTTGTCAAGCCTTTTTCGTCCCGCCAAAGATTCGCCTCCTCTACTAGAGGTTCCCGAATTTCTAATCCGAGAAAGTTCCAGTCTGTTTGGATTTGCGCCATGTGCCACAAAAACCGTCCTCTGCCGCAGCCGATATCTAAATGCAGCGGTAAATTTAAGTCGGCATAGATTTTAGTCCAATCCGGGGGATTTGCAGATGCTTGATATCTAATTGATAGGGGATTGACGTGTTCCCGCACTCTTACTCTTGCCAATTTTTCTGTCTCCTGAATGTAATTTTGAACCGCTGATGAAGGCAGATTAACGCGGATTAACGCAGATAAATATTGATTTTGGCGAGGTTGTCTAATACTTTTTAATGAATTAGAAATGAAAAATGGCAGACTTACGATTTTTCATTTCTAATTATTGCATTAGGCTTCTGGTTCAATGCCTGCTGCTCTTAATTGGGCGGCTAATCTTTCCGATCGTTCTCGTTCTTGTTCGGCCCGCTGTTGAGCGAGATCCCTTTGCTGCCGTTCCCTTTCTACCATTTCTGCTCCCCAAAATAACATCTCGCCGCTTTCATCCCACCACCGCAGCCAATATCCCGTTCTTTCGGCTTTTGTTCCCTGCCAAACACCCAGAAATAACCCAACTCCTGAAATCCAATAACGGCCGAAAGCATCGGGTGGTTGTACTTCATACTTTCCTGATGAGCCCAACTGGTAGATTTCTAACACTCCAGCGGCTGGCTCAAAAAGTGCATAGATTGGAACTCGCAATACTTGTTCGTAAAAAAACCATTTTCCAGGCGGATAAGTTTGTTTACTAGAATATTCATCGTTGGGACTAGCTGATAAAAATTCCATGACGATCGCCGGGACTTCCCCTTCTAAGTTGGGAGTATAACTGCGGCGAATTTCTTGACTAGAAAGCGGCTGGACGTTGCGGGCATAAAACCAATCTGGAGCTTTAATAACTAGCTTGTCGTTTAATGTAGCACAAATTCCCATGTTTGGGGCAACTAATATTCCTGTTACAATTAGCCCTGCGATTTCTAGGATTTCGCGCAAGGCAGCAGCGAGCAAGAGCTGGTCGATATTTTCCACTGGTTCCTCATCTAAAATGAAGTCGTCTGGCAATTTTTCCCAGGTAATTTTTAAGTCGGCTGTACTGGCTGTCACGGTATTTTACCTCTTACGGAGACTGCTGGAGTGCGGTTTGCAATACTTCGCGGTGAAAGAGCGATCGCCCTACAATAAATTTTATCCTGTCTGGCGATAAGGCGTCGCCGTTAGCATAGTGTTCGATCCAGGTTTTGCTGATTAAATAAGGATCTTCTGGCAATTCTGATAATAAGTATCCTGGCATTTCTAGCTCTTCCATTAACTGGCTGACTTTGGGATCGTAGCTGAGGGCAAAACAGCGGCATTCTTCGGATGCGGCCATAATTAAACTGTGGTAGCGCATCCCGATCGCCATTTCGACTCCCCGGAACACTCCTTTCAATTTTCTCGGATCGTCTAAACTGAGGATGCGACTCCTTTTGGGCAGCGCTTCGTGCAAATGTTGGGCAAGTTCTAAGTCGTGAGATGCTTGAAAAGGCAGCAGCAAAATTAAGGTGCGAGTTGCTTTTTGAAAGTCAACTAAAGCTTGAGTTAAGATTGACAAACGCGCGGGAGTTAGTGTAGGATGAGAACGCAAACAAACAGCAACTCTGGGCGCAGGTAAATCCCACAAACCCGACACGGGAGAATTCTCCAAAGCCCACACGGGATCTGGCGCTAAAGTAAAGGGAATTTGCCAATCTGCAAGTAAAGTAGCTGAACCTTTATCCCGCACGCTGACGGCGGTGCATCCAGCAAAACAGCGCTGAGATAACTTGCGAGTCATTTCCCGCTTTAAAGGGCCAATTCCCTGGGCCCAAGCAACAGTTTTTAAGCCCATCCGCTGCGCTAATCCCATCAAACCACCATAATAGAAAGGACTCGCAATGCTAGTAGCGTCTTGGATTAAACTGCCGCCGCCCCAGATTAGGGCGTCGGATGTGCGGAGTGCTTCGAGAACTTGGAACGCATTCATGCGATCGCGCGCAGCTACCCCGTACCGCTGATTTGTCTCGACAGGATTGCCAGACAGGACGATCGGCGTCACGCCATCTGGTAACATTTGCAGTAGCGATGCCAACAGCGCCTCGTCGCCACCGTTGCCTTTACCGTAATAGCCGCACAAAATTGCTCGCATTTCTACTCTTTTCTTTCTTTGTAATGGGGAATCTAACGATTTTAGATTTTAGATTTTAGATTTTAGATTTTTTTGATATTTGAGATTTGATCCTACTACCAAAAAAATGCTACTGTCAGCAAGCTTCAAGGCTTTACGTCATCATTCAGCTCAAATCGCAAATCTAATAAAATCTCAAATCGCAAATCTAAAATTGTATGACCAGCCCAAAAACAGGTACAAGCCCCGACTTAAGTCGTGGATGCTTCTAAAATTTTAGACCAAAGCTCGAGCTCCAAGATTTATCTGTGGAGTAAATCTAAAATCTAAAATCTAAAATCTAAAATCGACTGACTCATCATACTTTATATGACAGTTGCGTAAGTCCCGATCGATAAATCTTTCATCTTCGTTCACAATACAAAAAATGCACGCTTTGTCAATTCCCACCTGGATTATTCACGTCTCTAGCGTCGTCGAGTGGATTGCCGCCATCTGGTTAATTTGGACTTACGGCGAAGTCACTCAAAACCGAGCTTGGTGGGCCCTTTCCGCCGCAATGCTGCCCGCTCTTGTCAGCGCTATGTGTGCCTGTACATGGCACTATTTTGACAACTCCCCAGCCCTAGAATGGATCGTTACCCTGCAAGCGGCGATGACTCTCTTCGGCAATTTTACTTTGTGGGCGGCGGCTTGGTGGATTTGGCGATCGGCTCAACCCGAAAAAATTAAAGATTGAAAAAGAGGTAAATATTTTGAAAAAAATCACTATTTGGGTCAAATTAGGCGCGAGTTCGCTGTTGTTAACAGCCGGATTTTTACTTCCCGGCCAAGCCAGCAACACTTCCTTGCAACTTGCCCAACAGCCTAACTGCAAAAGTCCTCAAACTACACAGGAGCAGAATGCGTGTTCCAGTCAAGAGTTTCAGGCAGCAGACAGAAAACTCAATCAAGTATATCAGCAACTTCAGCCGAAACTCAACAGCAAACAAAAGCAAAGATTGATAGTAGCACAGCGTAGTTGGCTCAAGTTTAGAGATGAATCTTGCACTTATGAAATGGGGCAGTTTGAAGGTGGAACTTTGGCTGCTTCTACCTACGGTTATTGCAGGGCAAGGGTGACGCAAGAACGGATTAAAGATTTGGAAGGTTATTTGAAACAAGCAAGTTTGTAAAAGTTCTTTGTGGCACAAGCGTCCCGCCTGTATTTGTGGCACAGGCGTCCCGCCTGTATTTGTGGCACAGGCGTCCCGCCTGTATTTGTGGCACAGGCGTCCCGCCTGTATTTGTGGCACAGGCGTCCCGCCTGTATTTGTGGCACAGGCGTCCCGCCTGTATTTGTAAAAAATCTAATTCACCAATCTTTCAGAATTGCAACGCCACAGAATTAGTAGCAATTAAACCTGCCTCAATCAACAATAGATCGAGACTGTCAACCAGTCCATCAAGACAATGTAAAATTTGGCGATCGCCTGCAGGTAACGAAATAGAATTAGTTAGACTGTGAATTTGACTCTCCAAATTTTCAGGCAATTTTGAACACAAAGCTGTTGCCCTTTCTACCAAACGTTTTTCCCCCGGATGAGGGAGAGAATTAACAGCAAAAACAATATCAAAATAACTGCCTAAAAAAGCTGCTGTTCGATGGATAATACTTACTAAATCGCGGCGAAAAACAGCGGATTCTAGCTGGTGGCGAAATGAAAAAATCAGGTGGCGCAAAATCGGATAATTTTTGGCAATTATGGCTTGACGGAGTTGTTCTGGATAAGGTCGATCGACATTTGCTTGAAATTGCTGAAACCAACCGTCTCTGTCATACAATGATACTGAGGTAAGAACGTTCCACCAAAAACAGGTTGAATAACCTACTGATGCTTGATGTTTTACCAAGATGCGATCGAGTTCTTCTTCGATCCATTCGGGCTGGCGGTACATAATATCTATACCGCAGCCAGTTTTAATATCTATCCACTCGTCTCCGGGTTCCCAAAATTGATTGTTGATTGCGATGCGATCGGAAAATTGTCTCGCTATAGCCTCCCGTATGTCAACAGGAATTTCCTCTTTAACATATACGTAAAAATCTAAATCCGACGACTCATCCGTAACTGTAGTTGTTCGAGAACCTGCTAAAACGACGGCTAGAACTTGAGGTAAACTGCCAAACTGCTCGCCAAGAGTTTGAGCCAGCGGGGGAATTTCTTCGAGAGCTAGTTGATAATTGTGCAGCATTTAATTACCTTGTTTTGCACTTAAAAAATAACAGCAAATGCTTAACTATAGCAATCAAGATTTTAACGCATAACTTTTAACTCGTAACTCAACAATTGATAATTTTTAACAAATACGGCGGAGGCGAACTGATGCGCTGCGGGCTGGTATCCCCTACCAAAATTATCTCAAAAGTAACATAAAACTTGGTTTTTTTATTTTACCCTTTGACACGCGGATAGTGTAGAATCTAAAATCTAAAATCTAAAATCTAAAATCCCTATGTCCTTCGTTGGTTTGCACATTCACAGCGATTATAGCTTACTAGATGGGGCGTCTCAGCTACAGCAGCTCGCAGAACGGGCGGTGGAATTGGGGATGCCCGCGATCGCCCTGACAGACCACGGGGTGATGTACGGCGCGATCGAACTAATCAAAGTTTGCCGAAATAAAAATATCAAGCCGATTATTGGCAATGAAATGTATGTCGTCAACGGCGACATCGAAGTAAAAGTTCGAGGTAGAAGAAAATACCATCAAGTTGTTTTAGCTAAAAATACCCAAGGTTATAAAAACCTCGTCAAACTCACCACAATTTCCCATTTAAAGGGAATGCCAGAAAGAGGTATTTTTGCCCGACCCTGCATCAACAAAGAACTGCTAAAACAATACTCCGAAGGTTTAATTGTTACCAGTGCTTGTTTGGGCGGGGAAGTTCCCCAAATGATTCTGCAAAACAAGCTAGATGCGGCCCGCGAAGTAGCCACATGGTATAAAGAAGTATTTGGCGAAGATTACTATATAGAAATTCAAGACCACGGTTCCCCGGAAGACCGGATTGTTAATGTTGAAATCGTCAAAATTGCCCGCGAACTCAACATTAAAATAATTGCCACCAATGATTCTCACTATATTTCCTGCAACGACGTAGAAGCACACGATGCTTTGCTGTGCATTAACACCAACAAACTGATTGAAGAAGACAAGCGGATGCGCTACAGCGGCACTGAATATCTTAAGTCTGCGGAGGAGATGGCGCAACTGTTTCGAGACCATTTGGATGATGAAACAATCAAAGAGGCGATCGAAAATACCCTAGAGGTCGCAAATAAAGTATCGAGATACGAGCTCACAGGAGAAGCTCGGATTCCCACAATTCCAATTCCCCCAGAACATACAGCCGATACTTATGTAGAAGAAATATCCTGGCTGGGACTGTTAGAACGCCTCAAAGCCCGCACCAGAAATGAAATCCCCCCCATCTACAAACAAAGACTAGAATACGAACTGAAAATGCTTCAGCAGATGGGCTTTTCGGAATACTTTTTAGTAGTTTGGGACTACATAAAATATGCTAGAGACAACGATATTCCAGTAGGGCCAGGACGGGGTTCTGCCGCAGGTTCTCTAGTTGCCTACGTCCTAAAAATCACCAATATAGACCCCGTACACCACGGACTACTATTCGAGCGATTTCTCAATCCAGAACGGAAATCTATGCCAGATATTGATAGCGATTTCTGCATAGAAAGGCGGGACGACATGATTAAATACGTTACTGAAAAATATGGTAGCGAGCGCGTAGCGCAAATTATTACTTTCAACAGAATGACATCAAAAGCTGTCTTGAAAGATGTTGCCAGGGTGTTAGGTATTCCCTACAAAAAAGCCGACGAAATGGCTAAATTAATTCCGGTGTCCAGGGGAAAACCGGAAAAACTTAAAGTGATGATTTCCGATCAAACACCTGCACAGGAATTTAAAGAAAACTATGAAAATACAATTTGCATAAATGCAGAAACTGGTACTGAAGTCCCCGTTCGTCAGTGGATTGACATGGCAATTCGTATTGAGGGAACCAACAAAACCTATGGGGTTCACGCGGCAGGTGTGGTAATTTCTTCAGAGCCGTTGGATGAAATTGTACCGCTGCAAAAGAATAATGATGGCGCTGTGATCACCCAATATTTCATGGAAGATTTGGAATTTTTGGGGCTGTTGAAAATGGACTTTTTGGGATTGAAAAATTTAACAACGCTCCAGAAAACTGTTGATTATATTAAGCAAACCCAAAATCTAAGTGTCGATCCAGAAATGCTACCTTCTGATATAGAGCGCAGAGCTCAAGAGACTTTTGGCAGAATCAAAAAGTTACCCGATGATGTAGATAAAACATATAGACTTTTAGAAAGAGGAGATTTAGAAGGTATTTTTCAGTTAGAATCATCTGGAATGCTGGATGTAGTGAAAAAACTCAAACCTTCCTGTCTGGATGATATTTCTTCTATTTTGGCACTTTACCGACCCGGGCCGCTGGATGCAGGTTTGATTCCTCAGTTTATTGACTGCAAGCACGGTAAAACAGTTGAGTACGATCATCCGCTATTAGAACCGATTTTAAAAGAGACTTACGGAACGCTTTGCTTTCAAGAGCAAATTATGCGGATGGCTCAAGATTTGGCGGGCTATTCTTTGGGTCAAGCTGACTTGCTGCGGCGCGCAATGGGCAAGAAGAAAGCTGAGGAAATGCAGAAGCAAAAAGAAACGTTTATCGACGGCGCAACTAAGAATGGAGTCAGTCAAAGAATTGCTGAAAAGTTGTTCGCGCAGATGCTGCAATTCGCGGAATATTGCTTGAGCTATGACACGAAGATATTGACGGTGGAATATGGACCGATGGCTATTGGCAAAATCGTTGAGGAAAAAATTGAATGTACTGTTTATAGTGTTGATAGCAACGGCTATATTTATACACAGTCAATTGCACAGTGGCATCGCCGGGGGCAGCAGGAGGTCTTTGAGTATTGCCTGGAAGATGGCTCGATAATTCGCGCCACAAAAGATCACAAGTTTATGACTGTTGGCGGTCAAATGCTGCCCATTGACGAAATCTTTGAACAAGGATTAGACTTAAAACAAATCAACTCTAGCTCAGATATATAAAATGTATCTCGACTACAGGCAGCTAAAATCGGAACACAAGGAACAAATCATTTCTGCTTTTAATCAGGGCATGGAGTGTCGAGACATTCCTAACTACCTTGGTGTGAGCGAAAGAGCAGTTTCAAGGGTTTTAAAAGAAGCGGACATCAATACTAAGCGGCGAAACCGCTATACTTTAAATGAGAGCTATTTTGATGTAATTGACTCTCAAGCTAAAGCTTATTTATTAGGATTGATAGCTGCTGATGGCTGCGTTACTCAAACTAATTATGTAGCTTTTGAATCTATTGACAAAGAACTTACAGAAATGCTCAGCATAGAGCTACAATACTCTGGTGAAATTAGAGTTATTCAGCCTCAAAATTATGCTCCTCACTACCGAATAAATTTTTCTTCTGAAAAGCTGGCAAGCTCTTTACAGGGCTACGGCATCATAACAGGAAGAACTTTTTCGGAAGTTACCTATTTCCCTAACTTAAAATATTTAGGGTCTTATGTGTTAGGCTATTTTGACTGTGACGGTTGTGCTTATGCAAACAAAGGTAGAAGTGGCGGTTTAGTCTGCATTGTTGGTTCCTTTGAATTTGCCCGCGAACTAGCAATGCACCTAGGGATGGGTTCTGTACAAGAGCATCAATTAAAAAAAGTTTATTATTGGAGAATCTTTAGTCGAAAAAATATACAAGCATTCTATGATTTTGTGTATCAGTATCCCCGCTTGGGGTTGCAACGAAAGAAAACTAAAATAGAGGCTATTCTCAGGAGTTACAAACATGGTTAAAATTATTAGTCGAAAATCACTAGGAACTCAAGAAGTCTATGACATAGGCGTTGAACGAGAACATAACTTTATCCTAGAAAATAGTTTGGTGGCATCTAACTGTTTTAATAAATCCCATTCAATGGCTTATGCCTATATCACGTATCAAACTGCCTATTTAAAGGCGAATTATCCTCTAGAATACATGGCTGCACTGCTGACTGCTAACAGGGGCGATCAGGATAAAGTACAGAAATATATTGCCAATTGTCTCAAGCTGGGGATTGAGGTTGAGCCGCCGGATGTTAATAGTTCTGAACTTACTTTTACACCGCTGCCCAAACAGATTACTGGAGGTGCAAAAGATAAAATTTTGTTTGGAATTTCTGCTGTTAAAAATGTGGGAGAAGCGGCAATTGAAAATATTTTGGCGGCGCGGCAAGAAGGGGGTAAGTTTAAATCGCTGGCTGATTTGTGCGATCGCGTAAATCTGCATTCTGTCAACCGCCGCGCTCTAGAAGCTTTAATTCAATGCGGTGCTTTTGATAAAATTGAAAACAACCGCAACCAATTAGTACACGACCTCGAAGGGGTGATTAAATGGGCGCAAGAGCGCAAAAGAGACCGAGAAAGCGGCCAAGGTAATCTTTTTGACTTGTTAGGTGCCAATAGCTTCGGGAAGTCGGTCAATACCTATGAGTCCGCGCCCAAATCTAAATTGGTAAAAGATTTTGAAAAACAGGAAAAATTGCGTTTAGAAAAAGAATTACTTGGCTTTTATGTATCAGAACATCCCCTAAAGTTTCTCATGCAAGTAAACGAAGACCCCGATGTTGTGACTCTCGAACAGTTAGCAGAGAAAAAGGGGAAAGTATCAGTTATTGTCATGCTCAGCGCTATCAAAATGGTTGTGACCAAAAAAGGCGATTCGATGGCAATTTTGCAATTAGAAGATTTGACAGCTCAAATAAAAGCTGTGGTGTTCCCCAAGGCTTACGAACAAGTGAAACCTTACATTGTAGAGAATGCTATCTTACAGATTAGTGGAAAAATTGAGAAAGATGGGGAGGAAATTCAGATAATTGTAGACACTGCAAAGCCGGTTGAAACAGTACAGGTAGAAGAGGAAATCGAGAAGGCGGAACCGGAAATAAATAACCATTGGCCGGCGGAACCTGTCAACGTTGTACGATCGACAAAACCTGTCGAAGTTTTAGAAATGGTGATTGTCAAGCTTACACCGCAACAAGTACAAGACGGGAAAAAACTCAATTCCCTCAAAGCTATTTTGCAAGAACTTTCCAATCGGGGAGAAGATGCTAGCGTTTCTGTGGGGGGAATTGTTGTCGGTGAATATTCCTGTCAACCGCTTCGGATTAACCCACAATTGTGGGTGCAAGATGGCGAGGGAACTGTTAGCCGTCTCAAATCGGCTGGATTTGATGCTTGGGTTTTTCCTCTAGACAATCGCGGGGATGCTGCGGTATTTCGAGAAATGCGATCGCAACTTAACGTACATTCTTGGGCCAGTCGTTTACTTGACACTGACACCGATCGCCTTCACAAGTATGTCACTTATCTCGCCCAACTAAACAGACGCCCGCCAAACTAACACTTCGCCGCCATCCCCACCGGTGACTAAAGTTTGACCGTCAGGACTAAAAGCCACCGGATTGCACCCAGCAAGAGAGCACAAACATTCTCCTGTTTCCAGGTTCCAGAGTTTAACCGTACCGTCTCGACTCCCGCTAGCCATAGTTTCGCGATCCGGACTCATCGCCACCGAAATCACCGCATCAGAATGCCCCCTCAAAGTATTAATCAATTCCCCTGTATCGGCATTCCACAATTTAACAGTAGCGTCGGCACTTCCACTGACAATCATCTTGCCGTCTTGACTAAATGCGATCGCATAAACCCAATCTGAATGACCGACAAAAGTCCGTACACTCTCCCCAATACCTACCAGCCACATCTTGATAGTTTTGTCAGCACTGCCGCTGGCAAGCATCATACTTTGAGGGCGAAAACTAACAGATAAAACCTTCTCAGAATGTCCCGAAAGTTTTTGAACCAATGCTCCGTTGCGCTGGTTCCACAATTTAATACTCTTGTCGCCGCTGGCACTCGCGATCGCTCCAGAGTCGCAACTAAAAGCCACCGAGTACACGGGGCCGTACCGGTGACTGTACGGCGAACCAAAAGCGCTGTAAAACTCGCGGATCATCGCCTTTTTATCCAGCTTCCACTCAATAACTTTTCTGTCAAAACTGCCGCTAACCATCATTCTCCCGTCTGGGCTGATTGCCACAGCATCAACCGTTGCGGAATGGCCGAAAAAAGTATGGATGAATTCACCTGTTTGCAGATCCCACAGCTTAATTGTTTTATCGTCGCTGGCGCTAGCGAGAATATTACCTTGAGGATTAATAACCACAGCATTAACCTGGGCTGAATGACCGTGGATAATGCGATCGCACCGCCAGTTATTAGACGGCAATAATCTCGGATTGTTAGCGGATGGTACAACATGAATCTTCTGGGGCGGCGCGGCCGAGACTGCGGTTGCTGTATTGGACTGCGAGTTAGTTAATGGCGAATTAATAGCTATTTTTGTTGGCGAATTATAACTGATTTGAGAGCGGGGATATTGCCCAACATTTACCAAATCCTGCAACACTTCAGCAGCAGATTGATATCGCTCTCTTACCGAATCTTTGAGCAATTTGTTCAAAATAGTTGCTAATTTATGGCTGACTTTTATGCCTTTTTGCGCCAAGTGCGATCGCCAAATCCATTTGCATTCCAAAGCATCGAACAAATCCTTCAATACCGCCCCAGTTAGCAGGTGAATGCAGGTAACGCCCAAACTGTAAAGGTCGCTCGCCGGATACGCCTTGCCACTGCGAATTTGTTCGATCGGCGCATAGCCAGCAGTTCCAGTTATCGTCCCAGTTTGCGCCTCAGAAAGGCCGGTAATGTGCTTAGCAACTCCAAAATCTACGAGCACAAACTGACCCCCCCTGGCCTTCCCCTGTACAGCAGGAGATTCAGCGACAATTATCCCTTTCATACCGCCAGAAGATTGAGGTAAATTTGCCCCTCGTTTTTCTTTAGCAGGAGTTGAGGTGCCGTATCCAGCCGCCCAGAAGGTTTGGGGAGTTCTCCGCACAATATTTTCCGGCTTAATATCCCGATGAATCACCTGCTGCTCGTGAACAAATTGCAAAACAGGCAACAAATTGATCAACAATTCCCAAATCTGTTCCTCGCTAAAAGCTCCCCGCTGCTGCAACTCCTGAAACAAATTATTTCCCTCAATTAACTCTTCCACAAGATACAGACGTTTGGCTTGTTCAAAAGAAGCCAGCAAACTAGGAATCTGCGGGTGCTCTCCGAGTTCGTGCAGTCGGTGAGCTTCTTGTTTGAACAGTGCAGTTGCCTTTTCTAATTCAGCTTTTTCTTGAACTTGGGGGAAAAATTGTTTGATGGCGCAGCGAGTTTTCAACCTATCTTCATCGACAGCTAAAAAAGTTCTGCCAAATGTTCCTTCACCGATAGGTTGAAGGGCGCGGTAACGCTCTTTCAGTAGCAATTTAGAGCCGCACGCCAGACAAAAATTGGTTGAGTCAGCATTCTGCGGCTTTTGGCAATGGGGATTGAGGCAATAGCTCATCTTTTTTCCGGGCTGGAGATTCCCACCACAGCTAAACTTAGCAACATGGTAGTCTGTTTCCACTCACGCCCAGAGCACCATTCTCGATAATACCTGAGAAACTGGCTTTCTTAACCCAAAATCTCGGCTCTCAAGTTGAGCCCGTGGCAAGAAACCCAGGTGACGACACTAGAAGTGCTTGATGTGAGTTTCCATATATTGTAATGCTTTCCTAAAATTTTGCAGGTTGGCGGAGCGCAAACTGGTATGTTAACAGTCAACTGTTAACTACGGCTATTCTGGAGCATTTATGCCGAGAGTAAATACCAAACTGAGACGATCCCGGCTATTCTCCCCCATCTAAAAGACACTCTTGATCCTCGCCGCCCTTCTGTGAGGATGCTTTGGCTTTAATCACCGCTTCTCTAAAGCCTAAAACTAATAAAATATTGGCAAGTGTTAAGAATAGTTCCGCAGAACCGTGCAGCCAATCGACATTTGCTAGTGACTCGTTGTAGGCAACTTTTGCGTAAATTGCGGCGGGAATCGTCACCGCTACAAAAACGAGAGTCCCGTAAAACCCCATCAGAGCTAAACGGGGTGTTTTTCCCGATCGAGTCAAGAACCAGAGAAATCCCAAGTAGGGAAATAGAGACAGAACAAATAAAGTTTCTTTGGAAATCATTAGTAATTGGTGAGCGACCAGATACTATGATAAATTAAAAGCTCAAAAATTAGTGTGAATAATTTTTAACTTTTAATGTTGAGTTTTTAATATTTAATTCTACAGATGCACCCGTTTGTATCGAAATGCTATGGAATCACCCAATACCATAGCTCTTAACCCAAGCAGCAGCAGGTTTGCAGTATTCAAAACCCCTCACCCACGCCTAGACAAAACCCGTAACTTTTCCCCTAACACCGTTTTTAGCACAACACATTTTTCACCCTGCCAGTCTGTTAATTGTCCATCACCCCAAAGCTATCCAGCAATTAGAAATAGAGAGGGTTCCAAAGTTTTTGGTCTGTTCGGCATCAAGCAAGCATCGTTCAAAACCTCTAAATCCAAGCCGTTATTTCTATCTGCTGCCCTAATTTCCTTGAGCTTAGCATCAAAATCAAAACACGGCCCGCAATCCCAAACTTTTAGTTCCAACCGTCCGTTAAATACCCTAATTTCCAGTTGAACAGGAGTTTCTACTGGCAGATTTTTGTGAGCGTGGCGAACTGCATTAGTGAAACCTGCGGCCAACGCCAACTGAAACTTACACCAAACCTCATTGGGGAGCGATAAATCTTTCAACTGCTCAAACCACAACAAAACTTTAGTTAAAGCATTCACATCTGTGTTGACTTGCAGGCTAATATGTTGAAAGCAAGTTTCATGCAGCTCTTCTTCCTGCTCTGTTTCAGTCTGCCAATCCCAGGTGTTTAATAAATTCATTAACCCATCTAAAACGCTAGCTTTTTTTATATTTTGGGAGCGATTGTGACCTTCTACTTCGTAAGTTTTGCTCAGCGACAAACAGTTTCGATTGTCGAGAGTCCGGGTGTAACTGAGCTCGTCTGCAATCTGCCACATTAGTTTGATCCCCCTGCCGCTTTCTGCAAGTCGATCTATGCTGTTCGACATCTATTTTCCTCGTCTGAAAGTATTAGCTGTACCCTATGTTCCCACCCGCCGAGACACGTGGTATTTTTTTGATACTTACTGGCTCGGTATTATTTCGGGATCACACAAAAATGCTATCTTCTTTATAGAAGGCAGCGCATCAGCAATATGTCTTAAGAGTCTAAGCCAATTGGCTTATTTACCGATCGCCTGTACGGATAACGATCGCCCTCGGCAGCAAAATCCAACTGCATCTATTGCAAAACTTATCCGCTGTCGGAGTCGCTCACTTGCCGCAGCCGTCGCCAGATCCAGAATCCCTGGCATTTAGCGCCTCGGGCCGATCGCCGTTCGCTGCAGGGGAGCCTTGATGTGCGGGCTTTCATCCCCAACGCCTAAGTAATATCCGTGAGCGCGATGGCTACGCCCCGGCTTACGCCTACGAACCTTACACCGTCGAGTCGCGTCCATCCACTAGACTAGGACTTACGCAAACAACCAAGTTTCTGCTCAGAATATTGGGTTTGACAGCGAGGAATTAACGAGGAAACCGGGTTTTTGGTCCCCCGCGCGTAAGTCCCGCAGACAAATCGGTGATGAAAGGCAGTTACAGGACTTACCCCGACTATGACCAAAATCAAACTGAAAATTTTGACTGCAGCGATAATGTTACTCCCATTTTGCGCCGCACTTCCCTTGCCAGCTCAAAATCTGTCTCTAGTCAAGCGGCTGCTAGAAACCAGAGGATGTCCCGGATGCGACTTATTTGGCGCTTCCTTGAGCCGTGCAGATTTGTTTGGCGCTTCCTTGAGCCGTGCCACTCTCAGCAGGGCCGACTTAGTTGATGCCGACTTGACTGCGGCTGACTTAATGGAAGCTAATTTAAACAACGCCAACATGAGAAACGCCTTTTTGGCTGACGCCGACCTCAGCAAAGCCGACATGAGCAGGGCCGACATCAGGGGAGCCAACTTAGAAAATGCCAACCTCAGCGAGAGTTTTCTGCGAGACGCCTCCCTCCAGTTGGCTAACTTAAAATGCAGTAATTTGAGCGCAGCTAAACTAAGTAGAACCGACCTGAGAAATGCCGATTTAAGCGGTGCAAATCTCAGGGGTGCCGACCTCCAAGAAGCCGATTTAAGCGGTGCAAATCTCAGGGGTGCAGACCTGAGATCGGCCGACTTGAGGGATGCGAGATTGAACAAAGCTAATCTTACAGATGCCAATCTCTGCGGTGCCCGGATGCCAAACCAAAAAACATCGCGGCGAGGCTGCGATGTTAAGAAAGAACAAGCTATAAGCACGAACAATTACTGTAATTACTGCTATGCCTTGAATGACTGGTGGCTGAATGTATTAAGGTTCTACTAAGCAGTATCATCGGGATAAATGCTCTGCTTGAGATATGTACAGTTAGAAGGGCGAGCCGGCGGTACAGATATCAAACTTAACCTGTTACCGCCAATAGCTTTTATCTACTTTGAAGAACCTAAAAATTGGCTCAGTATTTGCAGATATTTTGCGCCCCCTATCTGTGCCACATTAGTGTGACCTCCATCAGGAACTATGTACAACTGTTTGGGTTCAGGTGCTGCATCAAACAGTTTTTTGCTCATTTGCGCTGGAACTACACTGTCAGCAGTGCCGTGAATAAATAGCACGGGCATTTGCAGGCGATCGACTTTTGAAAGAGAATCAAACCGCTGTGTCAGCAAAACATCGATCGGAAACATCCAAAACAGCCCTTTTTGGAAATTCACCATCGCCCGTGTCGAAGTAAAAGAGCCTTCTACGATTAACCCCGCCGCCTCCGGGTGACGCACGGCTAGATCGATCCCGATCGCCCCTCCCAAAGAATGACCGTAGATATAAATTTGATTCGGGTTAATCCCCCGCTGTTTCACCAAATAATCCCAAGCAAGTTGAGCATCCTCATAAACCTGAGATTCACTCGGAAAATCGCCCTGGCTTTTTCCATAACCGCGATAATCCATCACAAACACCGACAAACCTAACCGATGAAATCGATGAGCGTGTTCGACATTTGATCCCACATTTGAAGCATTGCCGTGCAGATACAAAACTACCTTCCCCAGCCCCCCCTTGTTAAGGGCGGGAACCCCAGCGATGGCCCGTTTGTCACTTTGGGGCGGAGCCAGAAACGACTCCCCCTTTCTTGCTCCACCCCTTGCTAAGGGGGGGCGGTGGGGATTTTCCGAGGCAGGGATCCACCACCCGTGCACGCTTTCCACCGCGCCTGTTTTAGTTGAAATTGGCAGCCAAACATCTTGATATTTCAACTGAAAATCATCTGGCGTAGTTTCGATCGCCCGCGCGGGAAAAAAGATAAACTTACCTTGCGCTACAAATAGGAATACACAAGCAGCAGAATAAGCAACGGCCAAAACTATCCCAAAAGCTATTAGCGATTTAGACAAAAGGAATACTTGCAAATTGTTCATAGATAGAGCACGCGGGAAATTAGAGATCGCTCAAAAGCTAATGGCAAATGATTAATTCAGACAATTAGCCAAGATCGATTACTAACTTCCGCCGCCTTATTCCGCCGATTTTCAAAAATTAATGCAATTCGGGGTGGTGTAAGTGCCAATTCGTAGACTGTTCGTAAGCGTGAGCCACCTGAAACAACCGAGATTCTTGCAAAACATTACCAATCAGTTGTATACCCACGGGCAGTCCTTTATCGTCAAATCCGCAGGGCAAACTCAAAGCTGGCAAACCAGCAAGATTCACCGGAATAGTCATCAAATCTGACAAATACATACTCAGGGGATCGTTGAATTTTTCGCCTGCCTTAAATGCGGTAGTAGGAGCAGTGGGACAGACTAAAACATCAACTTGAGAAAAAGCTTTTTCAAAGTCTTCTTTAATCAAAGTCCGAACTTTTTGAGCTTTTAGATAATAGGCATCGTAATATCCCGCCGACAATACGTAAGTGCCGATCGCAATCCGGCGTTTAACTTCCGCACCGAACCCCTGAGAGCGGGTTTTGGCATACATATCCAAAAGATTATCGGGGTCTGGAGACCGGAAACCGTACTTGACTCCATCATATCGCGCCAAATTTGCCGAAGCTTCCGAGGGAGCAATTATGTAGTAAGTGGGCAAACCGTAGCGGAACCGGGGACAAGAAATGACTTGAATTTCTGCGCCCAATTGTTGAAATTGCTCGATCGCCTTAGTAACAGCGTCTTTAACCCCCGAGTCCAGCCCTACACCAAAAGTTTCTTTAATTACACCAATTCTAATCTGACCCTTCGGTCGCAAACTGGGTCTTAAAGCTTGAGCGTAGTCAGGAATTGGGACATTAAGACTCGTGGAATCTCTCGGATCGTAACCGGCGATCGCCCCCAACAAAATCGCCGAATCCTCAACCGTCCGGCCAAAGGGCCCGATTTGATCGAGAGAAGAAGCATAGGCCACCAAACCGTAGCGAGAAACCAACCCATAAGTCGGTTTCAGCCCCACCAACCCGCAAAAAGCAGCAGGTTGGCGGATTGAGCCCCCAGTATCCGAACCCAAACTCACGACGCATTCTCCCGAGGCCACTGCTGCGGCAGAACCGCCAGAAGACCCTCCGGGCACGCGCTCCAAGTCCCAAGGATTCGCGGTAACTTGATAGGCAGAAGTTTCCGTCGAGCTCCCCATTGCAAACTCGTCCATATTCGCCTTACCCACAATCACCGCACCGGCTGCTTGGAGTTTGGAGACGACGGTGGCATCGTAGGGAGGAACAAAATTCTCTAAAATCCGAGAGGCGCAGGTTGTGGGAACGCCCTCGGTGCACATATTATCTTTAACGGCGATCGGGATGCCGGCCAACAGGCCAATTTGCTCTCCGGCTGCGATTTGGGCATCCACTTGATGGGCCTGCGCCAATGCGCTGTCTGCCGTCACGCACAGAAAGCTTTTCAACTTCGGCTCTAGCTGGGTAATTCGGTCTAATGCTTCTTGAGTAATTTCCACAGCAGAGCGTTCTTTATTGACCAGTTGTCGGTGCAACTCGCGGATGGATGCCATGCTCGTACCTTTATTATTTCTACTTTGAGACAATACAGTTAATATAGCTGGCAATTGTACCTGCTTACAGCCCGAAGGCAAAGTCTGCTATTTTTGTGGCGAAAGTTCGATCGCGCGATCGGTCATTTTATATACAATACATTAAATTCCCAAAAACCCACCGGACACAAAATAGCGATCGAGTTTTTTACCTAATCTTTTAAAAAACCAAGAATGCAACTGTATCAGGACTGATGCAAAAAGTAGTTTGACGCGAGATTTATATGAGTAAGGGGTAAGGTGTGCAATGCCGCCCCTACATAATTAGGTTCTGCCTCCAAGAATGTGTATACAAGATCGCAATCATTAGGAAAGCAGTCATTCCCAATTCTGTAATCTAAATTCTAAAATATTATCACCCAGATTCTCTTCGAGGCAACCCAGGATTTATGGTAGAAAAAGATGGCATGAAAATCAAATAATCCAGATTGCAACTGCTTTGTTTCGGAAAATATATTCACATACAACAAAATATTTTATTGTCATAAGTCACCAATCTTGTGAGATTTAATTATTTTCAAAAGCCTACTTAAAAGCATCTGAAGCTGATGTTTTACGAGAGCGATCGCCTCCCGATCCTCCATAAAATAATGAATTGAAAATAGAAACTTAGGACAAATAAAATATAAGATTATGGCTGCACATTCCCTAATTACTATGGTCAGATTATGAAGAGGATTTTTTTAGTCAAAAATGACTGAAAGTTATCAGTCATCCGAGTGAATTAATGGCCGCTGCGCGATCGAAGAAAATAGCGATCGACCTTTTCCGATCCACGCCCATTCTGCCAGAGGTCAATCGATTTTAGATTTTAGATTTTAGATTTTAGATTTTAGATTTTAGATTTGAAGCATTGACTTGCGCGAGATAAATACGTTCGGCTCTTTATCGGATACAGGTTTTTTATTTCTGGACGGATGAATCCGGGGGCTTGTATCGTGGATGCTGGATTGTCAAAAAGCCTGTCAGAAATCTGGGGTTCACAAAAAAGCTCGAAACACTCACCGCCACGCCGAGGTCTTTTGTTGCGCGCACCTGCAAAAAAACAGCAGTCCTTCCTCAAGTGCGAGTAGCTGCGTGCATCTGGGGTAAAAAAAGCTACTTATTTGCCCGAACGATCCCCAGGAAAATAATTTCATCCGGAATTATCCCCAAAACCCAAGATATATGCTAAGAAGTTCCCGATGCCCCGTTGGAGGAATGCCACCTAAAGCTCACTTAGAATCCCACCTGACGGCAGAGGAACTCAAAATTCGCTACCGGCAGGCACAAAACACCACAGAGTCGCGCCGCTGGCACTTGCTGCTGTTAGTTTCCCGAAATTGGACTATCAAACAAGCAGCCCAAGTCGTAGGCCTCAACTACGACTACGCCAAAGAAATTGTCCAGCGCTACAACCGAGAAGGGCCTAACTCTGTCAGGAACCGCAGCGGAGACCGCCAGCCCCCTCCTGCGAAATCCTTGCTGAATCCTGAACAGCAAGAAGAACTGCGACAAGCGCTGCAAGGATCTGCCCCCGACGGCGGAGACTGGACAGGCCCCAAAGTCGCTCGCTGGATTGCCGAAAAGATTGGTAGCGATCATGTCTGGCCCCAACGCGGCTGGGATTACCTCAAGCGGTTGGGTGCTGACTGGCGACGGCGGCGCAGAAAGTAGATAGTTCGCAATATTTAGAGGGGGTTGATTGCCTTCGTGCGATCGCTCCCTTTATTTTAGTTATCTTGCTGCGATCTAACTTTCCGATTTCACATTGTAGATTGTAGATTTGTTCTGTAATCTAAAATCTAAAATCTAAAATCTAAAATCGTTTGACTGATGTAACAATAGCTGCTTATATAGAATTTGGTTGTGTTGAGGATGTTAAATATGCCAGAGATCGGGCGTTTTTTGTCGATCGCCAACAAGATGGCGGCAGTAGTAGCCGGCATCGGACTGGTTCAGATGTTAACCATCGCAAGTTCATTCTCTCAATCATCTAACCCGCGTTCCTTAGACGAACTCTACAAAATTCGCGATCGGCTAGTCACCGAATTAGAACAACCCCCCTCTCCCTCCCCAGAACCAACCCTGCTCTCCCGCTTAGTTCCCGTCGCCACAAATCCTCAAGAACAAGTGCTACAGCAGTTGCAAGCGGTGGAAGCTCAAATATTAGTAGAACAGAGGGCTAACGACAACTTACAGCAAGCAGTCCGTTTAGCCAACAGAGCCGTAGAAACTCAACGGCAGCAAAATAAGTCGATCGAATCTTCACAGAAAACTCAATTTTTGTGGCATCAGGCCCTCAACAACTTGCAGGAAGTTCCTCAAAATTCATTTTTAGCTTCCCTCACTGCCTCAAAAGCTCAAGAATACCGGGAAAATTTAACAGCAGCAACCTTTCAACTGCAGCAAGCAAAATCTAATTTTTTGGCTGCGGTTGCCCGGGAAAGCGGTTTGTCGGATCGAGCTTCGATCGGCATTTGCCACCTCTCTAGAGAATGCGTAAACCTCCGGGGCGATGTGCCTCCTGTCAGTCCGGCCAGCTTAATTAAATTGCCGATTGCTGTCGCCCTGATGCAAAAAGTGGAAAAAGAGAAAATAAGTTTGAACAAGGAAGTATTTGTCAATAGCGGTAATTTTACCGAAGACTCATCGACGCAGATTTTGTCCCCTAAAAATTACCCGCTACAGCTACTGTTAGAAGAAATGATCGATCGCAGCAGCAATACCGCCACCAATCAACTTATTGATTATTTGGGTTCCGATTACATCAATCAATTCTTAGAAAATCGCGGCTACCAAGTCACCCGCGTCAACTTCAAATTAATGGGGGAAAAGATTATGCCCGCCAACCCCGGTTCCGGCCCCAACCGATTGACTGCTAACGAACTCACCGAAATGATGGTGCAAATTTACAATGGCGAAACACCTGGTGCTAAACTGTTAATAGAAACTCTCAACGGTCAGTACGATCGCGCTCTGGGATTTGCCGCCTTGCAAGGAACTAAAGCTCAGTGGTTGGGCGAAAAAACCGGCCAAAATTCCCTGGTTCTGGGCACAACTTTAGCAATGAGCATTGACGGCGAAGCCTATGTAATGACTGTGATTGACCCCGGCAGCGGCGATCTGCAAATGCGCCAGTCTATTTCTAAAATTGCCGATTACATTGTCCGAAACCCCAGCTTTTAACGGTTGGAATATACAATTTATAGCGGGGACAACGCACCGCCCCAACAGTTAAAAATGCCGCATCAACAACTCAGTGTTTCCGTCAAAGGCAAAGGATTTCCCATCCTCTGCTTGCACGGCCATCCAGGTTCCGGCGATTGTATGTCGGTATTCACAGAACACCTATCAAAACGCTTCCAGACGATCGCCCCAGACTTGCGCGGATACGGCAACAGCCGCACCTCTGTTCCCTTTGAAATGACCGACCACCTCCTCGATTTAGAAGCACTTTTAGACAGATTAGGAGTCGATCGGTGTTTGGCGATCGGATGGTCTTTGGGAGGGATTTTAGCCCTGGAATTAGCCATGAAATATCCCCAGCGAGTCACCGGTTTGATTCTACTTGCCTCCGCAGCCAAACCGCGAGGAAGTCACCCTCCCATCTCTTGGCAAGATAACCTTTACACCGGTATAGCCGGAATTATCAATTGGGCGATACCCGGTTGGCAGTGGAATATTGATACTTTTGCTAGGCGATCGCTCTTTCGCTACTTGATACAGCAGCATACAGCCACCCCTTACCGCTACTTAGCAGAGGCAGGTACCCCCGCCTACCTCAAGACTTCCAACACGGCCACCAAGGCTTTAAATACCGCTCTGAGGGCCGGATACAACCGATTGCTGCACCTGGGCGACATTGAATGTCCCAGCTTGGTACTCGCCGGAGAGGCCGATCGGCACATCACCTCAGCATCCAGTTTAGAAACCGCCCGCCACCTCCACGATTGTCAGTGGCAGTGCTATCCAAATACAGCCCACTTATTCCCTTGGGAAATTCCCGATCGGGTAATCGCAGACATCGATCGCTGGATTGAGAGTCACCCCGAAGCAGTTGGCAATTGCTAGTGTTGAGTTTGGAGTTTGTCAGAAGCAATTAATCACCCAACAGTCAAGAGTTTTGAAGTTACAACTCACAACTCAAAACCGCACAGCGTTGCGAGGGAAGCGTAGCCTCTCAAAACTCAAAATTCCCCCTGCTTCTACTGACCGCTCAAAACCGGCCACAGCCCTCCATCACCAAGCTTTCCCAAATCTTCTGCAACCGTCAAAGTAATTGGTTTGCAGCGGTAAATCGAAACACTAACACCTTCTGCCCCTTCATTTTCTATGTCTTCTACATATCCTGCTTTTGCAGATTCCGCCTCTTTCTCGGTTAAGAACGGGCCAAAATAGTAAATGCACCGCGGCGCTGAAGTTTTAACTTCAACCCACCAAGCCAATCCGAAAAAGTTGAGCAAGCTAATCAAGAATTCTTTCATCTGCTTTTCTAATGTATTTGACGGTGTTTTCAGGGTGCTGCGAACACGCCTAGGCTTTTGTTATTTACAGACTGACTGCTGCCAAGAACCGATCCAAACCTATTTAAATATATCTAAATAGATTGGTTTCGAATTCCTCTTTGAACGTAGGGGCAAGACCCCCTCTACTTTCGCCTGAACAAGTAACGACAGTCGATCGGCTATTCTTACTTGTTCAGGGTGTGGTGCCACTCCAGTCTGGGCGGCATTGACAATAAACTACTCTGTTGTGCTCTTTTTTTCAACCACCTTTACGATCGGTGTACGTGAAACTTTTTGGGCCCCCGCTGACGGTAAATTTCGTATAAAGCCATCCCCGTTGCTACTGAGACATTCAGGCTAGGAGTATGGCCCCTTAAAGGAATTGAAACTAATCCGTCACATCCGCGCTGTATCAAAAGGCTCAAACCGTCAGCTTCACCACCCACCACTAAAACAGTAGCCCCGGAGAAATTGACTGTCTCTAGAGATTGACCGACGCCTGCTGCAGTGCCATAAATCCAGAATCCAGCCTCTTTGAGTTCTTCCAGCGCCCGGTTAAGATTGACAACCCTCGCCACAGGCAGGCTTTCCAATGCCCCTGCTGCCACTTTTCTCACTGCCGAGGTAATCCCAACAGCCCGCCGCTGCGGAATCACCATGCCCTGAGCTCCCAATGCTTCTGCGGTGCGAATAATCGCCCCTAGATTGTGCGGGTCGTTGAGTCCTTCTGCTACCACAATTACTGGATCTTCGCAAGCCGACTTAGCCTTTGCGATCAGTTCGCTCAAATCCAGGTATTCGTAGGCTGATACTTGAGCCGCTACGCCTTGGTGGTTTGCTTTGCGCGTGATGTAGTCGAGGCGCAAGTCGTCAACTTCGTCAATGATGCTGCCGTTAGCTTTGGCTTCGGTTAGCAAGCTGTGAAAGCGGGGATCGTAGCGCAGGTGGGGAACCACCCAGATCCGGTTGAGGACTTGGTTTGTTTCTAAAGCTGCTTGCACCGCATGGCGGCCGTAAATCATGTCGTCTGTGTCTGCGTCTGGTTGCACGACTGTATTTGAGGCAGTGTCAACAGGGCGAGTGTCTCTGTCCTTGTCTCTGTCTCTGAAATGGTTGCCCCGGAATTCCTGCGGGCTGCTATCTCTGTCTCTGTCTTTGTAATAATTGCTCCTCGATTCCTGCGGGCTGCTGTCTCTGTCTCTGTCTCTGTCTCGGAAATTGTGGCGGGCCGGCTGGGGGCTGCTGTCTCTGTCTCTGTCTCTGTCTCGGAAATTGTGGCGGGCCGGCTGGGGGCTGCTATCTCTGTCTCTGTCTCTATCTCGGAAATTGTGGCGGGCCGGCTGGGGGCTGCTATCTCTGTCTCTGTCTTGGTAATAATTGCCCCTCGATTCCTGCGGGCTGCTGTCTCTGTCTGTGAAATGATTATTTCTGCGAATGTCCGGTTGGCTGTCGGAATCGACTCTCCGTTTGAAAATTGCTCTGACGGGCATTTCTCGCGATTGCGGGGCGAAGGTCGATCTTTTTTGAGGCGCGTCTACTCCGCGAGTGTCGGGACGGGGCTTGCGTTCAAAGCGGGAAGAGGATGGTTGTGAGTCCTGACGGCGGCCTTCGCTTTGGAATGGCTTGCTGTCGGAATTCGATCGTGAGGAGTTAGGTCTGGTAAATTTTCTCATTGGTTTCTTGTAGTCAAAACTTTTTGGCTGAAGGCTAATCGATTGTAGATTGTAGATGTGAGATTCTTGATTGAGGGAGCAATCTTTGGGCTTTGAGATTTTAGATATTCTAGGGAGGGAGCAAGGATTTTGCTGTGTTCCAATTGCTAGTTAATAACTGATAAATCCTGTTTTGCCGATCGAGCTTTTTGCGGTTTTATGTTAGCCGTGCAAGGATGGTTAATTAATCCCTCCCCATTCCCAACTCTTAACTGCAAAATCATCCTTTAAGTCTCAAGATCTAAAAGTGCCAGAAGTTCGGTCAATCTTTCGGGATCGGTGAGATACAAATATCCGACCAATGTTTCTAAGCTGCTGGCTTGTTGGTATATCTCTGGATCGGCTCGCTTAGAACGGCCCGCTGCAGCATTGCGGCCGCGCTTGACAATTGCTAATTCTGTACTGTTCAAGTAAGGAGAGAGCGATCGCAAATGACGCGCTTGAGTTTCGGCTCGTACTTGCCCCACCACTAATTCGTGATAAGCTTGCAATCTTCTGGGCGGCACTAAGTACGAACTCCGAACGTAGAGTTCGTACACTGCATCTCCCAAATATGCCCAGGCTGCGGGCGAAATTCTTTCTATTTCTGCTGGTGTAGCCCTCGCAGGATGCACTCGATTTAAACTGATATCCGTCAGACTCAGTTTGAGTCCGTCATCTGCGATCGGCGACATACTTTTTTAAATAAAACTTCCGCACAGCTTGGTTGTTCTAGTCACTTACTGATTTCGTCTTTCGTTACTTCAGCAATTATAGCTTTTACAGGACTGTTCGCTGTCAGATCGCGAAGCGAGATATACAGGCAAAGCTTGGGGCGACGATCGCACTCCTAAAAAAGGCTTTTTACCAAATCGGGATGCTCTAATTTTTATACCATTTTTCCGCGTGTTTGCCACACATATTTTACTGCCCATCCACCGAAACCCTCAGCATCTGGAAAATAGCGGCTGGCCCCTGTCGCAGCTTCTGGGAAAATCGGTATTCTTTTACCTGCCCAAAAATAAAAATTTGCTATCCAGCGTTGAGAACCGGATAGCTAATTTAATTCACTTTGGCGTCAAGCATCCTTGACGTTTTTTACCGCCTCATCAACCGAAGGCTGCAAAGACAAAAATTTCTCTAAGCGAACCAGTTTAACAGTCTGAGTTACGCGGGGATTTGAGACAATTTGCAATGTCCCCTCCAAGGTTTGGGCTTTTTTGACAAGTTGCACAAGTGCGCCCAAGCCTGAACTATCCACAAAGTCTATCTGAGACAAGTCCAAAATTACGTGTTTTGGGCCCTCGTCAATACATTTGCTTATTACCTTCCGAAAAGTGGCCTCAGAAAAAGCGTCCAGCAGGCCCGTCAGGCGAAATAACTGACAGTTATTCCTGACTTCGCGAGTGCCTCTGAGGCTAACGGTCAGGGTCAATGACTCAGGAATGACACCCTCCTAGCTAGATATGGCTTAAAGTCGAGGCTTCATTATAGGAGTTTTTTGGTCTTTTGTCTACAGTTTTTTAGTCATTAGTCATTAGTCAGAAGCGATCGACACAAACAGCCTCTGATGACTGCTGACTAATGACTGCTGACTAATGACTACTTTTTGCTGCCTACTTTCTGATTGTCTCGCATTGACTGCACGAATCGATCGAATAAATAATCGGCGTCGTGCGGGCCCGGACTGGCTTCTGGGTGGTACTGCACTGAGAACAGCGGCAGAGTTTTATGCTTCAATCCGGCTACGGTGCGATCGTTCAAATTGAGATGAGTAATTTCTACTTCCGGGACTAGGGAATCGGGGTCGATCGCAAAACCGTGATTTTGGCTAGTAATTTCTACTTGCTGAGTTAAACCCGCTGGATGATTCAATCCCCGGTGGCCGAACTTGAGTTTAAAAGTTTCTGCACCCAAGGAAAGTCCCAAAATTTGGTGTCCCATGCAGATGCCGAATACGGGTTTGTCCGACTTTAACAAAGCTTTCGCAGTAGCGATCCCTTCCGTTACCGCCGCCGGATCTCCAGGGCCGTTGGACAGAAAAATGCCGTCCGGGTTGTATTTGAGGATTTCCTCCGGCGACGTGTCAGCGGGGACAACGATGACCCGACACCCGTAACTCGCCAGACGCCGCAGGATGTTGCGCTTGATGCCAAAGTCTAGCGCTACCACAGTCCACATTTGGCCGCTAGCAGGTTTGACTGTGGGACTGAACTCCCAAACCGAGTCCGTGGCTTCAGACCACTCGTAAACCTCGCGGGTGGTGACTTCCCGAACCAGATTCAGCCCGTCCATGCTGGGGGCGTCTTGTACTAGCTCCAAAAGCTCTGCCTGGTCGAGAATCGTCGTCGAAATGCCACCGTTGATCGCTCCCACCGTGCGAATTTTGCGAGTCAGGGCGCGGGTGTCGATACCGTAAATTCCGGGGATATCGTACTGTTTCAGGTAGTCTTGCAGAGATTGCGAACAGCGCCAGTTGCTGGGGCGGCTGCATACGTTCCGGGCGATCGCACCCCGAATTTGCGGGCCCTTCGATTCTTCGTCTTCAAGATTTACCCCGGTATTGCCCAATTCTGGATAAGTAAAAGTTACAATTTGACCGCAATAGCTGGGATCGGTCAATACTTCTTGGTAGCCCGTCATTCCCGTATTAAATACTACCTCGCCAACGACGGTGGCGTCAGCGCCAAACGACCAGCCGCGGTAAGCAGTACCGTCAGCCAGGACTAGGAGAGCGGGTTGTGCAGTTGAAAGTGACATGGCATCCTTAATTACTTTCGTTTGGTTTAATTCTTACCACTGCCAGGGATTTGGTGCTAGTCGGCAATGTACAGATATTATTTTAATTTGTGCAAGGGTTCGGAAAAGCAAGGCGCTGATGCCACACGCAATCAAAAAGCAGCCATACCGCAGTTCTCAATCTTGGTGAGCGATGCCCACGGAGGCCGATGCCCACGGAGGCCGATGCCCACGGAGGCCGATGCCCGCTTATCAAGCGTACACCTCATGTTACTGAGAAAGGCGATAAGTGCAAATTCTCCATCTCCCTCTCGGCCAGCAATTTATCTGCCAGCAGCTTAGGAGGGCCCAAAGTCTAAATCTATACCAAAAGGCAGTTGCGGCTGTTACGATCGAGCTACAGCGTTTAATCAAACTATGGCCAGCAAATCTCCCTTGCCTTTACTCTCAAACTCAAAAAAGCCTCTACCGATCCCTCAAAACCTGCGCCAACCTTTACTGGTTTTAGCAGGGCTTATTTCTCTGAGCAGTTCAATTTTAGTAGGGAGTGTTGCCGACTCCTCGCCAGCAGTGGCTCAAGAAAGTGAGGGATGCTTCATGCGGAGCTCGTCAGGCCGAACCGTCAACCTCAGCCAATCAGTTTGCGGTTTTCTCCCCGAAGCATTGAATCCCGCTACTTCGCCCGCGGCGAAGTCTGGAGTATTTCAGGCAAAAATTAAACGCCGAGAGGCTAATATCCCCGTCATAGAAGTCACGTTTAACGGCAAACAAAAGTTCGAGATGATGGTAGATTCTGGAGCTAGCGGCACAGTAATTACACCAGCAATGGCTAAAGCCTTGGGCGTTGTTCTTCAGGGAACAGTGCAAGCACAAACTCCCAACGGAGTGGCTACTTTTCCCCTCGGTCGCCTGACTTCTATTGAAGCTGGGGGTCTGGCAGTTCAAAATGTAGTTGTTGCCATCTCGCCATCCCTAGATATCGGACTTTTGGGTCACGACTTTTTTGGTAATAAAGATGTGACTATTAAGCAAGATGTCATTGAATTTCGATCGCGCTCTTAACAAGAAGTCAGCAGTTAGTTGTTATTTGTTAGTTGTTAGTTGTTATTGGTTACTCGTTATTTGTAGCAACTGCTTTCCGAACAACTACCAACTGCTTTCGGGTCAACTAACAACTAATATCATGTCCGATCGATCGCGCATCATACATAGTCGGGGCGGGTTTTTGAGTCGGGGCGGGTTTTTGAGATGGTCGGTTTTTGGCGACTGTTGCTGGTGAACCAGCCCCTACAGGAATCATGGTCAATCGACCGAATATGATATAACAACTGTCAACAGCCAACAGTCAACTGCCAACAGCCAACAGTCAACAGTCAACAGTCAACAGTCAACAGTCAACTGACTTCATTTCAAAAACTCAATCAACTGCTGCAACTTCAACCAAGATTCGCCGCTCAATAAAATGTCCTTAGCCAGAGAAACTCCTGCTGCGTGAGAACCCATAGGAATTGCACCTCCCACCTGAAAAGCCAAAGACGCATTCAAAGCTACAACATCCATTTGTGCGGGGGTACCTTTGCCTTGCAAAACGTTCCGCAAAATCTCGGCGTTTTCCTCAACATTTCCGCCTTTTAACGAGCCGATCGCACTTGGTGTCAATCCTACCTTTTCCGGGTCTAAAGTAGTGAGTTCCACTTTGCCATCCGACAAAACCGCCAAATCAGTCACATCACCCAAACCCGCCTCGTCCAATTTTTCTCTGCCGTGAACGACTACAGCTAACTCAGTCCCCAACTCGCCCAAAGCTCGAGCAATAGTTGATACCAGACTAGGATCGAACACCCCGATTACCTGCCCTGTAGGGCGCATAGGATTGACAATTGGCCCTAATAGGTTAAAAATAGTCCGCACCTTCAAAGTGCGCCGGAGCGACGCTACAGCCTTAAGTGCGGGATGCCACCCAGGGGCAAATAAAAAGGTGATGCCCACGGAGTCTACCGCAGCTCTTACCTTCGCGGGAGCGGCGTTGAGGTTGACTCCCAGTGCTTCCAACACGTCAGCCGAACCCACTTTGCTCGATGCAGAGCGATTTCCGTGTTTCGCGACTCGAACTTTGCCGGCTGCTGCCACAAAAGCTACAGCAGTGGAAATGTTAAACGTGGATGCCCCGTCGCCGCCTGTGCCGCAAGTATCAATTAATTTGAGATTGGAGATTGAGGATTTGGGATTGAAAAGGCTCTCCGACTCGCCTGCAAGCGACTGAGAATGCAATACCTGAGCCATTCCTACCAATTCTTGGGCAGAGATGCCTTTGGCTTGGATGGCAGCTAAAATTGCTCCTGAGAGGACGGGGGGAATAGCTTCGGCTAGCCATCCCTGCATCAAGTCGGCTGCTTGGGCGCGTGAGAGAGATTGTCTGTCTAGTAGTTGTTGCAGGAGGGCTGGCCATACAGGAGAATCCGGCGTCTGGGTTGAAGCAGGGGATAACTCTGGCGTGGCTAGTAGAGGAGAATCTGTCATTTATTAGTTTCTAGTCAAATTTAGCCCGATCGAGGTTTGCGGCCAAACCGAGAATCGATCGGGATTTTACCAGACTTGCCGACCAAATTTTGCGCGATCGGGCCCAGATTTTTGCCCAAATGCCAGCACCGCTACAGAATTTTTCCGCCCGCAGCAGCAGAATATGAATTTTTTGATACAACAATTACCCTATTGTTGTGCCAACTTTACATAGAAACCCCAAATCGTACAACTGCCAGCAGTCTGCTTTATTATCTATCAGCAATAATACTTAACAGTAACTCAGAGCAGCCAAAGACTGATAAAAGTTTCCGACAAAAGTTGTGGAGACCAAAAAATTTTAGAATTTAGGGAGCCCAAGATTCATCTTTGGAGTCAATTCTTTAATCTCACATCTCCAATCTCCAATCGACTGACAGCAAGGACAGCGAGCATTTAGCTCTTGCAGGCGGGTTAGTTGCCTCGGGTAAGAGTCGATCGTACTCTCACCCAAATCCTAAAAATAGAGTCTTGCAGTTGTAGAAGTCGCTGCCTTTTATTATTGTTGTAACAACATCCTTGCTACTAACTTATTTCAGGGTATTCAACTGCTAATATATTCAGGGAGATTTCAAGGAACGGGTTTTTCTAGAACACCTGCACCGCAGGCAGATCGATGTCCCAATGCGATCGTGACAGCCAGTAAGTCGATTTTAGATTTTAAATTTGAGATTTTAGATTTACCCCACAGATAAATCTAGGAGCTTGAACTAGGGTCTAAAATTTTGATCTTTCCACGACAGGAGTACGTGGCACGGTATCCGTTTTGGGGCAGGGTCAAGCCTCAAATAAATACCCGATCGACTAAACTTTCTGCTCAACCACTAACAACTAACAGCCCCGTAAGACAGATGAATAAACACACTCGTCTCCGGCTGCGACACACCATCTTTCAGCCTAACTAACGGCTCAAATTTAACAGGCGGTAGACCAAAAATATTCAACTCACACACAAGAGCAGGGTATTCACAAGTGGGAAATCAAAAATTAGGAAATAAAGCGATAGAATGCCTGAATGTCGCGGAGGCACTGCACCAAATGGAAGCAAAATATTATAGTATGTTTGAAAATGCTGTCTCGGGTATTTTTCAAACAACCCAATCCGGTCGCTACATCAGCGCGAACCCAGCTTTGGCTCGCATCTACGGATATAATTCCGCCGAGGAATTGATGGGCTGTCTGACTGATATCAGCGATCAGCTTTACGTCAATCCCGATCGGCGCGATCAGTTTGTTTCTGCTTTGCAAGAACAGGGTATCGTATCGGATTTTGAGTCGCAGATTTATCGCCGAGACGGAACAATAATTTGGATCGCTGAGAATGCGCGGGCTGTCTGCGATGAATCAGGGAAATTGCTCTACTACGAAGGTTTTGTAGAAGATATCACCCAGCGGAAGCAAGCAGAATCTGCACTTCGAGAAAGCGAAGAACGCCTGCGCTTAATAATTGAAGGCGTTAAGGATTACGCTATATTCATGTTAGATACTGATGGGTATGTAGCTAGCTGGAATTCTGGTGCAGAACGCATTTTTGGATACAGGTCTCATGAAATAGTCGGCAATAATGCGGAGTGTTTTTTCACAAAAAAAGATATTGAAATCGGCAAACCCCAAGAAAAATTAATCCGGGCGGTAGCCGAAGGTCGATACGAAAATGAAGGCTGGCGGCTTCGCAAAGACGGATCGCGATTTTGGGCGAATATTATTGTTACTCCTTTGCGCGATGAAAGGGGAAAGTTGCAGGGCTTTTCTCAAGTAATGCAGGATATTACTGAGCAAAAGCGGGCGGCTGAGGAAAAGATGCAGTTGATTGCTTCTTTGCAGGCGTCGGAAAAAAAGTTTCGCACTTTGTACGAATCGACGACTGATGCGGTAATGCTGCTAGACGAAGAGGGTTTTTTGGATTGCAATCCGGCTACTTTAAAGTTATTTGGATGCAGCACTGAGTCTGAGTTTTGCGGTAAGCATCCTTCGGATTTCAGCCCGCCGTTGCAACCGGACGGACAAGATTCTATGAGTCTTTATCAAGAGCGCATTAATACCGCTATGCGATCGGGAAATTGCCGTTTTGACTGGCGGCACTATCGTTTGGATGGTTCAGAGTTTCCGGCGGAAGTGCTGCTAACTTCTATGGATATCGGCGGCAAAATAGGGCTGCAAGGCGTGGTGCGCGATATCACTTATCGGGTGCAGGCTGAGGAAGCCCTGAAGCAGGCTAACGAGGTATTGGAATGCCGGGTTAAAAAGCGGACAAGTCAGTTGGAAGAGGCTATTAAAAAGTTGAGATTGTCGGAAGAAAAGTTTTCTAAGGCTTTTCGGTCGAGTCCAGATCCGATGATAATTACTACTTTTGCTGAGGGTCGTTTTATTGAAGTTAATGATAGTTTTTTGTCGATGACTGGTTACGCTTTAGAAGAAACGATTTCTAATACAGTACCGGGGTTAAATATTTGGGTAAGGCCTGAAGACCGAGTTAATTTTAGACAAAGTTTGCACGAACAAGGTGTTGTTCGCAATCAGGAATGCGAGTTTCGGATGAAGTCGGGATCGGTGGTGGTGTGTTTGCTGTCAGCAGAGTTGATTAATTTGGACGGCGAACTCTGTATGCTGGCGGTGATGACTGATATTACCGATCGCAAACACGCCGAAGAAGCCCTACGGGAAAGCCAGCGGGCCTTGGCGACGCTGATGAGCAATTTGCCGGGAATGGCCTACCGTTTTCGCAACGATGCCGATCGCAGTATGGAGTTTGTCAGCGAAGGTTGCTATCAGTTATCCGGCTATTCTCCTGAAGAATTTATCGGCACTCGGGAAGTTTCTATATCGGAATTGACTCACCCGGACGATCGCGATAATTTGTGGAATGCCGTGCAAGTTGCCTTACAAGAAAATCGACCCTATCAGCTAAATTACCGAATTACTTCTAAAAATGGCGAATTAAAATGGGTTTGGGAGCAAGGTTTGGGAGTGTTTTCCGACTCTGGAGAATTGATAGCTTTGGAAGGATTAATTACTGATATTTCCGAGCAGAAACGCAGTGAAGAAGCTTTGCGGCGATCGCAAACAGAGTTAACCAAACAAAAACTTCAACTCGAAAATACTTTGCGCGAATTGCAGCAAACTCAAGCTCAATTGATTCACACTGAGAAAATGTCTACTCTCGGTCAAATGATAGCCGGTGTCGCTCACGAAATTAACAATCCCGTTAGCAGCGTCTGCGGCAATCTCGTCCACGTCGGCCACTACACGGAAGATTTGCTGAATTTGATCGATATGTACCAGAAGCACTACCCCCAGCCGCCGGCAGCAATTCAAAATAAAATTAAGGATATCGAATTAGAGTTTCTGCTAGAAGATTTGCCGAAAGCGATGTCTTCGATGCAGGTTGGGGCCGATCGCATTCGGGAAATTGTGCGATCGCTCAGAAATTTCTCTCGCAAAGACGATTCTCAAATGAGCAAGGTTAATCTGCACGAAGGGATTGAAGGAACGTTGCTGATTCTGCAAAGCCGTCTGAAAGCCAGAGGTAACTATCCCGAAATTGCGGTAATTAAGGACTATGGAAATTTGCCTTTGGTTGAGTGTTATGCCGGGAAAATCAATCAGGTATTTATGAATTTGATTGGAAATGCGATCGACGCCATCGAGGAATACAACGAAGGGCGTTCTGTTGCCCAAGTCAAAGCTAACCGCAGCAAGATTAAAATTAGGACAGAAGTCCAAAACTCCCATGCTGTAATTAGGATTTCTGACAACGGCCCCGGTATGCCAGAAGAAGTTTCCCAGCAGTTATTCGAGGCTTTTTTTACCACCAAACCCGCCGACAAAGGCACCGGTTTAGGGCTGTCAATTTCCTACAAAGTTGTCCAAGAACACGGTGGCAAACTGAGTTGCGTGTCTGCACTCGGCCACGGAGCCGAGTTTATCATAGAATTGCCGATCGAACAAATTAGCGATTGTTGACCGACTGAACCGGGAATTAGATGATACTGAGCCAGACGCGACAGCAGGACTGAACTTTGTCAGGCAGAGGATATCCATATTTTCTGAAAACGAGATAGTGATGCAGTTTTTTGCTGCATTGAATAATAGACTTCTTGCAAAATAATTTTGTGCTAATATCGAAAGTCTAGCCAATTTTATAATCTAGCAGGCCCGGCAAGTTTAAGGAGATGCCAATCAACCCCATAATTCAAAGTTTGACCTAAACTCGAGCCGACTGTTAAGGATAACACATATTTTTTTCAAGAGGTTTATTAAGTTATAAAAGGCTAGCTCCTGTGTGTCTTGCATCTTTCTCAATAAGGCTTGAGAAACCGGGTTCCTCTACGAAAAATCCGGAGTTTCAGGTAAGGGCAGTTGCAAGAAAGTAGTTTCTGGCTCTGGTGCAAGATGTGAGCAGACACAAAAAAACCAGGTATGTCAACGAATGTTTCGATCCTAAAATCTTCTTCCCTTCTGTCTTCTGCCCTCTGCCTTGCCTCAACAGTAAATATTAATGCCGACCTACTTAATTATCTCTGTGCAAATTGTCGATCGAACACTGACTTGAGCTTGCTGCGTAGTAACCGTTGAATATGTAGATGCTTGCCTGGTTTCACCCGAGTCATGGTTCGGATAACCAGATTGTCAACATCAAAATTTTCTAGTCCTTCAATTCGCGTGGGTTCCAATACTTCTGGGCATTCACTCTGAAGCTGCAGTCCGGCCTCATTAATTAATGCATACACTGCATCCAGATCCAAACCTGGTAGAGCTGGAACATCTACCTTGGCATAGCTGTATCGCTTGGAGTAATTGACGATTGAGCCGATTTCTCCGTTGCGGATAATCTGTAACTGTCCGTCTGGGTGACGAACATGAGTAGTACGGAGTTCGATGGCTTCAACTTCTCCCTCCAAAATCCGGTCTTCTCCCTTCCCTGCCTCGATGTAGTCACCGACAAGATAGTAGTTTTCAAACAAAATGAAGAAGCCGCAGACAATATCGTTGATTAAGTTTTGTGCCCCAAACCCCACAGCTATACCGACTATACCTGCTCCAGCCAGAATGGGAGTTGGATTGATGCCAATTAAATTGAGAACAAAAATTCCTCCGACAAAATAAGTCACATACTTTAAGATACTTTTGAAGAGGGGAATGATAGTAAGACGCCGCTGCCGCTGCAAATCGGTAAGATGATCGGTTTTGAGGACTAAATCTTCTAAGATGATATTAGTAAATTCAATAAATACTCCACACAGGAAATAGAGTCCAATTATCTGGACGATTTGACCTGAATAATTCGTAATCCAAGCGATGGAGTCGATGTCTTGAATAATTAGAGTTGCGATCGCAACATACAAAATGTATTCCAGTGCCTTCTTCAGTCCTGGCATTAAGTGTCGAAAGCGTTCATAGTGACGCAATACATTTTCGCTGCTGGAGTAGCGCAGACTCAGAGCATCCAGCGTGTCGATCAGCACAGACAGCACTTTGATGAGCAACTGCCCTAGAGAAACTGCCAGATAAGCTTTGAGTCCGACTCTGAGATACTTGGTGACGACAGCCGGTGCGTTCAGAAAATCGCTGCAAAAAATCAACGCCAGCAGCCAAGTTCCATTTGATACAATCTTTTTGAGCGAGTTGAAAAATACCTCAACGCTTTCGTCGTTGGCGGTGATCTGATCCGAGCCTTGAGCCAGCATGCTGCCCCGATCCAGCACCTTTAGTAGATAAGGTAGACTGAGCTTGACCAGCAATAGTAGGCTAATGCACTTCAAGAAGGCGATCGCTAGTTGGTTCCAAATTTTGCGGGGAATGCTGCTGAGCAAACCCAGGTAAAAGGACAAAAGACTTTTCCCCTGAAAAATCAGTACCCCATTCACTCCTGCCACCAGCAAACACAGAGCGACGCAGGTCACGAGTAATATGACCGTGATATTTTGTCGCAGGTTCGTGACTTTTGGAGAGTGATTCCGAAACCGGGTTGACTCTAGCGCTTTCAAGCTAAAACCAGCCAGCCAGTTCAAAAACACGAACCCAGCCACAAGCCCAGCAATTCCGAAAAGGGTAATGGCTATATCTACCACCATGGGTAGTTTATGACTTCCAAACATTTGACTTTTTCCTGCTCTAAACTATCTAGACTGGTAGGGAAGTAACCGACTCTGACAATTCCCTCACATGATTGGGTGAGATAAAAATTATAGAATGAAGGCATTGTACAACACAAAACTCCACCATTTGGCGAGGTTAAGTTGCAAGATTTTAACAGTTAGTGAAGGGTTAAAGCTGACGGGTAACACCATTGGTAACAAGTTAGAAGAGAGTAGATCGTGTCAATACCTCTGGGGATAGAAATATTATAAAATAATAATGATAATGAAATAGAGGAAAGGGTGAGAGAGTCCGCCGCAAGCGGACTCTCTCACCCGATTGCGATTATCATTATTAATAAGTTGTGTACTCGATTGGCGTTGCATCGCGATCGATAATAATGGCGGACGATCGATAATAGTTACGGACGATCGATAATAGTTACGGACGATCGATAATAATAGCGGACGATCGATAATAGTTATGGGCGTTGGTATTATCAAATGATATAATTGACAAATAATTGAGCGATTGTGTAGGTCAGTAAATATGGCTAAAAGTCAAAAAACCAACCGTGACCACGCCAAAAAAACTACAAAACCGATGGTGGAGGACGAGGAGATTGCCTCGCAACTATCGGCATTACTAACACCGGCGATTACCTCACAAGAAAATTACTACCGTCAACTGGGTTTGCGAGGAAGAATTCTTAACCTACCGTTGATGGTAGCAGCAGTATTAACTTTGCTATGGCGAGACGTATCTGGAGTAACAGCACTCACAAGAATGTTAGCAAGAGAAGGTTTTTTGTGGTGCCGACCTAGAACAGTAACTCAACAAGCAATGTCTCAAAGGTTTCTAAGTTTTCCCGCCACATTATTTGAGGGAGTATTCAAAAATTTATTACGCCAGTTTAAGAACTGCTTGGTACCAGAGAAACCAGCGACCTTTACCAGAAAGCATTCAATTTGCCTTGAACAAATTTTCGAGAATTTGGACAGTATAGAGCTGCGACGCTCGAAGCATTGTTTTGCAAGCTCAAGAGCCTGGAAGATATACCTAAACGGCAGTTGGCAGTTAAAATGGCAACAGTTATAGATTTAATGACCAGGCTCCCGGTTGATATTTGGTTTCAGGAAAAACCGAGAGCTTAGTCATGTTAAGCTTGAAGAAAAAATCCTGCAATTAGTGCCAGCTAAAACCTTACTCTTACTGGATAGAGGATTTTACCATTTTAGCTTTTGGCTCAAATTAATTGAACGATATATCCATTTAATTACTCGTTTAAAAAAAGGAGCAGCAATTCAAATACAGCGAGTATTTACCAAAAGTTACGACCAGAAAGATAGTCTAGTACGTTTGGGTTCTGAAAATGCAAAAACTCCATTTATTACCTTAAGTCTGATAGAAGTTCGTTCGGGTAAAACCTGGCATTCTTATTTGACAAGCTTACTTGAGCCTCAAGTATTACCACCCTACGTCGTAGCAGATTTATATCGCAGGCGTTGGAGGATTGAATGGGCTTTTAATACCGTAAAAAGGCTGTTGAGATTAAGTTATTTGTGGACGGGTTCTCTCAACGGCATCCAGCTTCAAATTTGGGTAACTTGGATATTTTATGCAATCTTAGTGGATTTAGGTGATGCCGTTGCCGATCGACTCTCTTTACCAATAGATTCGATTTCATTAGAAATGATTTACCGGGGTCTTTACCATTTTTATGTGGCACGCCAAAAAGGTAAGGCAACCGATCCGAGAGAGTATTTTGCCACACCCGAAAATCGAGATTTAGGTATTGTTAAATCTCAACGAAAACCCAACGTTAAGTTAATTGTGGCACCTTTTCCCGATCGACAGCGAGGGTCTGACTGCTTTTTCTTTGAAGCATCTTCTTAAATCCCCTTGACAGATGCCATCCAAGCTTAACTTGTTACGAATGGGGTAACACAGGGAGCTACAAAGCAGACAGAATCAGGGAGATAGCCCGTTGACCCCGTTGATACTAAAGCTTAGGCTACGATCGAGTGCTTCGTGATAGTTGTGGGTGCGGAATTTAGGTTTTACCAAACAACTACCAGTTTTTGCAATATAACCTATCTTAGTACCATTCGGGTAAAGCGAATTAGAGATTGAGGTTGACTGCCCTGGGGGCTGATTGTTGTCAAAAAAAAGATAGGTCGAGTGGTTCTTTTATTTTGAATCGCGATCGTTTAAAAGAGCGATCGGGACGATCGGACTCGTTAGCTCGCTGATTAACCGGACGCGATCTAACGAGTAATTCTGATTTCTGATAACTATTTTCGACAAGGACTAAAAGATTGTCGGTGAAAGACAGATACACCGCAGCGTTCCAAAGCTAACTTATGTTTAGCAGTACCATATCCCTTGTTATTTGTCAAGTCATATTCAGGATACTTAACAGCTAAACGTACTATTAATTCATCGCGCCAAACCTTCGCCACAATACTAGCAGCAGCAATCTGAATCGATCGCGCATCACCCTTAATCATCGTCTCTTGCTCGATCGCCAAATTTGGAATCCTTTGATTCCCGTCAACCAAACACAAATCCGGCGTCACCTTCAACTTCAAAATCGCCCGTTTCATCGCCAACAAAGAAGCCTGCAAAATATTGAGGCGATCGATCTCCCGCACCGAAGCCGCACCAATTTGACAGTCAACAGCCACAGCCCGGATTTTTACAGCTAACCGACTCCGGGCTGCGGCACTCAACTGCTTGCTGTCGCGCACCCCGCAACTTGCTAATTCATCGAGAACTTCGTCGGGCAAAATGCAGGCAGCAGCCACCACCGGCCCGAACCAAGCCCCTCGTCCGACTTCATCCACACCAGCAATTACCAAAGCGTTCGAGGGAGAGGGGGAAAGGGGAAGATGGAAAGATGGGAAGAGAGTAAAAATTTCTACTTCTTCCTTCTTCCCTCTTCTCTCTGACTTCTTCCTTCTTCCCTCTGGCTTCATATCACTCATCCACAACGGCTGACGAGCGGCGGCGGCGGCGGCGGTTGATAGCAGGCTCCTCGGGTTCGCTGGGTTCACTGGGTTGGCTGGGTTCGATCGGCTCATAGGATTCGATCGGCTCATAGGATTCGATCGGTTCATTAGATTCGATCGGTTCATTAGATTCGATCGGTTCATTAGATTCGCCCATCACATCGCTGGGTTCCTCCATCGGATCAAAATCATCAGTTTCGTCGATCGAACTCTCGCCGTAAATTTGGGCCTCATCATCCTCATCAGAAAAAACAGGCTCAACTGCCGACCTTTCTGGATAATAATCCGGTTCCTCAGCATTCTGTGCAGACGGCGCCGGTTCAAATTCAAATTCGAGCTGCTCGAAAGGCGGCTTGTTCGGGGCCGCTCCGGGGAGAGTGACTGAAACGATCGCATTCTTAGGATTTTTCACGCTGCGATCGGTAAGCACCAAAGGAGAAATGCCCATCAGAGCATAAACATCCTGCTCCTCCGCCGTCATTTCCACCGAAATCACCTCTGGAGGCTCCACCATCGGCTTCATCAATTCAGACTTAGCCGGACGCACGCGATCGAAATCCTCGCGCCTGCCAACAGTCGCCATATTCACCAGCCCGAAGCCCTCCGAAGCCGCCCGGATGCCGGGGGGTGCCAGATACTCAGAGCGCGTATCCGCGACGGGCGCGCTCGAAGTATTCGGCAGCCGCAACTTGCTGCGTACCGGCTCCTCCTCCGCCGGGAGAGCAAAAGGCTCTTCGCCAATCCGGCGGCGGCGGCGGCGTCTAGTTCCGTTCCCCAAATCCTGATAGCTGGGATGGTTGAGCAAGTCCAAAGGCAAGGCGTTGCTGCCGGTCTCAAAATCCAAACTTTCGCTTTGAGGTTCCCAAGCAGCCCGAGCAGGTTCGGGGGGGCGTTCTTCCCGCACTGGTGCAGGAGTTGCAGCCGCCACAGGCGTCAAGCTGCGGCGTTCCAATCCTTCGGGCAAATTCAACAAAACGCGGTTCGACGTAGCAACAGTGCGATCGCCCGATTCCCGCACCGCTGCGGCGAAATCTTCTTCCCCGGGCAAGTGCACCAGATGACCCAACCCGCTGCAAGTAGGGCAAGTGTGACCGAACAACTCATAAATATTTTGACCTTGGCGCTTGCGGGTCAGTTCTACCAGTCCCAATTCCGACAGTTGAGCGATTTGCGGCCGAGCTTTGTCAGCTTTGAGAGCTTTATTGAAATGTTCCAGCACCTGCAACTGATCGCGGCGGGATTCCATGTCAATAAAGTCAACAATAATCACCCCGGCAATATTGCGTAACCGCAGTTGTCTGGCAATTTCCGTTGCTGCTTCGCAATTTGTCCAGAGTACAGTTTCCCGAGCCGTCGCCGATCGAGTAAACGAGCCAGAGTTGACATCGATCACCGTCAGCGCCTCAGTCGGCTCGATAATCACATAACCGCCCGAAGGCAAATCAACCCTTGGTCTGAGGGCTTCTCTAATCGCAGCGTTAACCCGGAAAAATTCTAAAATCGAGGCGCGCTCTCGGTGGTGGTCGATCAAAACTCCCGCAGGAAGTTTACCGCCGTTCCAGCTCATCAACTGCTGCTTCACCCGCTTAATTCCATTTTGCGAGTCCACCACAATCCGATTCACGTCACCGCTGAACATATCTCGCAGCACCCGCTGGATAAAATCGTCATCCCGGTTGAGCAGTGCCGGCGCCCGCGAAGTACCGCCTTCAAGTTGAACGGCTTCCCACTGTTTTTGGAGGACTTCCAAATCTTCCATGATCGCTTCTTCAGTCATCCCTTCAGCTTCAGTGCGTACCAGCAGCCCCATCCCGGCCGGTTTCACCAAAATAGCCAGGGCTCTGAGGCGGTTGCGCTCGGCTTCCGACTTGATCCGCCGCGAGAGATTGACTCCCCTGCCGTAGGGCATCAGTACCAAATAGCGGCCCGGCAGGGTAATGTTGCCTGTCAGCCGGGGGCCTTTGCTGCCCGTCGGTTCTTTCATTACCTGTACCACCACTTTCTGCTGGGGGGTCAGGAGTTCTGTAATTGCTCCTGCCGAGCGTTTAAGGCGCAGCGGGCCGAGGTCTGTGACGTGCATAAACCCGTTACGTTCTGGATCGCCAATATTGACGAATGCCGCATCTATCCCAGGGAGTACATTTTCAACAATTCCCAAGTAAATGTCACTGACTTGGTGGCTGCCTGTGGCTACCACAAGTTCTTGGATTTGATCTTCTGAAAAGACGGCAGCAATGCGATGCTGCTCTGCTATAACTATCTGCTTTGTCATTCAATTTCCTCAAAAAACTGGCAGCAAGTTAGAGACACTTACGCACTCATAGTGCCTCTGACTTAGACTGTAATTAGTAGTAGCTTGAAGAGTTATTAGCTGTGAGTTGGTGCAGGCTGGAAGGAAAGTTAACTGTTGACCGTTCACTGTTAACTGTTGACTGTTCACTGTTAACTGTTACAGATAAAGTAGTTAAACCCGCCCGTACAGAGTTATGAGTTATGCTCAGCAGATAAATCTGAGAGATAGAAATAAGGAGGCTTTTATCGAGTTAGCAATATTGAGATTTGAGTTGAGAATTGCGAAATCAATACTCAAAATTCAACACTTACAACTCTTCCTTTGAACGAGCGCGAATAAATTCATCGACACCGTACCAATTTCTTAACACACAACTTAACACTACGAACTGATAACTCCGCTTGCGTGGTGGTTGAGGGCTGGTTTTGAGCGAAAGTAGGTAGGAGTGAAAGCGCCTAGACTTTTGTTGAATTCTTGCGCGATCGCACTCAACATACCCCAGCTTGGCATTCGACTGCAACCTCCGCCCCTGCCAACCCTAAAACCTCGTCAGTCGATTTGAGATTTTAGATTTGAGATTTTAGATTTACTCCACAGATGAATCTGAGAGCTGGAACTTTAATCTAAAATCTAAAATTTTGGTTCTCCACGAATTAAGTCGGGGGCTTATCTCCGTTTTTTGACTGGTCAGTCGATTTGAGATTTTAGGTTTTAGATTTGAGATTTTAGATTTACTCCACAGATGAATCTGGGAGATTGAACTAAAGTCTAAAATCTAAAATTTTTGGCTCTTCACGACTTAAGTCGGGGGCTTATCTCTGTTTTTTGACTGATCGGTCGATTTGAGATTTTAGGTTTTAGATTTGAGATTTACTCCACAGATAAATCTGGGAGCTGGAACTTTAATCTAAAATCTCAAATTTTTGGTTCTCCACGACTTAAGTCGGGGGCTTATCTCCGTTTTTTGACCCGTCAAAAACATCTATTGTTGAATACCCGCTCTGCGGTTTGAACCGTGAGATTATTGAATAAGCCGACCACCGACAACCAGTCGATCAATCGAAATTAATCGCTAAATGTGGTTCAGACCCCGCTCCAGCGGGTTTGGCGGTAGATTTAGCCCGTGAATGTACAACAAAAAGGCTTGAAGTCTTGAACAGAAGCAATTTGCACCCAGCCCGCGTTGCTGGTTGACTCTTAGCGGCGAGCGACTAAAGCGCTCGAGCCGCGGCGGCTTCCATAACAAGCGATTATAGCGTGAAACGACACATCCCGATCGAGAGTCGAAGGTGAAATATTCCACCACGCCTTCCCTATCTTAACCATAACCCAGGATTAGCTGACTGCGCTCAACCTGCAGAAGCTGAATTTCCTGCTGGCTGACTTGTTCGAGCATGAACACAATATGTTCTGGCTTTAGCAAGTTGCCGTCGCTGCGACAACTGCCGGTAAAGCGCAAGACGGCTCTACCTTCGGATGTAGCACTCCTAGCAGAGGTGCTGCTGTCTGGTTTCTGCTCTACAAGTTCTAGTTTGTGCAGTCGATCGCGCAAATTGACATTCTGCGTCTTTCCCGACTTAGTAGTATGCACCCGCCAAAAAGCCTCGGTTTCGACGATCTTCTTGACCCAAGCTTCCCAGTTGGCATCAGGAGCCACGGAGACAGGAGCAGCATTTTCCCGGTCTAATTCGCCATTTTCTGTCAACGAGCCCGCTACAGCGACAGCAATCACGTACTCCGCTGCTTCCAACAACTGGTTAGCAGAAGGAGCTTTGAGATCGATCGACTCAACCTTGTAAATCGGAATATTTTCCGGCAGCTTAGCGACCAACTTTTCCCGAAAACTTTCAACATCGATCGGCTCAGTTAGCTCAAAGTCGGCAATTTCCCCAGTGCTGGCAACGCCCAGAGGCAGAGCATTTGCCAGAGAAATCCGAGGGTTCGGGTGAAACCCGCCGGTAAACGAAATCGGCAAATCGGCTCTGCGGACTACTCGATCGAACAATCGGATCAAATCCAAATGACCAACCAAAGCCATATCGCCCACCTTCCCGAACCAAACCCGCAAACGCTGTTTCCGCTCCGTATTCGGGACAAACTGCCCAGCAAACTCAGGAATTGGCAGCGCATCCACAACCACATTGTGTCCGAAATCGGTACCGCAAACCCCGCAGCGCGAACACCCTTCAAAAGAACAGTCTGGAACCGTCGCTGCTTCTAAAGCCTTTTGCAAGTCAATTTTCAGCCAGTTTTTGTCGATCCCCGTGTCTAAATGATCCCAAGGCAAAGGTTGATCCAGTAGGGGCGGTGCCGCCGTGCCCGCCCCCGCCGTGCCCCCCCCCGGCGTTAAATTCATCCGTGTATCCGTGTCCGCATCCGTGTCGTGATCCTCTTCCTTCTCAAAAAGATTCCACTCGCCGCTTTCGACTTGGCGGTATTTCCAGGTAAGGCCCGATTCATCGATCGCCTGAGTCCAAGCTTTGTAAGCCCGATCCAAGCTTTCCCACCACGCATCCATACCCGCGCCAAGTTCCCAAGCGCGGCGGACTACAGCAGCCAAACGCCGATCGCCCCGTCCGACAAAATCCTCCATTGCCGAAATCCGCACATCAGTGTAATTCACCTTGACGCCCCGCATCCCCCGAAACTCTTCCTTCAGGAGTTTTTGCTTGCGGGAAAACTCAGCAGTAGAAACCGAGTGCCACTGAAAAGGAGTGTGAGGCTTAGGCGTAAAATTAGAAATTGTCAAGTTAAAAGTCAGTCCCCGCCTGCCATCCACCCTGCATTCCCGGTGCAGCCAGCGGACTGTTTCGGCGATGCCGAGAACATCGAAATCGGTTTCTCCGGGCAAACCGATCATAAAATACAGCTTGATTTTATCCCAGCCGCGATCGACCGCAGTTTTGACACCCCGAAGCAATTCTTCGTTGGTCAAACCTTTGTTAACGATGTCCCGCATCCGCTGAGTACCAGCTTCCGGGGCAAAAGTCAAACCCCCTTGTCGCGTACCGCCGAGAATGTCGGCAATATTATCGTCAAATCTGTCAACCCGCTGGCTGGGTAGAGACAGAGAAATATTTTTATCTTTCAGGCGATTTTTGATTTCCATCCCGACTGCTGGGAGTGCCAGATAGTCGGAACAACTGAGGGAAAGCAGGGAAAACTCGCTGTGCCCGGTGGCTTGCATCCCCTGTTCGATCGCCTCTACGACTTGCTGCGGTTCGACATCGCGCGCGGGGCGAGTCAGCATTCCCGGCTGACAGAAGCGACAGCCGCGGGTGCATCCCCGGCGGATTTCTACTGTCAGTCTGTCGTGTACTGTCTGGACGTAGGGAACCAGCCCGATCGAATAAGCTGGTATCGGAGTTGCCACGCGGCGCAGAATTCGTTCTGGAACTTGCGGGCGGTTGGGACGAACAGAACCGTCGGCCGCCATATCGTAGAATTGAGGGACGTAGACGCCTGGAATTTGCGCTAAATCCAGCAGCAATGCTTCTCGGCTCAAATTATTAGTTTTGCCTTCTGCCAAAATCAAGCCAATTTCTGGCAGCAACTCTTCTCCATCTCCCAAAGCGATGAAGTCAAAAAAGTCCGCGTAGGGTTCGGGGTTGGAAGTTGCCGTTTGCCCGCCAGCAAAAATCAGCGGCATTTGACCGTTTTGGCGATTTGTCGCTCTTTCTTGCCAAGTTAGGGGAATGCCGGCCAAATCCAGCATTTCCAGAATGTTTGTAGCTCCGAGTTCGTAGCTGAGGCTGAAGCCCAGAATATCAAATTCTGTGAGCGATCGCCTTGATTCTACGGCAAACAGGGGAGTTTTGGTCGATTGCAGTTTTGCTGCCAAGTCTGGTGCGGGCAAATAAGCCCGATCGCACAACTGTCTCGGCAAAGCATTCAAAATGTTGTAAAGGATGATGTGCCCCAGATTGGAAGCACCAACTTCATAGACTTCTGGGTAAGTAAGAACCCAGCGCACAGACGCCCCGTCCCAAGGCTTGTGCGTAGCCCCCAATTCGTTTCCCAGATAACGAGCAGGCTGATTAATCTCTGCTGTAAGTAATTCTTCGATTTTTACTGCCACGGCTCGACTCGCTAAATATTTGCGACTCTTAAGCAGCCTACCTTAAAATCTGCCAACACGCCAACGACTGTCGTCTGTCTTTTCGGGCATTTAACCGAATTTGCTGTGTTTTGTTGCGTGTTCTCGTCGATGAGGAGGCTCTATCAGTGTTGTTTTACGCAGGAGTTTTCGGCATCAAAGCTATCGACATTTTCAAATATCTCAAAAACTCGATCGAGTTGGCTGAGTTCCAGAATCATCTTAATTCCGGGGGATACCGAGCAAAGACTAAACCTGCACCCCATTTTTTTCGCCTGCTTCAGCCCCGAAACCAATGCCATCAAACCGGCACTGTCAATAAATTTTACTGCACCCAAATCTACGAGTACCGCTACAACCCCAGGGGCTGCAATTGCTGTCGCTAGTTGCCGTCCGACTTCTGGGCAGGTGGCTGCATTCAGGTAGTCTAGGGGTCGAATCACCGTAATTGGTTTATGGGCAAGAAGTGTCTGCATATGTCAAGCCTATGATTGCTACGTATTTTCAACTACTGCGCTGGACGGATGTAAGCATAAACGTACTTGATTACTCTGAATCCTAACTTAAGCTGAGGCAAACTGACTAGTTGTTTTCAGTGCTTTTACTGAATCTTTATTTATTGACTCATTTTTATGAAATTTTGCCTAAGATTTGGGCAGAAAACGTAAGCTACTATACTATTTTTTATTAATGCCAGCAGGCGCAAGTCTTGGTAACTCTAAAAATTGCGATCGACTTTGCCCTAGCTGTTAGATAAAACTGAACAATGTAATTTAAATCACTTTTTAGTTCTGATCTAGATCACCTGTTTGCTCGACAGTTCAGAGGAAAATTAAACTGTACGGAGTTCTCCGACTTACTATGCAAGCAACTCATGCTATTCGTCAACTTGTAGAAAAAGCCCTCTACATTAAGCAGTTGACGCCTGACATTGAAAACGAAATCAACTACGAGCTCACCCGTTTGGGGTACATCTCGGATATTGATTATGAGGCTTTAGAGTTATTAATGGATGAAATGGATGCCGGCCGGGTGCAATTGGTATCTAGCCGTAGATAGTGGGAACCGGGCGGCGAGTCTACATCCAAGAACAAAAAAATCCTTGCACGGCGGGCAATAGAGGAGTGTTGGAAGCATTTACGCTGGCCGAATCTTTTTCTAATGAAGCATCTCGTTGCTGAACTTGATATTTGAGGAGATAGTGTTAGGGGCGATCGTTCCTGCACCTGCGATCGAAAGCTAAAAACTTTGACTTAAATTAAATTTATAACTTTTGGGACTTGACAAATTAGCTTTAAGTCTAATTCATACTAAAAAAGTTTTTCGGCACGATGAGGATTAAGGGCAACTCTTACAAATAAAGCTTAAATTTTAAGTATGCAGTTGCGCTTGTACGCTATTTCCTAAGCTAAGAGCGCACAAGCGCAACTGCATATTTTTATTTAATCTGCCAGTTGGGCTTAGTCCTCAGAATTATGATTCGATCGCTCGAATGCAAGAAAATTGATGTCTAGTTACGACATCCGTCATCGCCGAGTCAATCTAAAATCTAAAATCTAAAATCGTTCGATCGCCCCGCCAAACTTGCCACCACCGCCACCAACTCAGCAGGCTCGATCGGCTTGGGCACGTAAATTTGAAAACCTTGCTGCAGTGCCCGTATCCGTTCCTCTACCCTACCAACCGCCGTGAACGCCAACGCCGGAATTTCCCTGTCCACCATCCGCGATCGCACTTGCCGCAGCAGATCCTTTCCATCAGGGGCCTGCATCTCGATATCGATCGCCAACACATCCGGATTCAGCCTTTCAATCGCCTCCAGGACATCCATTCCAGAGCTAGCAGTCTCCACCAGGGCGCCGCAATCTTCGAGCACTGTACAGGCAAAATCCAGGGAATCGGCGTCGATATCGACCACCAACACCCGCACTCCCGAAAGATTGCTGCTAACAAAAGCCTCCTTTACAGGGATTGGCGCCTTGCTTTGAGAAATCGCCAACTCCCCGAGCCCGGCCACAGAAAATCCGCCGTTGCAATGAAGCTGTTGAATTGGCAATCTCACTAAAAACCTCGAGCCTTTTCCTTTCCCGGCGGATTCTGCTTGCACCGTCCCCCCGTGCATTTCCACAAAATGCCGCACTAGGGCCAAACCCAAACCCAATCCGTTGTACGATCGCCTTATAGAGCTGTCAGCTTGGCTGAACCGATCGAAAACGTGCGGCAAAAACTCTTCTGAAATCCCTTGTCCCGTGTCGCTAACCTCTATTTCGACATTAGCGGGCGACAAATTTTTACAGCAAGCCGATTGCTCAGAGCCCATCGTCCCCTGCACCTTATGCACCGCCACCTTCACCTGTCCGCCATCGGGAGTAAACTTAATCGCATTCGAGAGTAAATTCCACGCTACCTGCTGCAAGCGACCGGAATCGGCAACAATCCGCCCGGTAGTTGGGTCGAAATCCGTCACAATTTCAATATTTTTGGCGGCAATCGCGGGCGCGAGAGTATCGATCGCAGCCTCAACAGTCGAAATCACATCCACCCACCGCAAATTCAGCGACTGTTTCCCGGTAATAATCTGCGACACGTCGAGCAAATCGTCGATCAGAGTTGCTAGGGAGCGTGTATTGCGGTCGATCGTTTCCAGAGCCCGAACAGTCGTTTTTTCGTCAAACTTGCGGCTTCGCAGCAGTTGCGCCCATCCCAGCATCGCATTCAGCGGCGTCCGCAATTCGTGGGACAAAGTTCCTAGAAACTCGTCTTTAATCCGGTTCGCCCGCGCCAATTCCTGGGCTCGATCGTGCAGTTCTCTTTCCAACTGCTTGCCAACTGTCAAATCGAGAATAAAAGCCACAGATTCTTGCCGCTTTTGGGCCAGCAAAACATATCCGATCAACACCGGAATCCGGCTGCCGTCTCTCCTCCAGAATTCCTTCTCGTAGGGAGTGCAAACGCCCGTTGCTTGTGCCTCTGCAATCCCCTTCTCGTCGAGAGACTGGTACTCCGGCGGCGTCATGTCAATCCAGTTTAATTCCCCGCGCTGCAACTGTTCCCGCGTGTAACCAACTATCCGCAAAAATTCATCGTTGGCATCGAGGATGCTGCCGTTAACATCCCCGAAGATAATTCCTATCAAGTTAGCTTCGGCTAACATTCTCAGTTTTTCTTCGCTAGCTTGGAGTGCAGCTTCTGTTTGCTTGCGATCGGTAACGTCTTGGATGTAACCCGACAAACCAGAATCGGAAGGATAAAAACGCATCTTCAACCACTTATTCCATAACGGTACGAATTCTTCATACTCGACCGTTACCCTTTCTGCTAATGCTTTGGTCGCCATTTTGTAAAACGGTAAATTGACGGCCCAGGGAAATATCTCGCAAACCTTTTTACCGATCAGTTCAGCTTGTGACTTGCCTAAAAGGTCTTGAGCTTTTTGGTTGACATAGGTATAGTTCCAATTTAAATCTACTGCGATAAAAGCATCGGTAATGCTTTCGAGAATGTTAGTAATTTTATCGTTTGCCGATTGCAGCGCTTTAGCTGTTTCTTCTGCTTGCTTGCGGGCTGCTTGTTCGCGGGACAAAGCTGCAGCGCGTTCTTGTTCTGCCTGTTTTCGATCGCTAATATCGATGTAAGAACCGATGTAACCTGCAAAAGTGCGATCGGGCCTGTACCGGGGTACGCCCGTACCCAAAACCCAGCGGTATTCGCCGTCATAGCGTCTCAGGCGGCATTCGAGCCGGTACTCGCTGCCAGCGTCGAAGGCTTTTTGGTAAATATCCAGACATTCTGGCAAGTCATCTGGGTGCAAGTTTTCCATCCAACCCGTGCCCATTTCTTCCGCCAAAGTTCTACCGGTAAACTCCAGCCAAACTTTGTTAAAGTAATCGCCAAGTTGGTCAGTGTCCGACATCCAAATCATCACCGGCGCGGTATCTGCCATAATCCGAAATCGAGCTTCGCTTTCCTGCTGCTGTGCTTCGGCTTGCTTGCGCTCGTTCCGTTCTTGAACTTCCCGCAGGGCCCGCTGAATCGACGGCACCAAGCGTATCAAACGGCGTTTGAGAACATAATCAGTAGCCCCGCTTTTCAAAGTTTCGATCGCCACTTCCTCGCCCAAAGTAGCCGAAACAAAAATAAACGGCACTCCCGGACAAGTAGTGTGGGCGATTTCCAGTGCCGCTATTCCGTTAAAACAAGGCAGCATATAATCTGCCAAAATAATGTCAAAACATTGTTTTTCCAGCGCCGCGGCAAAGTCTTCTCTAGTTTCCACACACACCAGAGAAAATTGGAACCCGCCATCCATTAGATATGCCTCAATCAGTTCGGCATCTAGGGGACTGTCTTCTACTAAGAGGATATTGAGCGTTTTCACAAAAATTCCTTTTACTTAAATATTAATTATCTGATACAAAATTCGATCTGGCTGCGGCTGGTTAAGTGAAGGCCAAAAAAATCTTGGTTTTGAATCGCATAAAAAAATGTAAAAATCAATTGGTTTCATGAGTTGAGCATTCATATCTCAATCCTAACTTCTAACCAAGTCTATTGCTGCTTGTCGCGAGGTGAATCCCCGCTCTGACTTGATTGGCTAGTACGCTTGTTTTTCCTTAACTTTCGTCTGCTTCCAAAGAATCTGCACCGCTGGAGTCTTGCTTCTATGCAACCGTTTAGCTAGACCCTGTTGAGCAAATAGTTGCGCGCTTCTGGCCAGAAACAACTAGCTATATAGTAATTTATCTCGCTTGCTACTAACGACTGCTACCTCGTTTGGCAGATTATTTTTTTTGTAGTGATGCCCGGATTAATTCTATATTGCTTTGTCGCTCCTCTCAAACTCGAATTCGCTTGAATTCTGCCCTGATTTCCTGAATATCGATCGATATGTCAAAAAAGTCCAAGTTGCTGGTCTGTCTGCTTTACTTTTTGCCGGATTTGCCTAGGATGCAACAGTTGCAACCGAGCTCGCAGTTGGCTTGTCGAGCGCTGTCCCCTCAACAATCACCCTCGTAAACTAATAACAATGGTCGCGCTGCATCTATCCAAAGATAGATTTTTCTACAGACACTGAACTCAACCTGGATAGATTCCTCTGAATTCGATACAACGAAGTCCCACCCAGCCGCAAATCTGAGAAAGCTCGATCGACCAATTAATTTCCTCTACAAATCCCAGAAAATTTTCTCTGGACTCGCTACACTTGAACTCCCAGGCTGGCTCTGACCGATCGGCTGATTGGTTGAGGCAGAGCCAAAATGTCTTAAAATATACAATACGGTGAGCTGCTGCACAGCCCGCATATATTAAAACCAAGCGCCAACTTGCAATAATTCTTTAAAATAGAGGTACAGCACCGGCGATCCCTAACTCTTCCCCCTCAGAAATGGTAGGGTTTAGCAGAATTGAAGACGATCGTCTATGGTGACTTCCAGTAAAGCCCGTGCAGTTGCTTTAGTCTCAGCTTTATTCAGGTTATTGGGAACCAGTTACGAGGAGATTTGACCCGCCGTGCTCCAACGCATCAAACAAGACTTAAAAAACGACCTGATCGCAGGACTATTGGTAGTGATACCCTTAGCTACCACCATCTGGCTGACAATTACCGTCGCCAGTTGGGTGATCAATTTTCTCACCAAAATTCCCAAGCAGATCAACCCTTTTGACGGACTCCACCCGATTTTGGTGAATCTGCTAAATCTTTTAGTAGGTCTGGCTGTACCCCTGCTGAGTATCTTAGTCATCGGTTTAATGGCCCGCAACATTTTCGGCAAGTGGCTGCTAGACTTTGGCGAACGGCTGCTGCAGGCAATTCCCTTAGCCGGTTCGGTTTACAAAACCCTCAAACAACTGTTGGGAACCCTCCTCAAATCAAATGACAAATTTCGCCGCGTGGTGTTAGTAGAATATCCCCGGCGGGGAATCTGGACTTTAGCATTTGTGACCGGTACGATCGAGAGTAACGATATCCCGCCTCACCTTTCCGGTGAAACCCCGATCGGTATTTTCATCCCCACCACTCCCAACCCCACTACCGGATGGTACGCTATAGTCCCGGAGGCAGATTTAGTCAATTTGTCAATGTCGATCGAAGATGCCTTTAAAGTCATCATCTCCGGCGGCATCGTCAACCCCAGCAACTCAATTGCAGTAAGCCCCGAAAACATCAAGGGCAAAACACTCGAACCCTTGGTATCCGAATCAAGATACCAGGCTGTCCCAGTCGAAGAAGACTAAACCAAGACATCTTTAGTGACCCGTAAGACCGTGTAAACTTTCCCCATAGCAGTTGACACTCTCCTGGCTAAAGCCGAGGAGATTCTTGATTCGCAGAATCGACTTGCCGATGCAGAATTACTTCAACATCGGTAGCGGTCAATTCTCCACAAGCGTTCGGATCTAAGATCCAAGTTCCGACGTGCCCCGCCGTACTCAATCCCCGACTCAGGATATTTTTAGCTGCGTTCCAGTCACGATCTAATACGCATCCACACCGACAAGCGTGGGTTCGCGTTGAGAGACTTTTCTTAACAATTGTTCCGCAACTAGAGCATTCTTGACTTGTTCCGTTAGCTGGTACGGCAATCGTAATTCTTCCGAATACTTTGCCAAAATATTCCAGCCAAATTCGGAACATATACCAAGAAGCGTCGTTAATCGATTTTGCCAGACAGTGATTCTTCACCATATTTTTAATCCTCAAATCTTCGTAGACTACACAGTCGTTAGACTGGATGACGCATCTTGCCAACTTCACGGCAAAATCTTTACGCTGTCTGCTGATTTTGAGGTGGCGCTTCCCTAGAATCGCTCTAGCTTTTTTTCTGTTTTGCGAACCCTTGACTCGTTTTGAAACTCGTTTTTGGGATTTCTTCAACCTGCGTTCTCCCTTGCGGAGGAAACGCGGGTTATCAACTGCAATGCCATTTGAGTCAGTGTAAAACTCTTTAAGTCCTACATCTAACCCGATGGCGTTACCCGTGATTTCAATCTTTTCAGAACGGTCAACTTGAATGCAAAACTGGACATAATATCCGTCTGCTCGCCTTACCAAACGTACTCGTTTGATTTGACTGCGCTGATAGAAATGTAAGTCGCGCGTTCCTTTTAACTTGAGCTTTCCGATTCCTTTTTTATCGGTAAAAGTGATTGATTTCCGGTCGTCTGCCAGACGCCAGCCCGTAGTTTTGTACTCGACGGAGCGGTTGTGTTTCTGGAATTGCGGGAATCCTTTTTTTCCTGGGACTTTCTTTTTACAGTTGTCGTAGAATCGGGAGATTGCCGACCACGCTCTTTCTGAGCTCGATTGTCGAGCCATGCTGTTCAAGTCATCGCAAAACGGAAATTCCTTAGCTAAAACAGCGCTATACTTGTTCAATGCGTATTTATCAACTTTTTCGTTGTCCATCCAAAACCGCAGTGCTTTGTTTCGGATGAACTGCACTGTTCTAATTGCTTCGTCTACAGCGTCAAATTGCTGCTTTTTACCCGATGCTTTGAACTCAAAAACTAACATGACTTCGACCTCATCACGATAGTCTTATGCTACCAGAGTCGGCTTAATATCCCTCTAGTTGTTCACAAAGATTTACATGGTTTTACTTGACAGCGCCATCCTGAGAGCGCAGAAAATAGACTGGGAGGCTAAAGCCTCCTTACCCCTTTCATCCCCGGACTAAAGTCGCGGGGTTTTCAGGGTTTTATTTATAATATTTCGACAAAACCAGCCCAAACCGAGAAAGCTTATACTCAGAAACCGGATTCCTTTGCATAAATCTTGGGTTTGAGGGCGAAGTATCTGTAAACTACCCGCCGCTGGCGAGTCAGACTGCCGGTCTGGTAGAACTTTTAGTCGAGTTTTCTGCTAAAGTTCAAGTCCGCGCGCGATCGAAAAACTTCCTAAATTCTCAATCTCTATCTAAAAACTATGAAAAAAGCCCGCGAAACAGCACGCGAACTCGCACTCCTCGGCATCAGCCAACTGCCGGCGAATCCAGAACTCTTAGAAGCCAAGAAACTGCAAGATGTTCTCCTCGCCGCCATCCGCACCCTGACAGCAGAAGTTCAAGAATCCCTAGAAGCAGCAGCATCCGAAGTGCAGCGGAGTAGCGACAAGCTGCTTGCCAGCGAAATCCGTGCCGCCGATATACAAAGTGCTAGAACAATGGTGCGGGAAGCTGTCGAACTCACCCAAACCGCCATCAACCGTCTCGGTTCAGCAATGGAGTTTCCAGAACTGATCCAGCTAGCCAACCAGCAAGATGTCCGCACCTATGCTTTGCAAATCCTGACGAAAGTCAGCGCCAACCGTGTTCAAATTGATGAATTGCTCTCGGAAGCGCTGGTAGACTGGCAAATAGAACGGTTGCCCCGGATCGATCGAGATATCATGAGAATCGCGATCGCCGAAATGCTATATCTCGGCTTACCCGAACAAGTCAGCGTCAACGAAGCCGTCCAACTGGCAAAACGCTACAGCGGCGACGAAGGACATCGCTTCATCAACGGAGTCCTCCGCCGAGTAGTCGATAAAATCAACGCAGAAGTTATTAGTCAGTAGTCGATAGTCAGCAGTCATCAGTCATCAGTCATCGGTCAATAGCGATCGGCAATCTGCAATCGGCAATCCGCTCTACACTAAGAACTGATGACTAATGACTATAGTCCTGGACGCACGGGTAGTCAGAAACCGGGTTTTTTACGAAAATCCTTCGTTATAGTCCACAGTAAGCTAAAAAACCCGGTTTCTCTGGCCTTAAGGCATCCAGGACTGCACTAATAACTCTTCTCTATTCCCCATTTACTTCTATGGTATTTAATTGGTTTCGTCGCCAGTACAGCGAAAGCGAATCTTCCGAAAAAGATACACCCCAACAAACTCAAGATGAGTCTGCAAAATCCGCATCGGTTGAGCCTCAAACAGATACAGCAGCAGATTCAAGTTCCCCCGCTGTAGCCGAAGATTATCTCAATTGGGCGAAAGCTGCTTACAAAAATATTCAAAAACAGCAAAAACCCGAAACAGAAGTTGCCGAAACAGCAGCGGCTGAAGTTCCAGCAGCCGCAACAGAAATCGCGACAGTTCCAGAAGTTGCAGAAGCGGAGGCTGTTGAACCAACGGAGACGATCGAACTCGAACCAGCACCCACAGCACCAACTGTTGCAGAAGTTCCAGAAGTTGCAGAACCAGCGGCACTTGAAGCAACCGAGGCGGTAGAAACCGATGCAGCTAACCCAGTAGAAATTCCAGAAACTCTGCAACCAAAAGCCGGGGCGATCGACATTGCACCCATAGCTCAAAAATTAGAAGTTACAGCAGAAAATATAGAAATTGCCGAACCTGCAACTGAGGTTGTAGAAACCGCATCACTCGCATCCGACGGCGAAGCAGCCGAAGCCCTGCCGTTTTGGGCCAGAGCTCAAGCCGATCGCATGGAGCGCATCGAACGCCTCAAAGAAACCGCCCTGGAAGAACCAGACGTAATTGCAGCCGCCGCCGAGAGAGCCGCAATTATCGAAGAAATTCCCGGTTTCGCCTTTGACGAAGGCTTCCTGTGGTCTTCAGAAATCTTGGCAAGTCAAGGTCGCCGGCCAGACCAAGTATCCGTCGAAGAAATCACTTGGCTGCAAAAACTGCGGAAAGGCTTAGAAAGAACTCGTCGCAGCTTAATTAATCGACTAAAGGCGATCGTCGGTCAAGGGCCGCTCAATCAAGACGCGGTAGCCGAAATTGAGACTTTGCTGCTGCAAGCCGATGTCGGAGTCGCAGCCACCGACATCATTATCAGTCGCCTCCAAGAAAGACTCAAACAAGAAGTGCTGCCGCCAGAACAGGCTCTAGCCTACCTGAAAACCATCCTGCGCGAGATTCTCGACGCTCCCTGTGCCGAAACCGCCGCCGGTAATCCCGCCTACAGCCTGACATTTGCCCCGGAAAAAGACACTTTTAACATCTGGTTGATCGTAGGAGTCAACGGTGCGGGCAAAACTACGACGATCGGCAAACTAGCGCACATTGCTCAAAAGTCCGGCTACAAAACCCTCATTGCCGCCGCCGACACTTTCCGCGCCGCCGCCGTCGAACAGGTGAAAGTTTGGGGTTCCCGCAGCGGCGTCGAAATTATTGCCAACCCAGGGAAAAATACCGATCCGGCTGCTGTCGTGTTTGACGCGATCGCCGCCGCCACCGCCCGAGGCACAGAACTGCTGGTCGTAGACACCGCAGGCCGCCTGCAAAACAAAAAAAATCTGATGGACGAATTAAGTAAAATCCGTCGCATTGTAGATAAGAAAGCCCCAGGCGCTACCGTAGAATCTCTACTGGTCTTGGATGCCACACTGGGTCAAAATGGTTTGCGACAGGCAGAAGTGTTCGCAGAATCGGCAAAATTAAGCGGAGTAGTATTGACAAAACTCGACGGTTCTGCTAAAGGTGGTGTTGCCCTAGCAGTAGTGCAGCAGCTCGGTCTGCCAATCCGGTTTATTGGAGTCGGGGAAAGCATCGAAGACTTGCGTCCGTTTTCTAGTTACGAATTTGTGGAAGCCCTACTCGATTTTAGATTTTAGATTTTAGATTTTAGATTGATGAGGTATCTGTGGTCGTCCCAATTTTGGGAGGCGGATACAGAGGTTCAAAATCTCAAATCCTTAACCTCAAACTAGCATCGCAGGTCTGGCGCCGATCGCCACCCGGTGGCGAGTAAAAAACTAAATATCTAGAAACAATACCTTCGCCCTGTTCTTGCTTAGTTAGCTTAGTTGGAATCAAAGCGCGATCGACACCCAACAAACGATTAAAGAATTGGCGATTTTAGATTTGAGATGCGAGCAAAAATCTCCAATTTTTTAATTGAAAATCTCAAATCTAAAATTGATGCTGTTGGGTAAAGTTCCCCTACTGCCCAACCTACCTGCTCAACCCAAACTATTTGCTCGAAAAAAAACCGGGTTTTGTTCAAGCGGCGCGTAAGTCCTCAATCATTCCTCCTCGTTCTCAGATCGAAAATCACAAATCTAAAATGACTGCTGTGCCTTTGCCTCGATCCTCACCTCAACCTGCTGACCGCCCTCCGGGTCGCAATTCTACCGACGCGACGCCAGTATTTGCCCTCAAAGAACTGGTGGCGCGCTTGCACCGATACCAGCACAACGTCCAAGATATGTTGGGTTCGCTGGGATTTGCCCTGCGAAGTTTTAACAATCTCAACCAATTTTTGGAGTTGGTACCTTTGGTGGCGACTCGCGTTACCGATGCCGACGGGGGAGCCTTAGTGCTGTTCAAACCCAACGGTCAAGTCAGGTTCCAGCAGTTGCACTGTCAGGAAGGACGGCAGTGCCAAGATATGCGAAAAGCGCTGGAAATAGCCACCAGGCAAGCTACAGCAGGTGCGGGCGCTACTGCTGCATCGTTTTCGGAAACCTCTGGGCAAACTTCTAGTCTAGACCTGCAAGTCGGTCGTTATTTGGGCCCGGATGTTCATTTGTTTGGGGCGCCAATTTTAGTCAACAATTTGGAACGCGGACGGCTTTATGTTTTTAGCAGTGACCCGGAATATCTCTGGACTCCCAGCAGGCAGAAATTAGTTCGGTTGGTGGCGGATCAAACCGCCGTGGCTATTTGCAAAGACGAACTTACTGTTAAGTTGGCGGAAAAAGACCGCTTAGACAGAGAGTTAGAAATCGGGGCGGAAATTCAATTGCGGCTGCAACCCCGCAGTTGTCCGAAAATTCCCGGTGTTGACGTGGCCGCCCGCTGCCAAACTGCTAGCAGGGTCGGCGGAGATTATTATGATTTTATTCCCGCTGACTATGACCCGATCGGCAAGGAGAATGAGGGGGAACACCCCCCATCCCTAATTAAAAATCTCAAGTCCAAAATCGACAAGGGCCGCTGGAGCATTGTGATCGGCGACGTGATGGGCAAAGGTGTACCGGCTGGCCTGTTGATGACGATGACACGGGGTATGCTGCGCGCGGAGGTTTTGAACCGCCACTCGCCGTCGAGAATTTTGCAACATTTAAACCGGGTTATGCACGCGGATTTGGAAAATTCCCACCGTTTTGTGACTCTGTTTTATTCGGAGTATGACCCGAAAACTCGCGTTTTGTCTTACAGCAATGCTGCTCACCACCCGCCTTTGCTGTGGCAAGCTGCAACTAATTCGATTCTTCAACTCGATACTTTGGAGGGAATGTTAATTGGGCTGGATGCTGATTCGCATTACCAAGAAGCAAGCGTGCAATTGCAGCCAGGAGATACTATTATTTATTACACAGATGGATTTACCGATGCTTCTAATCAAAGGGGCGATCGGTTTGATGAGGATAACTTGACCTCGGCTTTTCAGTGGGCCTGTCAAAATTACCAGCAGTCTGAAGAGATTTTGGATTATTTGTTCGATCGCGTTCACCAGTTTATTGGCATCGGCAATCGTAACGAAGATGACATGACACTGGTTGTACTTAGGGTAACACCTTTAGCAGGAGAAAATCACCATGATAGTTAATTTAATGCCGGAAATTACTGCTGGATTAACCAGTTCGATGAATTGGAACGATGTCGCTCACGTGGTCGTTTTGAAATCTCATTTGAGTTCGACGGTGGTTTTGGCTCAAAGTTACGAAATTTTTACGAATTTCCAGAAAGCTTGGAACAATTTTGTTTCGACTGGTCAAATAGGAGCTTTTTTTATAGGTATTTTTGTTGGCTGGTTCTTTAAAGGGATTTTTCCTTAGAGTTCTTGTCGAAGAAGGTATCGGTAACGGATTTAAAAGGTTTGTAGCCCCAACTTCACTTCTTTCTGATGCAGCAAAAGTTTCACAATTTTGTAGTCAAGACTTCAGTTTTTTCTGGTCAAAAGATGTATAAAAAATTTGTAGTCAGGACTTGAGTTTTTGCTTGCACAATCTGGGATGGAGGACTAAAGTCCAGACTACAAACCGGAGGAAGGACTAAAGTCTTTGCTAAAAAACGGTTTTTATAGACTTCTGCAAGAGAGATATAATCTAGTTTTAGCTTGAGCAATGACAACACAACAAAAAACTTGGAGTCAAAGATTTGAATCGGCGCTGCACCCGGCGATCGCCCGATTCAATGCTAGTATTGGCTTCGATATTGAATTGATTGAGTATGACTTGACTGGTTCTGTCGCTCACGCTAAAATGCTGGCCAAAACGGGGATTATTTCCGCAGCAGAAGGGGAACAGTTAGTCAATGGTTTGGAACAGATCCGCCGCGAATACCGCCAAGGACTTTTTGTTCCGGGAGTTGATGCAGAAGACGTTCACTTCGCAGTAGAGAAGCGGCTGACGGATATCGTGGGGGATGCGGGGAAAAAGTTGCACACGGCCCGATCGCGCAACGATCAGGCCGGCACCGATACTCGCTTGTATTTGCGCGATCGCATCGCCCAAATTCGATCGCAATTGCGGGAATTTCAAGGGGTTTTGCTCGATCTTGCCGATCGTCACGTAGAAACTTTAATTCCCGGTTACACTCATTTGCAGCGCGCTCAGCCGATCAGTTTGGCTCATTACCTGTTAGCTTATTTTGAAATGACCGATCGCGATTGGGAACGTCTCGGCGATATCTGCAAGCGGGTGAATGTTTCCCCTTTGGGTTGTGGCGCGCTGGCGGGGACGACTTTCCCGATCGACCGACAATATACGGCAGAACTATTGCATTTTGACAATGTTTATGCTAATAGCTTAGATGGAGTGAGCGATCGAGATTTTGCGATCGAATTTCTCGCTGCAGCCAGCTTGATTATGGTACACCTGAGCCGCTTGTCAGAAGAAATGATTTTGTGGTCTGCTCACGAATTTGGATTTATTACGCTCAAAGATAGCTGCGCTACTGGTTCTAGCATCATGCCCCAGAAAAAAAATCCCGACGTGCCGGAGTTGGTGCGGGGCAAAGCGGGACGGGTGTTCGGTAACTTGCAAGCCTTGTTGGTAGTAGTGAAGGGACTTCCTTTGGCCTACAACAAAGATTTACAAGAAGATAAAGAGGCTTTGTTTGATACCGTAAGAACGGTACAGGGTTGCTTGGAAGCAATGACCATTTTGTTGCGCGAAGGAATCGAGTTTAATGGCGATCGCCTCGCTGCTGCCGTTACGGAAGACTTTTCTAACGCTACAGACGTAGCCGACTACTTGGCCGCCAAAGGCGTTCCCTTCCGGGAAGCTTACAACCTTGTCGGCAAAGTCGTCAAAACTTGCCTTTCGGGGGGCAAACTCCTCAAAGATTTGACACTTGAGGAGTGGAAAGACTTGCACCCAGCCTTTGAGACAGACATTTACAGCGCGATCGCACCTCAGCAAGTGGTGGCGGCTCGCAATAGTTACGGGGGTACCGGGTTTGAACAAGTGAGAAAGTCACTTATCGCTGCGCGCGATCGGATCGCCTAAACATCGTTGAATTATTGGACAAATTCCGGCTGGCTATCTCTCCTTAGAACGATCGTGTTTTCCACTCTGGTTCTAAGTTCGGCAGATAGCCTGACTCAATTAATCTTCAGCAGCAGCCATGTCTTTGTCCTGTCTGCCGCCGCTCATGGCGCCCATGCCACCGCCGTTGCCGCCATCAAATCGCCTTCTCTTGTTGGAGAACATATCTTGATTTCTCCGCTTGCGAAACTTGCGAGCGTATGCTTGATTTCGTTGTGCCTTCTCTTTCTTGAGATTGCGGCGCTTAGCCATTCTGACCTCACTAATAAACATTGACAGTCCCCGGGCTTTCACGCACGGGGATTCTTAAGGTTGACACTCTGTACACTCTTGGTGACTGAGATTCTTGGTTCAGCGAAGTCACTTGCTTGCGACAGGATTTCGACCGCCGCATTATAAATGTCTTCTCCCCAAGCGTTAATTCCGGTATGCCCTACCGTACTCGATCAGTTCTCTTTATGTAGTTAGGTTTTCTTCAAATTTAGCTTTCCTAAACCGCAACACCGTTAGGTGTGACTACGCACTCAACTAATCCAGTTAAGTTTTTACGTTGGCTAGTTATACTCAATTTTAGACCGATGACGATCATAGCACACACGGTACAAGACCCAGAAAAAAGAACACGGGGATTCAAGTCGCTCGGAATCTGGGTGCGATCGGGACGCCATGTTTTCAATCTTCCAGAAGATTTCTATAAACTCTTGACAAAATACGACAAATGACGATTTATCCCGGTGACGTAGCTCCTGTCTTCAGCCTGCCAGACGCGCAAGGCAATGTCGTCAGCCTTGCAGATTTTCGAGGGCGGCGAGTTGTACTTTATTTTTACCCTAGGGACAATACCCCAGGCTGTACTAAAGAAGCTTGCGGCTTTCGCGACATTTACTCAGACTACGAGTCGCGCAATATTGCAGTCCTCGGCATCAGCACGGACGGGCCCGGGTCCCACGCCAAGTTTGCAGCTAAATATCAACTGCCTTTTCCCTTGCTGTGCGACTCCAACGCCGAAGTTGCTACCGCCTACGGCTGTTACGGACTCAAAAAATTTATGGGAAAAGAATTTATGGGAATTACTCGATCGACCTTCGCGATCGACCCTGATGGTAGGATTGAAAAGGTTTATCGGAAAGTCAAACCAGAAACTCACGCGGCGGATATCCTAGCAGACTTGCCAGATCTCTAGCGTGAATCAAAAATTAAAAATTAAGACTCCGGAGCTGCAAGCTAGGAGGCCTGAAATTACTATCTCCTAAACAAGCTTTTGAGTTTATGCGTCGATTGTGGCAAATTGGACAAACTGTGCTGGGACTGATTTTCCGACATCCCATCACTGGTACTGCCGTGATTCCGGTATTGCCTGACGGGCGAATTGTGTTAATTCGCCGCCGCGACAACGGTCGCTGGGCACTGCCGGGAGGTATGGTGGATTGGGGAGAGGATATTCCGACGACAGTCCGGCGGGAATTAGCGGAGGAAACAGGACTCGATTTAGTCAAAATCCGCCGCTTGGTGGGTGTTTATTCGGCAGCCGATCGAGACCCTCGCCTGCACTCGATTTGTATCGTGGTGGCAGCAGAGGTAGAGGGAAAGATGCAAGTTCAGGATACGCTTGAAGTCAGCGAGGTTGAGGCTTTTTTGCCCGCATCGCTGCCAGAGGGCCAGCTCAGCCACGATAACGACCAACACTTACAGGACTATTTTCAAGGTCTGACAACTTTGGCGTAAACCGGCGGGGCATCCAAATTTGAGAAAAGTCGGAAATTACCTCGCCGTCAAAAGTTGTCTGTTATCACTGTGGAATTAATTTGCACTGTTTTCCTACTTTTATTCACAAACTCCGAACATTAAATTAATCATCTTTTTATTACTAAATATTTAACCGGATGTACTCACCGCTACGAAATTCTCGGGTCAAACTCTCTGTAGGGCAAATCTTCTGGCACGAAGTCGGTCAAGGCCCGAATTTAGTATTTTTGCACGGTTCTTGGCACGACAGCAGTCAGTGGCTGAGGACGATCGAACATTTGAGCCCCTACTACCAGTGCTTCGCACCGGATTTGCTGGGGTTTGGCGACTCGGAACGCCCGAATCTTCATTATTCGATCGACCTGGAAGTAGAATGTCTCGCCCAATACCTCGATACTTTGAACGTGCGACAGGTTTATTTAATCGCTCACTCTCTGGGCGGCTGGGTGGCCACCAGCTACGCTATCAAATATCCCGATCGAGTTCAGGGTTTGGTTTTGTTGGCCCCAGAAGGCCTCAAGGTTGGCAACCGGCGGGGGCGGTGGCAGACGGCTAGGTGGCTGATCGGCAAACCTCCGCTGGCTTTGTGGTGGCTGCGATCGATCTATCCAATTGCTAAGTTGCTGGGTAGCAAAAAAAAGATTGACGGACTGCTAAAGTTCAGACAGCAGTTGATGGAGTCCCCAGTTGCCGTGCAGTTGCTGTTCGGGCGCCGGCGGGCTGAAATTACAGCGGAATTAGTTGATGAGAATTTGCCTTTGCTGAAAGCGCCTGTTTTGGTGTTGCACGGTTCTGAAGATACTCCCGCAGCTTCGTCTCTGTGTCAATCCTATGCTGCTCTGGCTCCTAATGCCGAACTGCAATTAGTCAGTCCCGGGGAAAGCAATTTGCCGCAGGAAGTCCCGGATGTTGTTGCTAACTATATTCGCGAGTTTGCGAAGTGAATTGGGAATTGGTAATGATTGGGAATTGGTCATTGGTCATTGGTCATTGGTCATTAATAAAATGACAAAAGTCAACAGTCAACAGTCAGCAGTCAACAGTCAACAGGCTAATTCCCCAAAAAATAGCCTCTGGTGCGTCAATTAAGCCTGCGGCTGTATCAGGAAAGGATGCGGTGAGGTATTTTAAAAGCATAGTGCGATCGCCCCCCGTGACCGCAATTTTGCTATCAGGAAACAAACACCGCCAATCTTCAATAAAATCCCTAACTCCTGCCACCGTCGCATACACAACTCCGCTTTGAATTGCCCCAGCAGTGTCTGTCGCCCAGCGGTGCGGCAGATTTTGTGGTAAATTGACTAAGGGTAATGCAGCGGTTTTTTTACCGAGCGACGATAACTGCAAACCCAAACCTGGTAAGATTGCGCCCCCAACTAAATACCTATTGACATCAGCCCCAGTAAATGTTAAAGCTGTACCAGCATCTATAAGTAAAACTGGCCAACCCAATTGGTTGCCAGCGCCCAGTACAGCCAAAGCTCTGTCAATTCCCAAGGTAGGATAGAGTCCCCCGATCGGCAACTGGTCTAAAGTAATAATTCGGACATCAGGATAACTCTGCCAAATTGCTGTTTGCTGGGTAACTACTGAAGCCAAAATTAGAGGCAGCGGCACTAAAGAAAGTGTGTCAGGATTAGAAAAAGCGGGAGTAGCAGGAAGACAAAGGAGATTTTGAGAAGATATTTCCTCGATCGACCTCATGACTATTTGCACCAAATATTCTGCTTTTTCCTCCTCTGAGAACCGGGAAACAGCATCAGCATTGAGATGCTCTGTATCCCATGTTTTCTGGAGGGTTTTGCCCGCAAATAATCCCCAGTGCAGCCGGGAATTGCCGATCGCCAAAGCTATTTTAATCTGGGCGTTACCTGTAAATCCAGAAGTAATGTTGTCCGTGCTTGCTGGCAAACGAAACTTGTCGGGAATTGAATTTTTCATGTCGATCCAGCGCGCGCAAACATTGAACTAAAGATAGATTTTAGATTAATTTTATTCGCTTAACCGGGCGGTTAACTCTATTTGACATCTCACCAAGTTCCCTGCAGCGCGCTAATTAGTATTGTCCCCTGCAGAGCGCATACTTGCTAAATATAAATATTTGTAAAGCAAATAATTGCTTTGCTCAGGCTGCATCCTTTATAATATCTTAAGATAGTCCAAAAGTCCTGGTAGCTGCGATGGGGCTGTTGGGGAGGTAAGCACAGGTTTATAAAACCAGACTCAATCAAAATACTGTACAACTGCTGAGTAAATATGTCTTTAAAAATACAAGAACACGAAAACCCCTGGCACAGAGTAACTTCGCGGTTGCCTGAATCGGAAAATTGGAGGCAGGAAGAAAGTCTTTCGCTGCCGGAAGTAGACCAACAAAAAGCCCTAATCGTGCAGATGCAGCAGCAAGTTCAGTTATCAAACTTGCTGAACCAAATTAATAACGAAATTCGCAGTACACTTGATATAGAAGAAATTTTGACATCGGCCTGCAGATTGCTGGGGCAAGCGTTACAGTGCAGCCGCGTGAGCATTTTAGTCAAAGAATCAAATACAGAAAAAACTTTAGTCACGCGCGGAGAGTACAACGCGGGCGACTATCCGATCCAACTGGGAATGAAAGTACCGATGACTGACAACCCCCATTTGGCTGCCGTCGTGTCTCAGCAAGACTCCCTAGCAGTGACGAAGTTTCTCGATTTTCCGGGATTGAACCCACAAACCAGAAAAATTGCCGAAGCTTTGGAGATTAAGTCAATGCTGGCAGTAGCTACTCGCTATCAAGGTGAAGTGAATGGGATAATTGGCTTGCATCAGTGCGATCGCGAACGGGAATGGACTGATTGGGAAAAGCAGCTTTTAGAAGGGGTAGGATCGCAATTGGCGATCGCGATCAATCAAGCCAAACTCTATAGCAAAACCAGGCGCCAAGCCGAACGAGAATCGCTGCTGCGGCTGATCGGCAACCAAATTCGCAGTACCCTGGATCTGGGAACTATCCTGGAAACAGCGGTGAGGGAAGTCCGCCAAATGCTGCAGTGCGATCGAGTAATTATCTATCAGTTTCAAGACAACTGGCAAGGAAAAGTTGTTGTTGAAAACATGACTGTTCCTTGGCCTTCAATTTTAGGAGATATGGGGGCTGATAAGTGTTTTCGGGGAGATTACGCCGATCTTTACCAGCAAGGGCGAGTCAAAGCAATTAATGATATTTTTAATGCTGGTTTAGAGCCTTGTCACGTCGATTTCTTAGATAGTTTGCAGGTAAAAGCTAATCTGATTGTGCCGATTGTTACATCAAGAACAGAAGAAAATACCCCCGACACAGCCGGAAGCTATAATCCTAAATTTCCCGGTAGGCTGTGGGGTTTGCTGATTGCTCACGAGTGCCGGGATACCCGCAATTGGCAGCGGCAAGAAATGGAGTTGCTATCCCAGATAGCCAACCAAATGGCGATCGCCATTCAGCAAGCAGAACTTTACAGCCAAGTCCAAGAGGCTGCGGTAAAATCTCAAGCTCAAACCCAGCAGTTGCAGGCTGCGTTAGAAGAATTGCGATCGGCACAGCAGCAATTGATTCAAAGCGAAAAGATGTCAGGTTTGGGACAAATGGTAGCGGGAATTGCTCATGAAATTAACAACGCCAACAATTTCATCCACGCTAACTTGTTTCACGCTCAAGAATATTTTAAAGCCTTGAACGAAGCTTTAGAAGTAGCCGGAAATGCCTGCCCGGAAGCAGCGGAAGCAATTGTCAGAATCAATGAAGAACTAGAACTCGATTACATTCGAGAAGACTTTGGTAAACTGCTCAATTCAATGCGGGAAGGCAGCGGGAGGATTCGCTCGATCGTGATGACGCTGCGAAATTTTTCTCGTTTAGACCACGCTGAATTAAAACCAGTAGATTTGAATGAAGGTTTAGAAAGCAGTTTCTTGATGCTGCAAAACAAGCTAAAAACCCATATCAAAATAGACAAGCAATACGGCAGTTTACCGCCCGTTCAATGTCATGCCAGTCAAATCAACCAAGTATTTTATAATTTGCTTGACAATGCTTTAGATGCGCTCCAGTCAACGACCAAACCGGGGGAATTAACTATCCGCAGTTGGCAAAGCGAGCCGGACTTGGTAACAATCTCTATCCGCGACACGGGAACTGGCATTCCTGCAGAAATTCAAGACAAGATTTTTGACCCATTTTTTACTACTAAACCTGTGGGGAAAGGCACTGGTTTGGGACTTTCAGTGTGCTATCAGGTAATTGTCCAAGCTCACGGTGGCAAGATCCGTTGCGTCAGTCAGGTTGGCGAAGGAACTGAGTTTATTGTAGAGTTGCCGCTGACAAATCAGAGCAGGGTAAGTGCATAATTCCTGCTTTAGTCAGATTCACCCTGTTTTGTTACTCTGGCAGTAGTATAGAACCCATTTGACATCTTGAGAGCGATCGTCAATCACATTATCGTCAATCACATTAGGGATCACTAATAAACTTGGTTTTTTAGCGATGCCTACGGCAAGTTTCGCTAACGCATTTTTAATAGAATCAGATTTAACTTACGCCCGAACCTCAATTTTCAGAAATTCCCAACAGGGTTATGCGTAGACCTATAAAGTCCTGAGTATTTTTACTCACAATAGTCTCTCCTGATTCACTTTTGCCCGGTGAAGCAGCGAAAGCTGCCTCTTGGGGGCCGGAATCTGGGATTTAAGCTCTCCTCTACAGATGTGGACAACCCGCTTTTTATAGGGCTGAAAAAAAGATCGCACTTTTTCCGGATAAAACTTCTTGATGATGAAAGTTAAACAAATCTATGTAAATAGGTCTCACTAGGTGTAATTATTTACACTCAATATTTAATCAGGGGCAATAATACCTTCAAATGCTTATTGGGCAAGCATTTTTACTTAATTTACCCGCAGGTATGAGGAAAATTTTCTTGCAGTGATCGATCGCTACAAGAAAGCCCAACCTCTGGTTTTCAGTCACTTCTAATCATTAATTACTCATCATCAAAGGACAAGCTATGGCTACTTCATTCAATGGTTCTTTGGGTACAACCACTAATTACAGCAGTGTCAGCGAGCTAATTGCACAATGGCCTACTGCAGCCCAGAATCAAGGCATCCAACTGTCTGGGATAGCTTTTGATGGCTTTGAAACGAACTACACTACCCCTACTCCCATCAACAACCTCACGTTAGCAACGAACGACTCTAAAAGCGGGTTGAGCTACGGCGCTTCCGGTGGTATTGGTGTCTACGGCTCTTATAGTGGTTGGTTTACCGACGCCACTAAAAGTCGGGCGGAAATCAACTTTGACCCCAACACCAATCTATCTCAGGTGCTGAAGGTGAAATGGGCAGATAATAAAGATATCACTAGCGCCAAGATCGACCTCAGTGGATTATTTCCCAAATCAAGTTCTACTACAGCGGACGATCAAGGCGATGAAGTTGGTTCGCTGCAACTCTTTAAGGATGGGGCGGAGGTATCGGCCAGCAATTTTACGATCACTCGCCTCAGCGCTCCTACCACTCCAAAACCGCTCGGTGTGTCTTCAGATGGAGTTACTTTCACTGGCGATCGTACCGATGGCAATTTCACACTCCAGATAGTAGGAGACTCTCTCACCGGCGTTACTTTTGACGAACTGCGGTTCTCCGCCACAGCCTACGCGAACCCCACCGCTGCCTACCTCGCTACCTCCACCAAAACCGATAGTTCCGACTACCTAGTGCGGAGTATTCAATATCAAGGCATTGATGTGACGCCAACGCCGACGCCAACTCCGACGCCGACGCCGACGCCAACTCCGACGCCAACTCCGACAGCTCCAAGTATCTTCCAGTTCGCCCAACCAAATTACACGGTGGCTGAAGGCGGTGTAGCGACGATTAACGTTACTCGCACCGGTGGCACGGCGGCTGCATCGATTAACTACGCTACTCTTGACGGTTCGGCAAGTTCAACAGGCAGTGAACCTGATTACAATAGCGCGACAGGGGTGTTGAGTTTTGCTGCGGGGCAAACTACCGCTAGTTTCACCGTGCCGGCTTTGACTGATTCGATTTTGGAATCATCGCCGGAAACGGTGAATTTAGTGCTCTTCGGTGGCAATGTCGGCAGTAGTCCGTCAATTTTGACGATTAGTGATGTGCCCCCAACTGGGACGACGCCAACTCCGACGCCAACTCCGACAGCTCCAAGTATCTTCCAGTTCGCCCAACCAAATTACACGGTGGCTGAAGGCGGTGTAGCGACGATTAACGTTACTCGCACCGGTGGCACGGCGGCTGCATCGATTAACTACGCTACTCTTGACGGTTCGGCAAGTTCAACAGGCAGTGCACCTGATTACAATAGCGCGACAGGGGTGTTGAGTTTTGCTGCGGGGCAAACTACCGCTAGTTTCACCGTGCCGGCTTTGACTGATTCGATTTTGGAATCATCGCCGGAAACGGTGAATTTAGTGCTCTTCGGTGGCAATGTCGGCAGTAGTCCGTCAATTTTGACGATTAGTGATGTGCCCCCAACTGGGACGACGCCAACTCCGACTCCAACTCCGACAGCTCCAAGTATCTTCCAGTTCGCCCAACCAAATTACACAGTGGCTGAAGGCGGCGTAGCGACGATTAACGTTACTCGCACCGGTGGCACGGCGGCTGCATCGATTAACTACGCTACTCTTGACGGTTCGGCAAGTTCAACAGGCAGTGCACCTGATTACAATAGCGCGACAGGGGTGTTGGTAGTTTTGCTGCGGGGCAAACTACCGCTAGTTTCACCGTGCCGGCTTTGACTGATTCGATTTTGGAATCATCGCCGGAAACGGTGAATTTAGTGCTCTTCGGTGGCAATGTCGGCAGTAGTCCGTCAATTTTGACGATTAGTGATGTGCCCCCAACTGGGACGACGCCAACTCCGACGCCCACTCCAGCAACAGCAACCCAGTTTGTTTTTAGTGCGGCTACTTTCACCACTCCGGAATCATCTGGCTTTGCTACGGTGACAGTCAATCGCATCGGCGCCACTACCGCTGCCGCAAGCATTGGCTACGGTACTCTTGACGGCACCGCCCTATCAACTGGAAGTGCGGTTGATTATCTGTCTACTGCTGGTGTACTCAACTTTGCCCCTGGGGTAACTTCCACGACGTTCAACATCTTTGTCAATCCTGATACTGTGCCTGAAATGACTGAGAGTGTTAACCTATTTCTCAACAACGGCCCCGTCGGCACTCCGTCAACAGCAAGACTAGACATTATTGACGGTAGCGGCAGTGCACCTAGCAATGTCTTCCAGTATAGTGCGTCTAATTACGGCTCGATCGCCAGTCAGGGGGGCACCTCAACGATTACAGTTACCCGCTCAAGCGGCTTAGGTGCAGCATCGGTTGATTATATTATTCTGGCGGGTACTCCAGGCAGCGGCACTGCACCTGGATATGGTGACTACCTGCTTAACCCGGGCGGCCCCACTGGCGGCACGTTGTCCTTCGCCAACGGCCAACTCAGCCAAACCTTTATTATTCAAGACAACCCATTTAGTACCAATAATGGGACTGTGCGCTTAGGTCTTGCTAACCCCACTGCGGGCTACAATTTCGGCAGTACAGCGGCAACAAGTATCACTCTCATCTAAGGCTGTTAGTAGGGCGAGGAATCCTTGCTCTACTAATATGCCCCGCAAGTAGTTAAATACTTTTTATCAGTCTGGCTCCTCACTACAGCTTTTTTCAAGAAAGCGAGGTACGCGGGTAAAATCTTCGCTGTGTGACAGTCGCTGGCACCGACAACTAATGGGATTCACCCACAGGGCCCATTGTGGGCGGTCTCGACCCGAATCCCATTGCTGGTGCTAGTTTCGTTGTCTTCAACCCATTGCTTAATTGGGTCTGATAAAACCATTTCAAGGTCGTACTCTTAGATGCTGCGCGCGTTATTCGAGTACGACCTTTAATCCTTGTATATGGAAAGAATTAGATGGCGATTTGCCCTTGGGTGGGGGTTTTTGAGATGGTCGGTTTTTGGCAATAATTTTTTGGAAAACCTGCCCCTAGAATTATCGATTGGATATTATTGTTTTTTTGCGCTTACCGACTTAATTCTTAATTGTTTGCTAAGCTTGCTGACACTCTTCAAAGGTTGAGGCGGAAGGTTCCCTATTCCCAAAAAATAGTTACTGATGTATTTTTATCAAAGTTTCGTAAGGCGCTGGCTGGGGTAATTGCTGGATTAATTCCAAATATTCGCCATCAGTGCGGCTGGGTTGGTGAATCGCGGTTCCCGCATCATTTAACCGCTGCAACGCCGCCATGTAAAGAAAGCGGCAAGCTTGGCGGTATTTCCCTTGCTGCTGCAACTTTTGCGATCGCAAAAACCACTCTGCTACGGACAAATCTTTAATTGTTTGTTGGGCACTGCCATCAGTTGTTTGATTCCTATTTTTGAAATTATGAAGATAAAAACGTAACAGTTGCGAAATCTGCCAACTAGACCAGACTGCGAGCAATGCTAAGATTAACCAAAAGGATGCTTTAGCGATCGCCCACAAGATGGGGAATCAAACAACTGATGGCAATTTCACATTCGGTATATTTTGGGTATTTTTTAGTTTCCACCACTCCTCTACTCGCTGTTGCAACTTTCATAATTGCCAACTAAAATTAGTTTTATAAACAGAACTTTCAGACATAGATTTACATCAATGAGTAGGTTTTTGATTGCGGATTGGAATTTTTTTTCTTCTATCATTATCCCCAAATCCCCGACTGATTAAAGAAATGGGGGATAAGAGAGCGCGATCGCATTTTACGTTTGATTAGGTTGACTGAAATGCCGAGTTATTGTCCCTAATCCAAATTGCCGCGCGATCGAGAATCGCATTTGACTGATAGTCTTCTAAAAGGGCGATCGCCCAACCGCTCAAACTCAGTTTGATTACCACACATATCTGTTTTTTGTCAACTGTTTATAGACCCAAAATTGATTTTATTGAATTTTCCTTCTTCCTGAAATCCGTTACCTCCCGATTCAGTGCGCGTTGCCGAACTGCCTTATGCCATAACTTTTGGGATACTTAACAGCCTCATAAGAAAATTTATAAAGATTTACAAAAGAAACGTGTCAGAATGAAGACAATAAGGTAATGGGTAAAAGACAAGGAGGCACTGATGGTAGCGCTGACTGAACGAGTCCAACGCAGATTGACGGTGGAAAAAGTCGAAATTGCCCTTGATACAACGGCAATTCGATGCCTGGACTGGGATAGAGACCGCTTTGACATCGAATTCGGACTCAAAAACGGTACAACTTACAACTCATTCATCATTCGCGGTGAAAAAACCGCCCTCGTCGATACCTCGCACGAGAAGTTTCGCCAGCAGTACATGGAAACTCTGACGGGCGAAATTGACCCGAAAGAGATTGACTATCTAATTATCAGCCACACCGAACCCGACCACAGCGGTTTAGTCAAAGACGTGCTGGCGCTGGCACCCCAAGCGATTGTCGTGGGGGCGAAAGTAGCAATTCAATTTTTAGAAAATCTTGTACACCAACCATTTGAGCGATTGGTAGTCAAAAATGGGGACAAACTAGATTTAGGAAACGACCACATTATCGAATTCGTATCGGCGCCGAACTTGCACTGGCCCGATACTATTTTCAGCTACGACAGCAAAACTCAAGTGCTGTTCACCTGCGACGCTTTCGGGATGCACTACTGTACCGACAGCACCTTCGATGACGATTTAGCAGCAGTTGAGGAAGATTACCACTTTTATTATGAGTGTTTGATGGCTCCCAACGCTCGATCGGTACTCGCTGCGATGAAGCGGATGGCAGAGTTGGGAGAAATCGGTACAATTGCCACCGGTCACGGGCCGCTGCTGCGCCACAATGTGGTGGAACTTACCGGACGCTACAAAAAGTGGAGCCAAGCGCAAGCTAAGGCAGAAACCACTGTAGCGGTATTTTACACCTCCGACTACGGATTTAGCGATCGGCTCAGCCAAGCGATCGCCCACGGTATCACCAAAACCGATGTCGCTGTGGAAATGATGGATTTGAGAATCGCCGACTTGCAAGAAGTCCGCGAACTTGTCGGTACCGCCGTCGGCATCGTAATTTGTTCGCCGCCGAGTAGCGGTACTGCTGCTGCGAATGCGGAAGCTGCTATCAACACAATTTTAGTTGCGGCTAACAACAAACAATCTTTCGGTTTGTGCGAATCCGGCGGGGGCGATGACGCATCGATTTACCCGCTGCGAAACAAGTTTAAAGAGTTGGGTTTAAAAGAGGCATTTCCCAACATTTTGATTAAAGAAACGCCGACAGAAGCGATTTATCAACTTTGCGACGAAGCCGGCACCGACTTGGGACAGTGGCTGACGCGGGACAAGGCTGTCAAACAGATGAAATCCCTCGACAGCGACCTCGATAAAGCTTTGGGACGGATCAGCGGCGGACTGTACATCATCACCGCCCAAAAAGGCGATGTTAGCGGTGCGATGCTAGCTTCTTGGGTAACTCAAGCTAGCTTTAAACCTCTGGGTTTAACAATAGCAGTTGCTAAGGATCGGGCGATTGAATCGATGATGCACGCGGGAGATAAATTTGTTCTCAACGTGCTGGAAGAAGGCAATTATCAAACCTTGATGAGGCACTTTTTAAAGCGTTTTGCTCCTGGTGCCGATCGATTTGCCGGAGTTAAAACTCAACCTGCTACCAACGGTTCTCCCATTCTGACAGATTCCTTGGCTTACATGGAATGCGAAGTAGTCAGCCGGATGGAACTTTCGGATCATCATATCGTATATGCGATCGTCGATAGCGGCCGCGTCTCCAATCCCGATGCACTGCCGGCAGTTCACCACCGAAAAGTCGGAAATCATTATTAGGAAGTCAGTTGACGGTTGACAGTTGACTGTGGTCAGGTGCAAGAGGGAAATTCAACGAAATATCGATCGACTTTCTGAGTCAACACACCGCAAACGTATGAGTAAGGTGCGTCAGCCGATGTTTGATTCGACTTCATCATCGACTATCTACTGACGCACCTTACAATTACAGTCCACGACGCAACTGGCGACGCAAAAACTCTCAACTTTGGGTGCTTGTGGCGCACCTTACCTGGTTCTGGGTGTTGGGTGCGCCACAAGCTGCAAACCGGGCAAACCGTTGTCATTTAGACTCCATTTTAACTAGGGGAATTGCCAATGCCTGCCAATGTTTTAGAAGACCGAGATTACACAATTATTATTGCCAGAAGCGCTGCCAGCAGAGACCCTCACCATCCTTGGTACGAGGAGTGGGTAGAAGCACAGGCATCTCTGATCGACTTAGCAAAAAAATGTCAGGAATTTGACAGCGACGGCATCACCCTTTACGAAGCTTCTACTCCTATGTGGAAGTATAAAAATTCAAATGTTGCCCGGTTAGCTGAAATTTTGCAGCGACAAAATACGGAACAGGATTCAGCCAACCCGACTGTAACTAATTTGGAAGAAGCTCTGAAATCAACTTTTAGCGATTATTTCGCAAGCCAACCAAATCCCAAAGGAAAGAAAGGAGCCATAATTGTTGCAGTTTTAGATCAAAAACCAGAAAATGCCGCTGCTGTCGCCGAAATAATTGTAAGTGCGGCAAATAAAATAGATAAAGATGAAGAAATTGGGGTGAGCTTTATCCAAATTGGCGACGATTTGAAAACCAGGGAATTTTTGACTGACCTGGATACCAATTTACAGGGTAGAGGTGCAAGGTTTGACATTGTAGATACCAAGTTTTGGCACGAAATTAAAAGAAGTTCTGTAGTTCAGTTTCTCATAGGTGCAATAAATGACTAACACTTTGACTCCTAGAGTCGGATCTAATGCTAAACCACGCGACGTGCAGTTTATCCCGATCGCACTCGATACTTTTATTGTGAGATCGCGCACTTGGGATAGACTCAAATTTGAAGTCGAATATTCGCTGCAAAAGGGGACGACAGCCAATAGCTATATTATTCAAGCTGACAAAACTGCCTTGTTCGACCCGCCTGGGGAATCTTTTACAGAAAATTACCTGGAATTTTTGCAGCAACGGGTGGACTTGACCAAGCTGGATTACATAATTTTGGGGCATTTCAATGCTAACAGGTCAGTAACAATTAAAGCTCTGTTAGAATTAGCTCCTGAAGTAGCTTTGGTTTGCACGAATCCCGCCGCAATTGGTTTGCGCGCCGCTTTTCCCGATCGAGAATTAAACATTTTGATCGTTCGGGGAGAAGAAACTCTCAACTTAGGAAAAGGTCACGCCTTAAAATTCATCGCGACTCCGACTCCTCGCTGGCCTGATGAACTTTGCACCTACGATCCGCAAACTCGAATCGTGTTCACTGACAAACTATTTGGAGCTCACGTTTGCGGCGACCAAGTATTCGATGAAGGGTGGAGCGTTTACAGCGAAGATCGGCGCTATTATTACGATTCCCTGCACGCATCTCAGGCAAAACAAGTGCTGGCAGCAATGGATAAATTCGCCGATTTACCAGCAGCATTTTATGCTCCCGGTCACGGCCCGATCGTCCGTTACGGCCTTAATGAACTCAGCAATTTGTATCGGGAATGGAGCCAGCAACAAAATTCAAAAGACTTGACAGTTGCTTTGATTTATGCTTCGGCTTACGGAAATACGGCTACTTTAGCGCAGGCGATCGCCAAAGGAATTACGAAAGCCGGCGTTGCGGTGGAAACTATCAACTGCGAATTTGCCGAACCGGGAGAAATTAAAGAGGCGATCGAAAAATGCGCGGGATTTATCATCGGAACTCCCACGCTAGCAGGACACGCTCCGACGCAAATTCAAACTGCTTTAGGAATAGTTTTATCTACCGCAACTAAGAGCAAATTAGCCGGGGTTTTCGGTTCTTTTGGCTGGAGTGGAGAGGCGATCGACTTAGTAGAAAACAAGCTGAAAGATGCCGGCTATCGAATTGGATTTGAGCCGATTCGAGCCAAATTTAAGCCGACGGCGGCGACGATTCACGAGTGCAAAGAAGCGGGAACGGATTTTGCTCAAGCTTTGATTCGATCGCAAAAATTGCGGGCACCGAAACCGCAGTTAGCAGCGGGGAGCGATCGCACTGAACAAGCCGTAGGGAGACTCGTTGGTTCGCTGTGCGTACTCTCGGCGAAGCGGGGGGATGTCACCAGTGCGATGCTGGCTTCGTGGGTGTCGCAAGCAACGTTTAATCCCCCTGGCGTGACGATTGCGGTGGCGAAAGATCGATCGATCGAAGCTTTGATGTACGCCGGAGATAAATTTGTACTCAATATCTTAGCAGAAGGGCGACAGTTGCGGAAGTATTTCATGAAAAACTTTGCTCCGGGAGAAGACAGATTTGCCGGAGTCGAAACAATGGAAGCTAGCAACGGCTGTCCGGTTTTGACTGAGGCTCTAGCTTATCTGGAATGCGAAGTGATAAGTCGGATGGAATGCGGCGATCACTGGGTAGTTTATGCGGCGGTTGAAAACGGTCATTTGCTGAAAAATGACGGCGTGACAGCGGTGCATTACCGGAAATCTGGGAGTCATTATTAAGGGGAAGTAATCTTGATAAATCCTCGCTTTTCCCCCAGTCCGCCGGGGGTTTAAACCTCTGCCGGACTGGGGGAAAGCGCGTGTTTAATGATATAAAACTCCCTTACTTTTCTTTTATTTCCTGTTCCGGCCACAGATAAATAGCGCCAGAAATCAAAGTTAAAGCCACAGAAACCCAAAAAGCAATTAATGCGGGAAAATTCCACGCTTCAGACAAAGGAGCAATTAAAAGTGCGATCGCCACAATCTGACTCACCGTCTTCAACTTCCCCCAAATATTAGCTCCCGAAATCGTAGTTTTATTAACACGCCACCCCGCAATTGTCAACTCCCGACCCAAAATCAAAAACACTCCCCAAGCCGGGACTCGACCCAACTCAATCAACACTAAAAGCGGCGCGAGAACCAACAATTTATCCACCAAAGGATCGAGAAACTTACCCAAATCGGTAATTTGATTCAACTTCCTAGCCAAATAGCCGTCCAGCCAATCAGTAGCTGCAGCTACCACAAAAATTGCGGTGCAAATCCAGCGGCTTTGCCCGCTTGGGTCGTACAAACCGTAGAGCAGAAAAGGCACTCCCAGCAAGCGAGAAAAAGTAATCAAATTAGGCAAATTCATAATAGATAAGACGAAGGCCAACTGGAAAATTAAACAAAGGTATGTAGTTGTGCTCGATTCGCTCTTAGGATCGTCAATTAAATAATTTCCCTTTTTTCTTGTGGGATGGGCGTCCCGCCCGTCCTTTCTGGGCGGGCGGGACGCCCATCCCACAAGAGTCATGAAAAGTGGATTTTATTTAATTCTCATCCCTTAGCTTTGGAAAGAGCGCCCCAGCGCAACTACATACATAAAATTTAACTCTATTTGTGACAGTTGGGCTTAATCCTAATAGAAAGAAGTTCGGCAACGAAACAGTGTCAGGGATTTAACGGATGTAACAGATATCAGGAAGAACTCAGAAGTCGATCGCGCAATTCATTAACTGTCGATCCAGTTCGATGATATAATCTCTGCCGTAAGATAGATTTTCTAATCCTTGTACCAGATTTTCTGGCAGGTCTTGGGCAATTTCACTGCTACAAGAACCAGCAGCTAAAGCAATAGTTGCTACTGTATCGACATCTCCCGAAAAGGCTATGCAATCTTGAAGCAGTTTGCTCATACTATCATTTCGCATGACCGCAGTAATAGCTGCTCTAACACAGACCAAACCTTTAGCGCTGACTTGTCCTTGCCAAGGTATCGACCACTCACCAGCGACGTGCTTTTCTAGAAAATTTCCCAAATTCTTCTTTAAACCTAGCTGATAAATAAAGTAATGAGACATCAAAGCAGCCGCTATAGCTGCATTAATGCCATCGGGAGTGTTGTGAGTAATTGCAGCTTGAATGGTAGCATTTTCGATGACTTTTTCAACCGTCGGAAAAATGCCAATAGGGCCTGCTCGCATCGCCGATCCGCTTTTATCGCTAGCGGAGTGAATTTTTTCTAAGAATTCTTTTCCGTCTTGAACTTGTAGCAAAAAATTGTAAAATTTGCCAGCATAACCCAATCGCCGATCGCGCCCAAAAGCTGCAACAAATTTGCTGGCTAAAAGTTCCGGTGTCCAAGGTTCTCGGCTGACGATCGCTTCTGCGACGGCTAAACTCATCTGCGTATCGTCTGTGTAACATCCAGGCCCGATGTCGTGACGGGGATGCTTGATGTAGCCGTTGAGATTGTTGTACAATTCGATCGTCTGCTGGTCAACAAATTCAAAACCCGCACCGTAAGCGTCACCAATAGCTAATTCTATTAACATATATTTAATCTGTTTCCTACTATTTCATCCCGTGTTTTTTCCTAAATTTTAAAATCCAAAAACAACCCAAAACAGCAAGTCTATTAACACGCACCGTTTTTACTCAAGACTACCCAAATTGTTTTGCAAATCAGAGTGATGTCGTAGACAACAGACCACTTACCCTGATAGTCGAGATCCATGCGGACAATCTCGTCAAAGTCTTTAACTCTAGACCGTCCGTTGACTTGCCACTCCCCAGTCAGACCGGGTTTGACATTTAAACGCTGCCAGTGGAACTCGTCATAGGCAGCAACCTCATCGGGAGTTGGCGGTCGAGTTCCCACTAAACTCATGTCGCCGACTAACACATTCCAGAATTGAGGCAACTCGTCCAAACTCGTGCTCCGCAAAAAGCGGCCGACGCGGGTAATTCGCGGGTCATTTTCATTCTTAAAAATGTGACCCTGGGCTTGGTTGCTAACTAAATGTTTGAGATTTTCTGCACCGACAACCATCGATCGAAATTTCCATATTCTGAAATGTCGCCCTTTAAAGCTGCAGCGGACTTGACTGTAAAGCAGCGGGCCCGGATTGTCCAACAGCATCGCCACTGCCACCGGCACCGCCACCACTGCTGCAATTGCCAGTCCCAGCAGCGAGCCCAAAATATCGATCGACCGTTTTACCTTGCTCGTTACCGATCTGTGATGCTGTTGTTTTGATACACATACTTTATAAGTAGATTCTTGAAAAAATAAGGACAGCATTTCTAATAATGATGATTTCGACGAGGCATCCATCGGAAGTTTCATATGATTTCTCTCAACTTTAACGATCTCTTACGTCCATCTTATTAGCCATCCCAAATCTGCAGAACCTGAAATACTCAGCTTTGCACAATCTTTAAAAAGCAATCACACTTTTATAAAGTTTCTATGTATTTTTTATAAAAACGTATAAAGTTTATGTAAACTTACGTAAATTTACAGAAAAAAGTTAGTCCTGGACGCAAAAAAACCTGGTTTCGACTAGCACTCTTCCCGGAAGACAGGGAGGATTCTACTGAGAAACCGGGTTTTTTGCCGTTTAGCGATAAATATCGGTGCGAACATCCCAAGCAAGTGTTAGCGGCTCTAACAATTTTTGCTGGCTGCTAGAGGCGAGTTTGCCTAAATATTCGCGAACAACAGAGGCGTGTTCGAGATTCAACCGATAACCCCGCGAAACATCTTCAAAGAAAAGCGGCTCGGCCAAAATTGCTTCCCAATCAGGATTTTGCCTCGACTCCTCGGCCAGCAGCATGAAATCTTCCTCCGCAGGCACAAGTCCCGGCGGCAAATTTCCTTCCAAAATCCCCAAAATCCGGGGTTCGCAGGTGCGGGTATTCACGCCTTGGCCCTCCAACAACTGCAAAATTTCCTGAAAGCTGAGAGTTTCCCCGCCCAAAACCTGCATTAATTCCCACAGCAGAAAAAAGTCGCTGTACTGCTGCTGCGACACATCCAAAATTTGAGGATAGAGAGGCAAACTCGCTAAGCCGCAGGCAACTCGACCCATTTTTTGGGAAAAATTTGTACTTTGAGATACAGAATTTAATGCAGAATTGTGAATCTCAAAAATATCTCGATCGCCCTCCAATTCCCGATCTTGAACCACGATCGCATTCGGCAACTTCTGCCGCAACCAGCGGGCGATCGCAGCCCAACCACCCATACCCCCCGCACAAATCGCCTGATTAATCCCCGCCGGCGACATTCCCGCGCGGCTGAGCAAAGCATTCAATTCACGGTTCAACTGCTGCACAAAAGGCACCAAAACCAGACTTTCCAAATCTTTGCGCTTCACATCCCAATGCTGCTGACCAATATCCAAAGCAAAACTTTTTTGATGTTGCAAAATAACTTTTATTTGCCTTGCTGCTTCTAACAATTGCAGCCCAAAAGCAGAACCTTGTAACCGCTGCTGCAATTGATAGCGGCTCGGCAAATCTGGATGCCCCGGACGTGGCAAATCGATCGACATTCCCCAAGTTTCATTTTTAGCCAACAACTGACAGATAATATCCTGATCGAAAGCATCGCCAGCAAAACCAAAACTCTGGCAAGTAAAATCAGCACGAGTTAAATCTTGAAGATTGGACGGCAACTCAACTAAAGCTAATTCCACCGTCGCCGCCCCCGCATTCAAAATCAAAGTTCCCCCGCTAAAAGACGAAGCATTGACAGTCAGCGGTGCAGCTTCTTCACCGCCCTTAGCAGCATCCACGGCCGACGACTCGGCTTCCATGCCATTTTTCACAGGAGTTACAGCAGCAAGCAAAGTGGCGATCGCATCTTCCACCACAAAAATTTGCGAACCAGAAGCCACCAGAGACGCGCCCAAAACCGCCTCCCGCAGATTAAACATATAAACATCCGACCAGCCGGCCGGAGTCCCCAAAATTACACCCTGCAAGTCTAAAAGCGCCGCATCGAGAGTTTCTGGCGTCAGTCCCGAAGCCCTACAGATTAAATTAGAAACTGGCAATCCTGCAAACATCGCCCTCGGTGCAGAATCCAAAACTTCCCCCGATCCGTCAAGTTTTTGTCCCCGCAAACTCGGATTCAAAGTAGCCAGCAGTGCCCGCACACCTTGCAGCGGCAAGGCGATCGAAAAAGCCTGCAAGGGCGACCACTGCAACAGCGGTTCGTACATCCCAGCAGCCTCCCGCTGATAAGGAATGCCCACCTTTAAAGGCAATTTAAAATTTTCCAGTAAAAATTCTCCTGCAGCCAAAGCCTGGGGTCGGAATCCCACCGACTTGACTGTCACCTCTGACCCCGGGCTTCCTGGCGCTGTTTGGGCCAGCACCGCAGCCGAGGGAATCCGACAACTGGCGTCTGGTGCCCGAGCCTCAGCCTGCGATGCTTCCCAGTAAATCGGGTGCAACTGGCCGCTGGTGCGATCGAGCAAAGCCGCAGACAGGCCGCTGGAGGCGAAATCAATGCCCAAATACCAGCTAGAATTTCGGCCTTCTGGGGATGGGGCGATCGCATCTGCTGCAGAATGCCCAGCCGCCTCTTGCTGCTGTGTTTCGGCAAACTCGCTAAAATCGGTTTTCCCCTCAACAACTCCTGCTTTACTCTCTGTCGAAATTAGGTTTTTTTTTTGACTTTCTGGAGGACTCGATCGCAGTTCGTTAGTTTCGGCAGTTTCTGGAGGGGGAGAATCAGTCAAAGGTCGATCGGTCTCGGTCAAACTAGCCAAAATCTCGTCTAGCGTCAAGTTCGATTCGTCTTCCTCCGCCAACAAATCATCCTCAAGTTCGTTTTCCAAAACAAAGGGTTCATCATCCGAGGAGAGTTCCAACACATCGGAGAACAAATCCTCCAGCGTGCCGAGTTCTTCCTCTGCCACCTCTGCAAAGGGATTTTTTGCACTTCCTTCGGGGGAACTCCCCAATAAATCCAAGCTGGTAGCGGCTGAGGAAGTCGATCGCCGGGAGCTAGTATTTTCCAATCCCTCCAGATTGTAGAGGTCTGCCTCCAGCAGTTCCAGAGTATTGTTGTCCAAATTGAGAGCTCGATCGAGGTCATCTTCTAATGCCTCGACCGGCAGCAAATCCTCCTCCGGCGAAGCTTGGATGTACCCATCATCGAGCCTCTGCGACGGAGTGCCGGACTCGCCTTTTTGAATTTCACCGATACTCGACAAACCGGGCGCGGCACTGGGGCGGTTCGGGCTAATTTCTGCAGGCGTTCTCAACGGCAAAGCTGCTGATTGAGGGACTGTAGCGCCGAACTCCTCGCCTCGGTTTTGAGCCGTTTCTAGATTTTCTCGATCGTCCGTGTCAATTTGCACCTCAGCGGTTGAGGCTGGTGCTTCTGAAACTTCAGCTACTGCTGCCGCTTGCGGTTCAAATAAATCTGCACTATCTAAAGTTAGAGAATCTACAGAATTACCCCTTACAAAGTCTGAATCTTCATCTACTAAAAGCTCTTCCAAAGATTCGCCTTCATCCAGCAGATTTACAAACAAATCTTCGGTCATTTTTTGCGATTCGGCAGTTTCCCGATCCGCCCCTCGATCTTCTACACCTTCACTTGTGACCTCAATTGCAGTATTCTCTACCGGGAAACTTTCGATTTGTAATTCTACTTCAGGAACCGCTTCTCCCGCGAACAAACTTGCATACAAATCCTCAATCTCTTCGTCTGTTTCTGTTAACCTATTTTCCGATTCACCGCCCGGAAACCGAGGTGCATTTCGAGATATTTCGGGTGTAGAACCGAATAAATTATCTGCCAACTCCGGGAGCAAAATTGGGGCTTGAATGCGGTCGCGTTCGCGCCTCAACCGTCCGTATTGCGGAGAAATTTCTGTACCGGCGTAGGGAAATCTGTCTTGTTCTCCGAATTCGCCGGTGCGAATTTCCTGCACCGAGTCTCCAGTCAGAGTCTCTGCGGCTGAGTGCTCGATCGCCGTATTGGAAAGGGCGGGAGCGGCATCCGATCGATCGGCTGCGCTTGGGGTGGCGGTTTCGAGATTATTTGCTAAATCGATCGGCTGTTGAACGTAGGAAGATGCTTCTCGCCCCAACTGTGCGGCCAAGTGGTTGACAAAAGCTGCGAACATCGCCTCGCTCTGCTGGCTCAAACCGTACATATTTTCGAGTTCTTGTCTCAAAGAAGCTTGATAGCTTTGCAGATTTGCTTGCAAAGCCTCGAACACGATAGCCATCCTAGAATCTAGACTCATCAGCAGACTGTCAGCATGAGATTGGAACAGTTGCATTTGCTCCAACCTCTGAGCCGGCGTCAGCAGCGGGTGTTCTTCTGAGGTTTGTCGGTTAAGTGTTACGTCAACAGCCGATTGTTCATCAGGCGCACTGCCCAAAGAGTAGGGTGCTGAGATGCTTTGCAGTAACTGATTTTCTAGCGAACTTAGAATTTGGGAGAAATCGCTAGTCAAGGTTTCTTCCAAGCGGGCAGTCAGTACCTGCAAGAATTCAGCAATAATTTGCTGTTGGTTGGCTTGTTGCTGAGCTAGGGATTGTTGCTGCTGCCGTTTTGCTTCTAGCTGTTTGATTTCTTGAATTAGAGCTTGCTGCTCTTGCCGCAGAGCTTCTATGTCTTCTTGGAGCGGCCCTGTCAGGCTTGAACGCAGGTGGCTGATTTCTCCGGTTACGGCAAGCATGATTTGCTCTGCGGCTGAGGGGCCAGGGGCTGCCAGAGGCACTTTGGGCACTGGAACTGGTTGCGGGCGGACATTTGGGCGGGCGGGGGCTTTTGGGGCCGTTAGCTTTGAGTCTGAGGAAACCAGATAAGCGCGAACTCGCTCTAAAAGTTGGCGCTGGTGGACAGTATCGATCGAACCCGTCCAAGGCAAGCGGGGTGCGGGCTTGCTGAGTACCTCGTCTATCTCAGCAATCAGTGCTTGAATTTTGTACTTCTGAGAATTCAAGGGCGGAACCTCTGGGAATGCGGCTTGGGAGAAACTTTACCGAAAAAAGACTGAAGTCAGGCGGCAGCGATGCCTATAGATAGAATAATCTGAATGCGAGTCTGTCAATAATTCACTAATATTTTCTGACAACTGTTAATTAACGTTTTGTCTTCGCATAACTTCTATTGCCTATGATAGGTTAGCCGGTACTTCCGCACCAAATCCCCGCTGCTATCAATTGCAAGTGCTCTGAAATTCTGTGGCTCAGGGGCGAGTTTCCCAACCCGGAGGCTGATTCCTGCTAGGAATAGCTGCCATCGGCACGAACTTTTGCCTTCACCCCCTGGAACGGCGGGCCGCACACTGTCACCGCGAGTTTCGTTAGCATGGGAGCGCGCCACGCTCTCTCGATCTTTCACCGACTTGGAAAAAACCTCAAACAATTTGCGATTTGGGATACCGAGATTCGGGATTGTCCCCGTATACTGGGTTTGAGTAACCCTTTATCATAGCCTTTTCTCTGTATTCATGGCTAGATACTAATGGTACAATAATCTTGGGGTAGCAGAAAAGTTTGCTGGGAAGTGGGTGGGTTTCGCTCGCGAAGAGCGCCAGTCTTTAGGCTCGCAATGGCTGTGGATTTTGCCGATCGTGCTGACATTTGCCAGGTTCTAGCCAATTGCTCGGATTGGGGATCTGTCTGCAGTGCTTGCAGGCTTTTGCTCGTGGATTCTGCCTTCTCGACAGCACGGCAGTGACAAGAAATCTCTCAGCAGTGTTAAGCTTGTCTTCGCGAAGTGCTTTCAAAGGTAATTCGATCGGCTCAGTCGTTTGCCACATTGCTAAAATTTTGTTAATAAAATTTGCTCGGTGGTATATATCTAAAAAATTATGGTATATTCTTAAGTTTCTAGCTCCCAATCAGAGCTTGAGGCTATTAATTACCATATTGAGCCTTTGACCGCCAAACTTTAGAGGTAAAATTGCCGATTTTAGATCCTTGTTTCTCAAATCTTGAATCTCAAATCGAATGACTCGGCTGCAAGCTATTTCTAACTGCCCAGCGCAGCTCAAGCGCATAAATTAAAATGATGGCCTCATGGAAGACCGCTTTAACACCCGAGATCCGAATTCTAATATAAATCAATTGATAGTTTCTACTCCTTTTTTTGCAGGATTACCCGATCCTGTAATCGAGAGAGCAACTGTCCACATCGTTACCCGCAGTCATCCGTCAAATCAAGTGATTTTACTCGAAAATGACTGGGGAACATCAGTGTATTTTATATTGGATGGTTGGGTGAAAATTCGCACCTACAACCTAGACGGAAAAGAAGTAACACTGAATATTTTGGGGAAAGGAGAATTATTCGGGGAAATGGCCGCGATCGAAGAAGCACCGCGATCGACAGATGTGATTACCCTAGCCCCGACACTGATCGGCAATATGCCATCTCAGGATTTTGTGCAGCTCATTCATACCGAGCCGCTAGCAGGGATTCGGCTAGCTCAACTGATGGCCCGCCGCCTGAGACAAGTCAACCGCCGCCTGCGTTTGCGAGAGTCGGACAGTACCTCGCGAGTAGCAGATATTCTATTATTTTTGGCCGAGGGGCAAGGCAAAAAAATCATGGAAACAGGAGGTACAGAAATTCCCAACCTGCCACACAGAGAATTGAGCAGCCTCAGCGGGCTGGCTCGGGAAACAGTAACGCGAGTGCTGAGCAAGCTGGAAAAAAAAGGAACTATTCAGCGCGAACGTGACGTTTTGTGCATTCCCGACTTGCACGCCTTAGAGCGTCTGTTAGTCTAGAAGTATCAGAGTTTGCTTTTATTGAATCTAATTCCAAAGCACTCTCTGTTAACTAACTGATATTAATGATTTCCCGCAGGAGGTAAAGCTGTGAGTTTTAAGAAAATTTTCGCCGCCTTAGATGATTCTGAACTCGGCCACCGCGTCTTCACTCAAGCTTTAGAATTAGCTCTGAGCGATCGGGCCGAGGTGATGCTATTTAACTGCGTTACTGTCAACTCGCTGGGCGAGACGGCAGTGCCAATTCCGGTAGATTTGGGCATGAATGTCGAGTTAATGGATCAAGCTTATCAAGCTCAACGTTTGCGGCTGGAAAGGGAGGTAAAACACGCTTCGGGTTTGCTGAAAAATTACTGCGACGCTGCAGCAAACAAAGGATTGCAGGTGGAATTTGACTGCAAAATGGAGGGCGATCCGGGGCATTGTATCTGTGAATCCGCCGAAAATTGGGGCGCAGATTTAATAGTGTTGGGGAGGCGCGGCCGCACGGGGTTCACAGAGGCTTTTCTCGGCAGCGTCAGCAATTATGTCGTTCACCACGCATCTTGTTCGGTTTTGGTAATCCAGGAAGTCAAAATCGAAAAATAATGCTGCTGAAAATTCTGGCTGAGAAAATCCATCTCAAATAAGACTTGCGTTCCTACCGAAACCCGGTTTCTGCGAGCAATATTAAATTTGGCGGCGAGGCATCCAAACAGTGAAACCGGGAATCAGCCTTATGGGGCGCAAGTCCCGTAAAATCTAAAATCTAAAATCTAAAATCGGAAAATCGGAAAACCGGGTTTGGGCCGTATCGGGCGCAAGTCCCGTAAAATCTAAAATCTAAAATCGGAAAATCGGGAATCAGCCGTATCGGGCGCAAGTCCCGTAAAATCTAAAATCTAAAATCTAAAATCGGAAAATCGGGAATCAGCCGTATCGGGCGCAAGTCCCGTAAAATCTAAAATCTAAAATCTAAAATCTAAAATCGGATGAGTGATTTTTTGTCAGCAGATGCTGCGTCTAATTCGGGTAGTTCACCCAGTACAAATAACGAGCCGCAAACCGCCGATATTTCAGCAATGGCTGGCGATCGTACAAATCCCGATCCGGAGAAGCGCGCCTCTGGGGAAGCGCCTTTAAGGCTTGTAGAAACGGCTTTTTTGGCAAGTACCGCGAGCTTAATTTGGCTGGTAAATTATTACTTTCCGCTGGGGCCTTTGCTGCGGGTTTTTTTCCCGATACCCATCGCCCTAGTTTACTTGCGCTGGGGCAACCGAGCAGCTTGGATGGCAGCTTTGGTATCGGGTTTGCTGCTGTCGGTACTGATGGGCCCGACGCGGAGCATTTTATACGTGATGCCTTTTGGAATTATGGGAGTTGCGCTGGGAGGACTTTGGAGGCGCAAAGCGAGTTGGTCACTCTCTATTAGTGTGGGCGCTTTCATTGGTACTGTAGGCTTCTTTTTTCGGTTTTGGCTGCTGTCAGCGTTGGTGGGTCAAGATCTATGGGTTTACGTAACGGCCCAGGTAACAGAGATGGTGGAATGGGTGTTTGTGAAGCTGGGCTGGCTTAATGTACCGAGTTTGAACACAATTGGGGCGATCGCCGCCGGGATGATTTTGGTTAACAATATTGTCTATTTATTTGTAGTGCATTTAGTAGCTTTGCTGCTATTAGATCGTTTGGGAAATCCAATTCCGCGGCCGCCAAGCTGGGTGCAAGTTTTGATCGATTATGAAGAGTAGTTATTGGCCCGCGCAGGGCATGGGCCCGCGCAGGGCATGGGGCATGGGCCCGCGCAGGGCATTGCTAATTGCTACTAATAACTAATGACTAATGACTAATAGATATCTCCTGAAAAGCAAGTCTTGAACAGGCAGGATGCCTGTTCCACAATAATTATTGGAGAGGTCTAATGACTAATGACTGCTAACTAATGACTGCTAACTAATGACTAATGACTAATGACTAATGACTAATTTATGATTGGTATTTATACAAAAATCGAACAGGGCCAGCGGTGGATCGATCGCTATCGGGGACGAAAACCGATATTTGCCTGCGTGTTAGGATTTACCGCTACAGGCTTAATTCCGGGGATTTCAGCAGCAGGAGCAACCCCGCACGATCGACAATTTACTTGTTTGGCCGATGCAGAATTTTTGTATAACGGCCCCCAAGCATCGCCCCAATATCCTTTGCCGCCCCTAGAAGCGGGTGCCTCGCCGGTACTGATATCTCGCGCTGTAGTCGAAGCTTTGGAACTTCCGCTTTACCTATTTAATGCTGGTTTGCCCCTCCCACCTCCCGTACCTGCAATTGATTTGGGCGGCACTGCAGCAAAGTGTCTGATTTCTGGGAATGCTTTAGAACTCGAAACAGTCAAACATTTGCTCGAACAAGGATTAATTTGGGGAGCTAAATTGGCCGCTCAAACTAATGGCAGCTATTTAATTTTAGGGGAGTGCGTAGTTGGGGGAACGACTACTGCTTTGGGCGTGTTAATGGGTTTGGGTATTGCAGCGGCGGGCAAAGTTAATAGTTCTCATCCTCGCTGCAATCACGCTCAAAAATTGGCTGCGGTGACAGCGGGACTCAATCATGCTGAGTGGGAAATTGGCGGACAAAACAGCACTCCCCTGGAATTGGTGGCGGCGGTGGGCGATCCGATGCAAATAGCGGTGGCGGCAATGGCGATCGCCGCGAGTCGGACTTGCGGGGTACTCCTGGCTGGGGGCACGCAAATGCTGGCAGTGTACGCTTTGATGCAAGCCTTAGCCCGTGAATATGCTCTGGTATGGCGTCCCGAACAAGTTGCGGTGGGGACTACGCGCTGGGTAGCCGAAGACCCTACAGGAGACACTGTAGGACTTGCCAATGAGATCGGCGGTGTGCCTCTGTTGGCGGCGCAGCTAAGTTTTGCTGGATCTCGCTACGGGCAACTGCAAGCTTACGATCGCGGCTATGTTAAGGAAGGTGTCGGTGCGGGTGCGTGTGCGATCGCCAGTGGCTTGGCTGCAAATTGGACTCCTCCTCAACTCCTTCAAGCTGTTGAAGCTTTAGCACGGCGCAGGTGTGAAATTAAACATTAGACACTCTTGGAGGCAAAAAAACCAAACCGGTTTTTACTGAAAATATTGAGGTTTTGCAGCGACGAATACACTCGCAAACCGGGTTTTTAGTTTTTTGTGCGTCCAGGAATGTTAGGAATTAAATATTAAAAATTCAGATGCGCCGATCTAGCTGCGAACATGGTTTTCCGGCTCACCCAGCTTAGTTTTGGCTGAATAATTATATCACTTCCTGTAGCATTTCTGCTCTCAGATTTACAGAATTTCCTACATAATATCTGGCTTTGATGCAGTATTCCCCTGCTAATTGCGGGAGATAAAAAACTCTATGCAATGAATCTATAAGTAGACGAGCATAAATCAACGCAACTTGTATTTTTTTAAATTACTGCCCGATCCCCGCTAGCAATATTCTAGCAATATTTAATTAGGCCCGCCTAGATGTTGCGAGTGCATTCTTTTGGAGAGCAACTGTTCTTCCAAGGCGGCAATTCGATTGTAAGCTGCTGTTAGCTGAGCTGTTAAGCGCTGGATTTGAATGTCTGCGCTCAGCTCTTTTTCCATGCTTTGAGAATTCTTGTCGAAGTAGCTGTCATCTAACAGTATATCCTTGTGTTCGAGGAGGCCGTCGAGACTGCTGTAGGTTTGATAGGGCGAGATTTGGTCGTTTCCTAGGGTTCCAGAGCGATCGTTTCTCTGTTGCTGGGTCAGCTTCGTCTCCTTGGCAGACTCCAAGAGCTTTTCATTGAGGTTTTCTATGAGTTTGTAGAGGGCCTCGACTTTGTGGGTCAATTGTGTAACTTGCTGGCGGAGCGCTTCCATAAAATCATCCTTTGGATCGTAACTTATATCTTTAGATATAAGGTAAATCTTTACATAACTTGGATTTATCACTAAATTATTTAATTTTTGACGTAATTGTTGTGTTTCCAATCCTGACGGTAGATTTAGGGAGCGAGCTTGAAGATAATCGGTCGTCATTAGTGAGTCGATTGTTGATTGTAGATTTTAGATTTTACATAGTCTTGGACACAGCCACCGGGTTGCTTAACCCCCATACTTCGTTCAAACCTTCAATCAGAGTTAAAACGTCGGGTTTCTGAGAGTCGGATCGCAGAGCGTCCTATTAGATTGACTTCGCTCTCGCCAGTGCTTTCAGGATTCAGATGAATGGATTTTTAGTTTTTTTAGTTATTAAGCTGTCCCCGATTTAAAAAGGATTTTTCACTTCGGTTGTGTAAAAAGCGTCATCCAACTGCAGATGGCAGCGCTCTCGTTGTTTCGTTATATTAAAAAATGTAACACAGATGCAGTCGATCGACCCGGCTGGCGAGCAAAACTGGCTCAAAGGAACTTGGAGCCGAGAAATTAGGCGTTAAGCTGACGGAGTTTTCGGCATCGGAAAGCTCGATCGACAAGGTAGAAGGTAAAATCAGGGCAAGAGCAAAACAGACTCACAGCGCAGCAGAACCGAGTACAATGGCTCTGTGTTTGAAAAAGAAATAAGACAAATCGGCGCCAACTACCGGACTCGACAAACGATTATTTCCCCGGCTGCAGAACACAAAACGATCGGTCAATATTTAGAAAAGCGGATTGACAGGTGAAACGAAGGTCTTTGCTATTGGGGGCCGCCACCCTAACTTTAAGTCAATTGGCGGCAGGGTGCGGCTCGAAGCCCATTCTCAAAATTCGATCGCTCAAAAACGGTATTCCGGCCCAACTGGTAAGCAAATTTAGCCGCGATGTACAACCGTCTCCGCTTTTGCAGGTAACGCAAGAACCGCAATTAAAAGAATTATTCGCCCTATTGCAGGAGTGGAAACGGGTTCCCAAATCAAAAAATCAAGCTGACTTGGTGATGTTGGGAGATTACTGGCTGACTTTGGCAATTAGGCAAAAATTGATTCAGCCGATCGATCCTGCTAAGTTTGCTAATTGGTCACAATTGCCCGAAAGATGGCAAAAACTCGTCAGGCGCAACGATGAGGGTAAATTAGATCCTCAAGGTAAAGTGTGGGCTGCACCTTACCGCTGGGGAAGTACGGTAATTGCCTATCGAACCGACAAATTTAAGGCTTTGGGGTGGACTCCGACAGATTGGAAAGATTTGTGGCGATCTGAATTGCGCGATCGAATTTCTTTGCCAGACAGTGCCAGAGAAGTTATCGGTTTAACATTAAAAAAGCTAGGGAAATCTTACAATACGCAGCAATTAGATCGAGTCCCAAATCTTAAAAAAGAACTCGCCAATCTGCACCGACAAGTTAAATTTTATAGTTCTGACGCTTACCTGCAACCATTAATTTTAGGCGATACTTGGTTGGCCGTAGGTTCCTCTGGCGACTTGCTGCCGCTGCTGCAAACTCAAAAGGATATTGCTTTAGTAATTCCGGTTTCGGGAACTGCACTTTGGACAGATTTGTGGGTAGAACCAGCATCAGGGAATCCAGTTTCTTTAGTTGATAAATGGATTGATTTTTGTTTGCAGCCTCGGATTGCTCCTCAATTATCTTTGCTGGCTAAGGCTAGTTCGCCGATAATTGTCGGCATGAAACCGGAGGATTTGCCGGAAGCTGTTCGCACTAATTCTGTGTTGTTGCCGGATGCTAAGATTCTTGCTGCTAGCGACTTTCTGCTGCCGTTTGGGGATGCGGGGATTGCCCAATATCGATCGCTCTGGCAAGAAACTAGGCAAGTAGTGAAAAGTTAAATTACAGTGAGGTACATAGCTCTTGTAGGGACACGGTGTCGCGCCTTTGGGAGTGTCAACTTAAGTTCGTTAGTCATCCCGCGAGTCCGCCAGGGGTTGAAACCCCTGTCTAATAGCTAAAGTCCTCTCAAAGAGGACTGAAGAACTCATTATAGCAATCCTCGCATCATTTGTGAATTTCTTACTCCCTCCCCGATGCCTTGGGGAGGGTTGGGGTGGGGTAAAAATTTTACAACTCCTGCAAGAATTGCTATATATCATTTCCGGTAACACTCCTTATGATGTTGAGTGTTGACAGTGAACAGTGAACAGTGAACAGTGAACAGTGAACAGTGAACTTGAATTTACTATTCCGATGCTAACGGATTTGATATTAGTCGTCTTCAGACGACTTTAGCTTTGAGGCAGGGGTTTCAACCCTTGCCGGACTATGGGTTTGACCTGCTTGTTGACACTCCCAAAGGCACGGCCCCGTGTCCTAGCTCTTGTAGGGACACTAATCTAAAATCTTTTCACCCTTCCTCGGAGGCCCGGATTTGAGAGAGATTCTAAATCAATGCGACAACTAAGCCGATCGCCCTTGCACGAATAAACTGCCAAAGCTGTGCCTTGACGGTTGCAAACTCGCACATTGTAACCGTATTCGCTGGCGACAGTGCCGAAGCGGTTGACAAACTGATAGCGTTCCATATAATCGAGCAAACTCCAAAGCTGGCGGTTGACGATGATAATTACCCAAGTATTGCCGGGATCGACAAACCAGCGATCGAGCAATTTTCCGCCAAACTGTTTTTGAGCTAACCACAGACTCGGCACGCTTTTTTCGGTTTGCGAAAGCGGGGGCGACGGTAAATTAGCAGCGTTGCCTGTCGGGCAAGCCGGCTGCTGGGAAAATGCCGCAGATTGTCCCCACAGCAAGGCTCCGAAGCACGCACAACAGGCGATCGGGAACAAAAATAAACTTTTTGTCCAAATGCAATTCTTGCGGGTATCAACATCGTATTTCATAATTATTGTTTGATTTCTTATATATTTCCCGTAGGGGCGGGTTTTACCAACCATTTATGTCTGAAACTCGCCATCTCGAAAACCCGCCCCCCCACAGCATATCGCCTACATAAACCTTACATTTTATTATCTGCAAAAGATGTACATTGCGATTTTGTGTTGTGTGGGGGCGGGTTGATCGGATTGTTTTTTTTGCTTTTATTGTTGGTAAAACCCGCCCCTACAGTCATGTTAAAATTTCGATCGCTTAAACAATGAAGCAGGCAGACAAACAGTAAAAGTAGAACCGCAATCTAACTCGCTAGTAACTTCAATATCGCCGCCCATCATCTGACAAAAACGCTGGCTGATAGTCAGTCCCAAACCCGTACCGCCGTACTTGCGAGTAGTTGAATTGTCAGCTTGAGTAAAAGGTTGGAACAGTCGCTCTTGCTGTTCTTGTGTCATGCCGATGCCCGTGTCGGTCACTCGGAAAATTAAAAAGTCTGCATCCAAAATTAACATTTGAGCAACTTTCGGTTGATATTTATTTTTTAATTCTTCACTGGTAATTCTTTCGACAGTAAGCACGATCGTCCCATTTGCCGAAAATTTAGCAGCATTGCTGAGCAAATTCAGCATTACCTGCTGCACTTTCATCAAATCGCCGTGCATCGCGCCGATATTGTCAGAACTCAATACTTGCAAAGTATTGCCGTTTTTATCCATTAGCGGTTTGATGGTTGTTGCCACCTCCTCGATTAAGCCTCCAACATCGAAGCTTTCGAGGTAAATCTCCATCTTGTCAGCTTCAATTTTGGAAATGTCTAGAATGTCGTCAATTAGGCGCAGCAAGTGTTTGCCAGCAGTGCGAATTTTGTCTAAATCCGAGACTACCTGTAAGTTGCCTAACTCTTCGGCATCTTCCGCTAGCATATCGCTGTAGCCGATAATCGCGTTGAGGGGAGTGCGTAACTCGTGGCTCATGTTTGCCAGAAAAGCACTCTTGGCGCGGTTGGCGAGTTCTGCTGCTTCTTTGGCCAACTGCCACGCTTCCTCCGCGTCTTTGCGTTCGGTGATATCCCGCAGTGTCGCCACCACCGCTTCGACGCTGCCGTCTGTCGCACAAACCGGGCTGAGAATGTACTCGTAGTCGCGGGTTCCCCAGTTTGCCGTGGGGACAATTACTTCGCCTTTCACGGGCTCGGCTGTGGCAAATATGCCGTGGCATTCTTGGTGAACCCGCTGCATAATTGTTGGCGACCAGCCTAATTCCTGCCAGGTTTTGCCAATCATTTCTCTGGGGTTCATGCCGGCGGCTTGAGCGGCGGTGCGGCTGACATAGGTGTATTTTCCCGATCGATCTATTAGAAAAATTAGGTCAAGAGAAGCGCCGAGAATGCCGTCAACAGTTCTGGCGTGTCGGGCTACCTGAGCCGTCATTTGTCTGACTGTGATGGCGCCGCGGAGTGCGATTCGTTCAGTCGAAACCGAGAAATTGGGGGATGACTGGCTTCTACAGGGTAATCCATGAGGATTGAGTTCGCACTTTAATCCCTTGTAGATGACAACTTCATAACCTTGCAGGTGAGCGTTAGTATCCTAGAAAACGATAAGTCCTGCCCCTCAGACGTAGAGGTGAAAGCATATCTCCCACTGTAGAGACTAGCCATCAATCGGTGAAGCGGAGATAAAAGCGGAAAGAGCCACTAGCCTAAAAGTGGTATCCCGTGAGCAAGTTCCTACGGATAGCAAATGCGAAGTCACTGCCTGAATCACCGTTACGGCGAACCAGCGAAATAAGGCTTTATGCGCTGGTAGTCCCAAAAGGGCATTAGTACAGGGTGGTATGAGAATTTTGCCCGACATACCTACGTTACCCAAAAACTCGGTGAAGAGGTGACATCCTAACGGAACAGACCAATGGTTATGAGGAACGAAGTAACCCACCTGATTACTCTCGAAGAGGTCGAATACTTCGAGCAGTCAGCTAAGACGAAACATCTGGACTTCCAGGTAACAGGTGGTAGAGATTGAGTCAAAAGCCAACGCCTCACTGCAATGGTGAGGATATGCTAACGGACTTACGGTAATACGGATGGTATAGCTACAAGTAGCAATGAATATGTTATGAACACGGTAGAAAAACCGATGTATGAATGGAACGATATCAACTGGCGAAAGCTAGAGCGTAACGTTTTTAAATTGCAAAAGCGGATATATCAAGCGTCTAATCGTGGTGATGTCAAGCTAGTACGCAGACTCCAGAAACTGTTGATAAGTTCTTGGGCAGCAAAAGCATTATCGGTTCGTCGGGTAACACAAGATAATCAAGGAAAGAAGACGGCAGGCGTGGACGGTGTTAAATCGCTGACCCCAAAGCAACGTCTCGCACTGATAGATAAAATATCATTGGGTTCAAAGGTTAAGCCAACACGCCGAGTTTGGATACCCAAACCAGGGACAGATGAGGAAAGACCGTTAGGCATACCGACAATGGAAGACCGAGCCTTGCAAGCGTTAGTCAAACTGGTGTTAGAACCAGAATGGGAAGCGCGATTTGAACCTAACTCATACGGGTTCAGACCAGGACGCTCGTGCCACGATGCAATAGGAGCAATATTCAGTGCGGTAAGTCAGAAATCAAAATATGTGCTGGATGCCGATATCAGTAAATGCTTCGACCGCATTAACCATGATGTACTTCTCTCAAAATTAAATACCTATCCTACCCTACGGAGACAAATCCGGGCTTGGTTAAAAGCTGGTGTTATGGATGGAAACAAGCTGTTCCCAACTGATGAAGGGACACCACAGGGCGGGGTGATTTCACCTCTACTTGCCAATGTCGCCTTACATGGGATTGAGGAATTGATTATGGGTTTAGCCCCAAAATTCGAGATGAGAGACTCTCGTGGTCATACTTATGGATTACGAGACAAAATCAAATCGATTTCACTGATACGATATGCGGACGATTTCGTAGTTCTCCATGAGGATGTAGAAGTTGTGAAGCTGTGTAAGGTTGAGATAGAGAAGTGGTTAAGTGACATTGGGTTAGAATTAAAGCCGAGTAAAACAAGATTAGCCCACACCCTGAATAAACTAGATGATGAAAAACCTGGATTTAACTTTCTAGGATTCAACATCAGGCAGTTTCCAGTAGGAAAACACAACTCAAGTAAGGGAACTAGAGGCACTTTATTGGGCTTTAAAACTATTATCAGCCCTAGCAAGGAAAGTCAGAAAAGGCACTACAGAAAAGTTGCGGAAGTAATAAATAAATCGCGTGGGTTAAACCAAGCGACTTTAATAAAAAATCTCAATCCTATCATTAGGGGTTGGTGTAACTACTTCTCAACAGTCGTCAGCAAGAAAATATTTGATAGGCTGTGGCACTTAGTGGTTTGGAAGCTTCTCAAATGGGGTCGCCATCGTCATAGGAACAAGGGCAGAGGATGGACACGCCTTAAATACTTCAAAACCGTAGAAGGCAATAACTGGGTGTTCGCAACCGGAGAGGGTAACAATCCTCTAAAGCTCATACAACATAGTTCCACTGAAATAAAGCGCTATGTAAAAGTAAAAGGGATGGCATCACCCTATGACGGTGACTGGATATATTGGAGTTCAAGAATGGGAGTACACCCAGAAATACCCGTAAGAGTAGCCAAACTACTCAAGCGACAAAAAGGGAAATGCGCTCACTGCGATAACTACTTCAAAGATGGAGATTCGATAGAGGTTGACCACATCGCCCCCAAATCGAAAGGTGGAAAGGAATCGTATGATAATTGGCAGCTACTCCATCGACATTGCCACGACACAAAGACTGCCAATGATGGCAGTCTTGGTAACAAATCTAGCTGCAAAAGTGCTAAACCTAAGCCACCAGTGGAACCAAGCCTTTGGGCTTGGGAAAACGATATGTTGGTAATGACGTACTGATGACAACAGCCGTTTTATTGAGGAGCGGAATGATGGGAAACTATCACGTTCCGTTTTGGAGAGCAGTGGAGGAGGCGACTCCTTCACTGACTTTAATCTCTGGCTGCGAGTTCAAACCGCAAGAGTTCGTTGGCTTGTTTGAGGAATAGAGTGCGCTGTTCGACTTCTATTTCTAGTTCTGCTTTGGCTTTTTCTAGAGTGAGTTCGGCAAGTTTGCGATCGCTCACGTCTGTAGAAATTGTACCGACTGCATAAGCTTTACCTTCGGAGTTGCAGAGGGGAAATTTCAGAGAAATATAAGTGTGCGGGCCGTCGTCTTGAGGGATGATTTCTTCGATGGTTAGGGGCGAGGAGGATTCGAGAACTTTTAGGTCGTTTTCTCGCAGGGCTGCTGCTTTATCTTCGGGAAAAATATCGGCGTCGGTTTTCCCTGTTATTTGCTCTTTGGCGATGTCGAACAAATTGTCAAAATGGCGGTTGGTGAGCAGGTATTTTCCATCAACATCTTTGATGTAAATCACTGCTGTTGAGTTGTCTAAAATTGCTTGCAGCAGTGCTTCGCTCTTTCGCAGGGCTTTTTGAGTGTTTTGGCGATCGAGTATTTCTGGCTGCAATTCCCAGTTGAGGCGATTTAAGTCTTGCCAAGCTTCCTGGACTAGATTTAAGGCGATCGCGCTTTTTTCTAGTTCTGTATTTGCCTGCCGCGACTGGTTTGAGACGGAGTTTGCGGGCAATGCTAGGGGTTGGAAAGCGAGCGGGATGTGGGGATTTGCGATGGGGCCATCGCCCGCAGTTTTTTTATATCGAAAATCCACCGCTAATTTACCGTTTAAACTCGATTTTTTGGGAAATAGATCGGGGAATTCGCCGAAATTTAAATTGTCATAAATTAGATCCAAATTCCGGGAACGCTGCGGCGGTTCGGCGCTGGAATTAGAGGGCCAATTCCCGTCTGCTGTTGATAAATTTGAGTTAGCGGGTTTGGCAATCCGGCGGGCGACTGCAACTCCCAAGGCTAAGGGGACAAGGGCAGCCGCAGACATTGCCAGCAGCAGCCAGTTGTTGCCCCACCAAGTTGCGATCGAGGTTTTGGGGATGCCCCGCACTAAAATTACTGCGGGTTTTCCGGCTAAATTGCCAAGGGATTTGGCAGCTACTGTATAAGCCTGATTCCCTATTTTTATTTGCTGAGCAACTGGTTTCCCATCGGCGGCGCGTGCAGAGATCAGTAGCGATCTGTCCATCCACTGTAAGTCGGGCAACCGTTGATTTTTCATAACACTTTTTCCACTTACCAAGACATATTTGCCCTCATTAAGCGGTGCATAAATAGCGTCAAATCCGACGAATGAATTGACTATTTCGCTACTGGCAACGATCGGGATTTGGCTCAAATTTCTTCCTATAAATAAAGCACCAATAACAGTCTGATTTTTGGGATTTTTTACGGGTATTTCTGAGTAATTCACAAGAATACGTTCGCTCAATCCCGGTTGCAAAGTTGGCAATTGTTTCTGATTTTCAGATTTAGCCATAATTTTGCTGGCCGTAATTGGCTCTTTTTTTGCTAATACTTGATAGGCTAGGTTGCGAGGATTAAAACTTTTTCCCTCTTGATTGAGATTAACGCTAACAATTATCTTCCCATCTTTCCCCACTAAAGCTGCACTGTGTATTGCTCCTGTTTTGACTTGATTTTCTAGAATTTTCTTGACAGATTTTTGCAAAGATGATATTTTATTTCCGCTGTTGTAAGCTAAGGTTGTTTGGGCGATCGTTTGGCTGTCAGAGGAGTTTTGCAAACGGTCGGCGGCGCGATCGAGTTGGAGATTGTAGTTAATTTCACTAAGGCTCAGTTCGGATTTAGCTTGATTTTGCAGTTCGTTGCTTCCAACTGCCGATGTTAGCCAAAGTGCTGTTCCCGTTAGTCCGACTGGCAAGATTGTTTGTAACGCCAGCAGTCCAATTAACTGTTTTCTGGTAACGGACAAGTTGTAAGTGGACGGCTTGAAAGCTGTTTTAAATCTTTCGGAAGTCGCAACTTCATTTGGCTGCAGACAATTTGGCTTGCTGTCGTTTAACTGAGTTTGAGCCATAGTAGTAGATGCGGGATCGGTTGTAGATGACAGGCGATCAATTAATCTCGAAGGCAATCAATCAATTTTAGATTTTAGATTTTAGATTTTAGATTTCGGCGTGAGCGCTCAGTTGAACGATTTTAGATTTTATATCGAGTTCGGTTAATCACTCATCATAAAATTGTTGCCTCTCGCCGCCGCCAACCAATCAAGAAAATGACAGGGGTCTTCTCAAAAAAATCGGTTTCTCGCTGTTCAATCAGATTGTGTTATTTAGTTGTTTTTACATATAATACTGTCGGTTCCTATTTAAAGTGTGTTGGGAGCATCCAAATGAGTGCTTTCACAGGAGCGATCGCACTTATATTTAGGCTTGGCTGTGCAGGATGCTCGCACTCCTGTGAAAACGCTTTTTGCAAAATCGGGATGCTCTTGCAGACAGTCGCCAGACTCAGTAGTTTATCGATCGACTGTATCGTAAATTTACTTAAACCAAAGTTTAGCGTAATTCTTGCAAAACTTAGATACGCTCGATCGCCTTTTCCCTGCTTCACCTTTTTTTTCAATCCCACAACCGCCTGCCTGCTTTGCCGCCCAGTCGCTGGTGAGTATCTTTGAGCAGGGTTGGGATGTCTAACTCTTCGGGACACCGGGGCAAACATTCGCCGCAATCGGTGCAGCGGTTGCCTTTGCTGCCGGGAAACCAGTGTCCGGCATTTTCAAACATGGCGTAGCGGTATTTGCCAAAGTCAGTCATGTCGCACCCGACGGCGAGATTGCGGAGTCGCAATACTTCGGGAATGTTGATGTTTTCCGGGCAAGGCAAACAGGCATAGCACTGGCTGCATTTGTCGGTTGTCAAAGTGGCTGCAATAACCGATTCTAGCCGATCGAAGGCAGCGATTTCGGCGTGGGTGAGGGGAAAGTCGCGATCGCAATATTTCAGGGGTTGCTCTAATTCTGTCGCATTTGCAGGGCCCACACTCAAAGTCCCAATCCTAGTATCGCTAAGTAAAAAGCGATAGTTTAACTCTAAGGGCGACAAAGGCGAGCACAATTGTGCGAGAGTTTCCGGGGGCGTGTAGAGTTGCCCTCCTTTATCTGCCGGAGAAATGATGAAAACGCCCATATCTTTGTCTTTGGCGAGTTGAATTGCCGGGGCGTTGCGCTGAAAAAAATAGTAATAATGCAGATTGACAAATTCAAACAAATCTGTATTGATTGCAGCCAAAATCAGATCCAGAGGCCCGTGAGTCGAAAAGCCGACGTGCCGAATGCGACCATCAGCCAGGGCTTTGCGTACAGATTCCATGCAGCCTGTGGGCGATCGCACAATCGCCAAATGTTCCCAAGTATTCAAACCGTGAATTGCCAGACAGTCTATATAGTCTAAATTCAGGCGTTTGAGGGATGCGTCGATGCAGCGTTCCACGGCTGCTGCATCCTCGGTTGGGGAAATTTTTGTAGTGAGGTGGAGGCGCGATCGATCGACAGACAAACCAGCCGAAAGGGCCGCACCGAGATATTCCTCGCTGCAACCGTAACCTGCAGCCGTTTCCAGGTGATTGATTCCCTGAGAAACCGCCTGCTGTACAGTCTGACAGGCAGTTTCCTCACTAGCCAAATAGCGCATGGTTCCCAAGGAAAATACAGACAGGTGCAACTCCGTTTTGCCAAACCGTCGATAGCGCATAAAGTTTAGGAAGTTTCGCCCGGGCCCAAGCCGCTTCTCTTGATCAAATCCTCTGGACGGAGGTTTGAGATAAATTCCCGGAAGGCCCGGCGTTCTGCCTCGTCAGCATCTCGATCGACCGGTATCGAAGCATCGGCGACGACTTCTTCCATCACCCAGATGGGGCAGTTCGTACGCAGGGCCAGGGCGATCGCGTCGCTAGGTCGGGCATCGATCTCTTTTTTAACTTCTCCCTGACGGACGATCAGGACGGCATAGAACGTGTTATCTTGCAGCGAGTGAATAACTATGCGCTCCAAGGTAAGACTCCATGCCTCTAAGAAATTGACCATCAGATCGTGAGTTAAGGGCCGAGGAGGCTTGTGGCCTTCGATCGCGCTAATAATAGCCTTTGCTTGCTCCTGACCGATATAAATAGGCAAAGCGCGTCGCTCAGTAGCGTCTCTCAATAGGACAATAGGACTGCGCGTGGCTGCATCTAAGGCAATTCCAGCGACTTTCATTTCAATCATTCGATCGGCCTCATAGAATTAAGAAACTGTAAGGCAGTAGAGAACTTGGACATATAGATCACCTAAATCCAGTATGACTCGATCTTCGCCGGAATCTGCAACCGATCTGGGACTATCGATTTTAGATTTTAGATTTTAGATTTTAGATTGAGTCGGGGGAGAGGCAGGGCTGTTTCATTCTTTTGTAGGGGCAGCCCCCCGTGGCTGCCCCCATGTCCCAAACGCCTGTACAGTCGTCTGTGGCGGGGTAGGCACGGGGGCACTACCCCTACAAAATTCATGTTTTTGGTGAGAATGAAACCGCCCTGGGGGGACAGGGGGACGGCAAAACCTCCTGTCTCTGGTTTGTCTCTATGGTTTCATGTAAATAAGCGATCGACTACGGAAAAATACTTATGTTTACAGGACTAATTCAATCTCTCGGAAAGCTGAAGTCGCTAGGCAACGATTATTTTCAAATTTCCTGCACCTCAAACAACTCCTACCAGATTTTACAAGATTTAGCCATTGGGGACAGCGTAGCCGTGGATGGAGTCTGTTTGACGGTGGTGGAAGTTCTACCGCAAGGTTTTGTCGCCGTCGCTTCCCCAGAAACCCTCCGGCGGACAACTCTGGGATCGTTCCCCGACGCTTTGGTAAACCTAGAAACCTCCCTGCGCGCCGGTAGCAAATTGGGGGGACATTTTGTGACCGGGCACGTAGATGCGATCGGCACTTTAGCGACATCAACCCAAACCGCCAACGCTTGGGAGATGCGGTTTACTGCCCCACCAGCAGCCAATTCGGGATGGCAACGTCAAATCGCACCTTACATCGTTTCCAAGGGCAGCATCGCCGTCAACGGCATCAGCTTAACCGTGGCCGATTGCGATGCTGACGGCAATTGGTTTGAAGTTGCGGTAATTCCCCACAGTTTTGGCGAGACAAACCTCAGCTATTTGCAACCGGGAAGTTTAGTAAACTTAGAAGCAGATATTCTGGGCAAATATGTCGCCAAATTTCTCCGCAGCGGCTCAAAATCCCATCCCGAACCGTGGGAAGAAACCCCCACAATCAACAGTTTGGGAACAATTACACCCGAATTCTTAGCAGAACACGGATTTATTTAATCGTAGCCAAGATCGAACTCGGCGGTTGAAACCGCTGCTAGACAAACGAAGTCCACTTCAAGCGGACTAAAGAATAAATTTGTCGGGTGCGTAATCCGCGAATTATTTTATCAATAATTGACGGCTCAAAGCAGACGCACCCTACTAACTCTTACTTCTCTCTCTGCGTTCTCTGCGTTCTCTGCGGTTCAATAATCCAACTCTATTCCTCAACAAAATGGTTTTTCTCCCAAAACAATCCCGCAGCAATTCCCGCCTGAGAAACTAAAAACAAGCCAGCAATTAATAGCTTTTGAAAGCCCGGTGCGTGGAAAAATGGATAAGCTAGCAAATTCAGATAAAATGACGGATGTTGTAGTTTCCCATGAGCCCCGCGTTTCGAGATCATTTGCTGAAACAAAAAAGCACCTCTACCATAATTGAATTGCTGTTTCCAAAATTTGCCAAGAGTTAGTGCATGGGAGTGATAGACTATAACTTCGGGAGCGTAAATTGCGGCATTGCCCGAATGCAACCACCGATCGCAAAATTCCCGGTCTTCTCCAGCCGCTAGAGAAAAAGTCGTGTCAAAGCCGCCGATTTTTTGGAAAGCCTCAGCGGGAAGGGCAAAATTGTTAGAAGTGAAAAATTGCGCGCGATCGCCAATAGCATTATAGTAACTGTAAAGGTAATCGATCAGTTGCTGGCTGGCAGTAGAATAAATGTTATCCGGCAGCGCGTTTACAGTGCGACCTCCGATTAAGCAATCTGGTGTTTCCCCAAATCGCTTTTCCAGAGTTTGCAGCCAATCTGTCCCCACAGTACAGTCATCGTCTGTAAACACTAAAAATTTGCCTTCTGCGGCAAAAGATCCAGTATTTCGCGCCGTTGCCGGGCCTGAGTTTGGTTGTGTCAGAAGGGTGATATTTAGCTGATTTTGAAAAGGGGAAATTGTATTTTCTACAGAGATTTCGGTGCTGTCGTTGACCACGATAACTTGAAATTTATCGCGCGGATATTCAATTTCAACAAAAGACTGAAGACACGCCGCTAATTTATCGGGGCGATTGTAAGTCGGAACAATAATTGAAAATAGAGTTTTAGCTTGGTTCATCATAACTAATAACTTTTAATTTTTCAAGCGATACAGCACCGACTCAGTATTAAAATCTTTCCCGAAAACTGGTTGCAGCGGGCCCTGGGCACTTGTCAGCCAAGATAAAGCTTTTCTGGTAGCTGCGTTTGTCTCAGTCAGGGGCCCGAATCCTACAGTCGTAATTTTATTTTGCCGGAGTTTGTCAATCCATGCCGAAAGTCGATCGGCTCTAAACGGTACATATAAAACTTTTCTGTCCAAATTTCTCCCGTAAAACAGGTAGCTGCGCGAACTTAAACAGAAGCCTATTCTTTCATCAGGTACTGTATTTTTATCAATATATTCGTAAATACCGCGATACAGTTCGGTGCGTGCAAAATCTCGCTTTTCCCTCCAATGACCAATTACTAACAATCCTATACAGACACCCATTATCACTATGTAAATCGATTTCTTGCGGGTGGGAAATAGATGATCCAGCCATCCTAAGCCGGGATTGATTTTCAACAATATTGCAGCCAGCGTCACTGACACAAGATAAAATAGCGGATATGGTAATATATATTGCCAACTCGGAGCTAATATTTTCCAGATACTATTAATAGCTTCTCTTGGGTTAGACTTCAAATTGTCAATCAACAAACTCCCCCAAACAATACTATCTCCGGTGAAAGAAGCATTTTTAATATAATCAAAAATTGTGTTGCTAGTAATTCCGCAAAAACCACTAACCAAAACCACTGCCAGAATAAATTTATTTTGAGTTTTCAAGAGAGTTGCTGTAGCTGCGGCGGCGATGGCGAGTACGCTTAAAAAGGGAAATCCGTATCTGAGGTTAAAACCGAGTATAGGGCTGAGTTGGCCGATCGTCTCTCCGACAGTACCGGAGGTGTAAGGTGTAATTAGATAGAGAATTCCCGTGCTGGCGAGAAGTATAATTAAAATAATATTATTTTGATTGATTATTCTAGTTTTACCCTGGATAAAAGCCAGAGGTGCTGCCAATACCTGAAGCGCGATCGCCAGAAAGGGCAGTTGCAATCTAATGATAATTTGTAAGCCGACAGTTTGCCAGTGGGAAATATTGCTGGGATTAAATTGAGCTGCTAAAGTGCTTTGCCAAATCTTTAGAAGTGGCGAAGCGGGCTGCTGCTGTACCGGAGGTATTGGTGCAGCTATGGGAGACGGTAAGGAAACAGGCTCTAAGGGAACTTTAAGAGCGCCGACTTCGCCGACAGGATAATTGATTTGCAGCAAGTTTCTCGCATACCAAAAACCTCCTAAAAGCAAGCAACAAGCTATGCCACACAGCAAGACTGGTTTGATAAAGTGGCGAATTCTAAAATTGGCTGGGGCGGATTTTTTATTAACTGCGAATCTTTTAAGTTCTAATATTGCTAATCCTCCTAAAAGTGAGGCAGCATAGACTATCCCAGTGATTTTTATTCCGGCTAGCATTCCTGCGGCTGCCAAAAATAGGGAGAGTTCCGATTGCGCTCTGCTGCTATGATAGGATAAACCTAGATACAAACCGACTGTAAATATTGCAGCTAGCGGTAAGTCGGGCTGAATGGTGTTAACTTGGTTGAGCATCATCGGTACTGTCAATACTAAAGATGCTGCTGCCATACCGTGAATTCGGGTTGCTCCAAATTTTATGCTTAATAGATAGACTGCAATTCCCTCAAGTACCCACGCAATTAGCAGGGGGAAAGCTGCCAGAAAATCTTCTTTGAAGGGAAGCACAAACAAAGCAGATAAAACGTGCCAATTGTAGGGATATACTCGGGCTTGTTCTTGTTCAAAAATCCAATTCCCCGCAGCATCTAATAATGTAAATGAATGGGTTTGATACCATCGGGCGATCGCAGGCAGGTGAAACCACAATGAATCATAATTGGTTGTGGGTTTGGTTGCGAGAGTTTCCAACAGCACAACTCCTGCAACAGCGGTGGCAACAATAATTAGCGATTCTGCTTTGCCCAAAGGTTGCTTGAGTTGGGGAATCTGCCACTGCGACAAGGTAAAAGTTTTGTGGTTTTTTGTATAAATCAGGATGAAGCCGATCGCACAAATCAGAATTTCTGCTACAATCACCGCAGAAATATTTAGTCGATCGGCACTTCCTAAAATTAAGCCGATACAAACTTGTGCAATGCTCCATCCCGTCAGGAGTACGAGGAGAAAATGGGGAAATGAATAGTTATTGTTTTCTTTCTGATTCTCGAAGGCAAGAGACAAGCTTAAGGGAATCGGGCCGACTAGAATAATCAGAAATAAACTTAATTCCCACAAATGCTGCGCTATTAGCATAAGCTGCAAGTTACCATTTTTTATCAGTTTTTCCTCGTTACCCGAAAGATCCCGGTAACGAGGAAAAGCAACGAACACGCGAGCTCGTTGCACAAAACATAAATTTTCTTGTGGGGCGCGCTTTTCGACCGTTCCACAAGAAAATTTATCTAGCCAATCCCCAATTTTTACCTGCTAGCTTGCTTCTGAGTTTTGGGTTTGACTGCTTGGGCATCTTTGGGCTTAGAAATCTCAGCTTTTAACAGTTCGGGGAATGGCGGCTGGAGGTTGTGAACTTCGATGTCCATTCCCAGCGGCAGAGGGGGAAGCTGAGGCAGATCGCTTTCCAAATCCTTGAGTCCGCTAGCGGTTTGTATTTCCACCATTTTCGGCATTTGGGGTACTTTGGCGGTTTCCAAAGTGCCGATCATTTTTGCCAGAGCGAATTCTAGCTGAGAGCCCGGGTCGATCGCCACCCAACCCTGGTCAGTCATTTGCCGAACCTCGAAGTGGAGGTGAGGCCCTGTAGACATTCCCGTACTGCCGACGCGGCCGATGGTCTCTCCCTGTTTTACCCACTCTCCCGGTTTCACAAACAGTTCCGAAAGGTGGCCGTAGAGAGTTTCCTGAGACTTTTTGCTGTGGTTGAGAACCACAGTCAAACCGTAGCCGCCCAACCAATCTGCGATCGCCACTTGACCCGCATAGGCCGCCAGTACGGGCGTTCCCATCGGCGCCCCCAAGTCTGTTCCGGTGTGAAACCTGCCGTAGCCCATAACCGGATGAGTCCGCCACCCAAACGGCGAAGTAATTTCCGCAGCAATAGATAGCGGAAACAGCAAGCTGGTGTTGCCATTTCCGGGCAGGCCTGCAGGACGCGGCGTGAGATTGTAGTAAGCAAAACCGGTATTGCTGCCGCTGCTGACACTAACCGCACCGACTTGAACGGGCCCGAGTCCCATGCTGGGCGCTGGAGCGCCGCCGCCGTAAGATGCAGATCCGGCATAATACCCAGCGTCTGCGGAGTATCCAGTGTCTGCGGAGTAGCCGATGTTAGCAGCCGAGTAGCCGGTGTCTGCGGAGTATCCAGCGTTAGCCGAGTAGCGCGGGGGTGCGTAAGCAGATTCCGGTGGGTTTGAATCCCTCCAAACCTGGCTTCCTATTTGTTGAACGGCTTGACCGAGTTTACCCACAGGATTCCCGCTACTATTTCCCGCAACAGTTTCTCGAACATCGCCCGGAAGGCTTTCTGGCCGATTTCGAGGAGGAGGGGCTGCAATATAACGGTCGTCTGCGATCGGAGTTTCCTGTCTGTAGTTGGGTTCTCCTGCATCTGCCGTCACCGGCTCGGAAACAGGAGGAGGCGCACACAAACCGTCAACTCCTTGGCAGCCGTTCGATCGTTCTGCAAACTCTATTCTGGTTGGCGCTTCGTACTCGCTGGTAGCGCCAACGCTGTAGTCTGTGTGGTCGATTTCAGCGTGCGCTGGGTTAACTGGCGCTTCAAAAGGCGGCTCCTGGGCCGTCGCTTCGGGCAGGGGAATCAGCGCGGGTTCCGGCAGATAGTATTTGGTCGGAGGTGGTTCGCTGGCGTACTCGGGCTCTGACGGCGGTTTGGCATCGAAAGGCTCGGACTGCGGAACTTCTGCCTGCGGTGCAGGGTCTGGTTCTGGCGACCCTTGGCTGTATGAGGGTTCTGGGGGCGGGAGAGGAGCTTCAAATAATGGCTGGAGGTCTGCTGCGCCGGGGACGGCTTGTTCTGCTGGCGGAGTTTCGGCTTGAGCCCAAACTACGCCTTTGCTGAGCAGTCCCAGACTGGCAAGGCAACCCAGTCCCACCAGCAGTGAGCGATCGGACAAAAGGCGCGATCGAGTCGGGACGCCTGTAGGGTTCTTTTTTTGCTGTTTGGTGTTCAAAGGGGCTGTTATTTGCTTGTCTGGAACTGGTTTCACGATTTTTTTTCCCAACTCAACAGGGGGCACAAGGATCTCGAATTGACAACTCCTCGGCCCGAAGGCACGAGGATTCTTGGTTCATTGGGACTACTCATGTAGCTAGCCCTCCCCAAAATTCACTGCGATTTGCCCAACCGCTGTATATCCGCGCTGCAACACCACTTGCGCGGCTGCCACATCTCGATTCGTTTCATAGCCACAGGTTTGACATCTATGTACCCGTTCGGATAGTTCTTTTTTGCCTGTATGAGTTTGACATCTGGGACAAGTTTGACTTGTTCCGTTTGGGTCTACTTTTGCAAAGTATGCACCTCGCTGAAAGCAAACATGACCCAAGATATTCAGGAACTGACCAAACCCGGAATCAAGCGTGTGCTTGCTCATCATTCCGGCTGACATTGCTTTGAGGTTTAAGTCCTCAGCAAATATTGTTTGGGCCCAGGTACATAAATGATGTGCGGTTTTGAAATGAAAGTCTTTGCGGCTGTTCGAGATGTATTCGTGGTGCAAGGCTATTTGGTGTTGAATTTGACGAAACTTCCTAGAACCTTTTTTCTTGCGCTTGAGTTGACGTTGCAGCAATTTCAGCTTGCGTTGTCCATCCACAAAAAATCTAGGTCTATCAATCAATTCACCATCAGAAGTTGCCAAAAAATGTTTTAACCCTAAATCAATCCCTAATCCATGCCCTGAAGGTGAGGCTTGAGGCACTGCGACATCACATTGCAAACTGAGCATGGCTACGTAACCAGAAGCCCTCTTAACAACGCGAATTTGCTTGACATCAAAGCCTTGAGGGATTGGACGCGACAGGTGCATTTTTACCGGGCCTATCTTGGGCAGGTTGACCCAATCGGCACCATCAAATCGTTTAACGGATTCTAGATTCAATTGAGGGAACACAAATGAGCGCATCCGCTTTTTGAATCTAGGAAAACCGTGTCCTCGTTCCCACATCGCCACAAACGCTGCCTCTAGTTGGCGCAACGCCTGCTGCAAGACATGGGTGTGAGGCAGTTTCAACTCAGGAATTAACTTCTTTGCTTGGGCCAATGATTTGCATTGACGGGCAAAGGTTGGACGCGGTGCATCATCCGGGATAATGTATTCCTGCTTAATGCTGCACGAGTTGATATCACACTTACGAGAATTAACCCAATCTTTTCGTTCTCGCAATCCAAAGTTGTAGACCTTGCGGCAAATATTGAGCCACTGGTCGAAAGTTTGGCGTTGCGCGTCGGTAGGAATGAGCTTGTATTCGTAGGTGAGATTTAACATACAACCATTGTAGAGCTAACCTGAATAAATGCGGTGCTGTTTATTCAAACAACTCGCTGAGAGATTCCGAACCGAAATTCCCCTTAGAAGGGGGAGGCTTGTATCCCATTTTTTTGGTCGGGATCGAATGTATGGCCATCCTTGTCTTTATATACAGGCCTAACTGATTTTACCGGGCTTGAGGCAATTTTTTTTGCTAATAGAACAAGCTCAAATGCCTTACGCATTCAGTCGCGATCGATATCCGGTGTTTTTGATCCCGATGGCACTTGCCTAGAAGTCTGTGACGGCCACACTGATGATAGCGCTTTGGCGTTCCTCTATGTTAATTAGTTGCCTGTATTTCTCGGGTCATGCAAAATTTCGGCGCCGTCGGTCGTCCTCAAACCGCCGACCGATCGCGATTTTTTCCTGAAACCCGGCCCGATCTTTAAACTTCGCAGACAAAATTGTTGATTGTTTAGAATACAAGCTAAATGATTCGCTTGGGTAAGGATAGGTTTCATGACTGTAGCTGGCGATCGCTTGACAAATTTTCCAGACTCTGAGTGCGCCGGAGGGGCTGACGGTATCAGTTGGGACTGGCAGAGTTCTGAAGGCTTGCCCTATCTGACTTGCAGCTTGCTTTCTCGCTGGTCTCACGGCTTTTTTACTCGCGATTTCTCGCCCCAGGGGCCGATCGATCTGACGGAGGTTCTCGAACCTGGAGCTAAGGTTTACCGACTCCAACAGGTACACGGCAATGCGGTACTTAAAACCACTGAGTTGTCCCCGGTTGCGGCTCCGGGCCCGGAAACCGCTGCCTCAAGCTATGCTGAGGCTGATGGCTTGGTGGCAGAGCGAGAATTGGAGGCGTTGTGGGTTTGCTCGGCTGACTGCGTGCCGGTGCTGATTGCTGACGATCGCACGGGACTGGTTGCGGCAGTTCACGCGGGTTGGCGCGGGACTGCTGCTAAGATATTACCAGAGGCGATCGCTCAACTTGTGGCACAAGGCAGTCAACTAGAAAATCTGAAGATTGCTATGGGGCCGGCGATCGCTGGAGAGGTTTACCAGGTATCTGTGGAAGTGGCAGCGGAACTGGGAGCCACCATTGCTCCTTTGAGTGCCGTTAGTGCAACAGCCGACGGCATGCTAGAGTTTTTGCACCAACTCCCCGAAACGCCTGTCTTGGCCGATCCAGAACCGGGAAAGGTACGCTTGGATGTTCGCCTCTGCAATGCTCTGCAATTGCAGCAGTTGGGAATCGATCTTTCTCAAGTGGCGATCGCTCCTTTCTGTACTTATTCTGACTCGGCTCGCTTTTTTTCGTACCGCCGCGATCGACTTAAAAAAGTCCAGTGGTCGGGAATTGTGAGTGCCAGCAGGACAAGTTCCTTCTGAGGGCATTTGGGAGAAGGTAAAATTTTAGACGGCCCAGATAAAAATAAAAATCTTTGGATTCATTATTTTTTATTTACGAATGCCAAATGCCTTCTAGTTTCTACCTTCGTAAGGTTTGCTGGTTCCTGTTTTAAAGCACTAAAAACTAGCAGCAAAACTTTTGGGAAAGCGGCAGAGCCCCCGCCCCGCTTTCCTCTCTTGTTAAGATTGCTCTATAACGAGAGTCTTCAGCGGGTTATTACCATGAGTGAGCCAACTCCCTATCAACTTCTTGAAGTCGATGAAGATGCTTCCTTTGATGAAGTGCAAGAGGCCCGCACGCGCCTAGCTGAGCAGTACAGCGGTGACAAGAAACGTTTGGAATTGCTCGAAGCCGCTTACGACGCGATCCTCATGGATCGCCTGCGGCAGCGACAGGAAGGTAAAATTAAAGTACCCGAACGCATCCGCTTTCCCGAACGGCTGACTCCCGCACCCCCAAGCTTTACTCCGTCTCCTCCTAGTGGCAGCCCAGCTTGGTTGCAGCGGCTAATCGATACTCCTAGTCGATCGGACATTTTGTGGCCGGCTGGGGTGTATGTGGGGTTAGGCGGACTGACTATTTATCCGGCGGCTAATGATGGTTTACTACAGTTGACTCTGGCACTTGGGGTCGGCTCTTGTCTTTATTTTGTTAATCGCAAGGAACAAAAATTTGGTCGCGCCGTGCTGCTGACTGTGGCAGGCTTGGTTATAGGCTTGTTGCTGGGAGGCTTTTTGGGTTCTTTGGTCAGTCCGGCATTTATAACAACAGAGAAATTTATCGCTTTGTTTACGTTTTTAATTCTGTGGCTGGTCAGCGGTTTTCTGCGATAGTCAGTTGTCAGTTGTCAGTTGACAGTTGACAGTTGACAGCGGTTAATTATTGTTATTGGTTAATTGTTATTGCTTGGTTCGTAGGTTTTAGGTGTTAGTAGTTAGTTGATTGTTACCAATTAGCAATTACTAATTACCAATTAACAATTACCAATAACTAATGACTGTTGATGGTTGACAACTGAAAACTGAAAACTGACAACTGACTACTGACTATCTAAAATAATCTCCACTGCTTCGCTCAAATTGTTAGCAATTAAATCCGGTTGGTGCATTTCTAGTTGGGTGCGATCCCGAATGCCGCACAAAACACCAATTACCTTGACACCGTGCGTTTTTGCTGCTACGATATCTGCCTCCGTATCGCCAACCATCCAAGTGTCAGAAGCCGGCGGCAGTTCGGCGAGAGCTCTTGCCATCAACAGGGGCTTATCTTTGACATCCCCGGTTTTAACGTAATCGTTGGGGAGGCAATAGCGGCGGTTTTCTGGGAAAAATTGCCCTAAATTGCAGCGGTTGAAGGCTTCATCTAGTTCCCTAACGCGGCGCATGGTCATCACCGCTAAGTCTACTCCAGCGCGCTGCAGCTTTTCGAGAGTTTCCACAGCGGTGGGAACTGGTCGATCGTAAATCATGTAGGGTAGGGTGTGGACGGTTTGACGGCGTTTCTGGGCAAAATCGCGGGCTTGGGCTGCATCTAATCCTGAGAGGATGGCGATTTCGGTTTCGGGAACCCGCGCGCGCTTCATGTCCCAAAACTCGGCTTTGGGGAGTTCGCGCACTGGTTGGCCCGAACGCTGAGTCTCGGCGAGACACTGCTGGTAAACTCGGTAGTAGCGATCGGACACGTCCATAATCGGGCCGTCAAAGTCGGTAATAAGTCTCAGCATTTAGCAGAGTATTTTTAAGCTTTTATACAAATCCTTCGATACTATATCATTTAAAGGTAACACTTTCTTTACAAAAATTGACACAAATACCCAGGGGAGGTAAGGTCTATAGGAATGGTGCTAATTAAAGCAAAAATTTGAATTAAACTGTGCTGTTCCTCAACTTGAGCGGTTATCACCTATATCGGGGAATTTAAAATTAAAATGGGCCACACAAATAGTGTAAACCACTACATATTGTTCATAAAAATCAACCTCAATCGAGGCTGATTTTGACTTCGTTTTCTCAAAAAATGTTGGTTCAATTAATATTTTGCCATCTGATTAAAATAAACAAAAACTGCTTGGAGAATCTAAACTGTACTGTTTCCATAAATTAGCCAGCGGTAACAAGTGATGACATCCGCCAGTGTAAAAATTCCCGTGATAAATAGCAGCCAAACAACAACTAACTTTACCTGCTAACCTTGGAGAGTGATGCTCTACAATAACGAAATACTTCCAACATTAACTGTAGAGAGCAGCCCAAGAAGTATGAATATTCTTCTTTATAAGCTGTTATCCTTACGCAGGATTGAATACATCGCAGTCGATCGGGAACTTAAGATTAAAGAAATATCTTTGAAAGTGCAAGATTTTGCCTACATTCATGAGGAAGCAGCCGAAGGAAAGGACGTGCGCGATAGTTTTCCTGAACTGATCGGACTTGAAGGAATCCTTGAAGGCATTATTGAAGAACGAGAGCAAGACTTTCAGTTAAAATCAATTACGCGAGTTCTCAAAGACGGATCTTATTTGTATCTAAATTTGTACATTTTTGGTTATAAGGGACAAGCCAACGGTGACAGATTGATTATTTTATGCGAAGATGTGACAGATAGCATTGCAGCTCAGCAAAGCATGGTTCAGGCGGCCAACGAAAACAGTATTAAAGCCGATTATTTAGCTGCGACTGGCGATTATATTGACAAAATTATTAATTCCCTAGGTGATGTTTTGTTCGTAACAGGAACATCGGGTAAAATCAAAAAAGTGAATCAAGCTGCACAGCAATTATTTGGATATACCGAATCGGAATTAATCGGCAAATCCATATCCATGATTACGGCAGAGGAGGAATTGTTACGCAAAGTCAGCCAGCTACCTCCTGCACTTAAAAGCCAATATTGGCCTCAAGTAAAAGTAGCTTGCCAAACGAAAATAGGTTTAAAGCTGATTGTCGCGTTTTCATGCTCTACTTTCGAGACAAGCATAGGAAGCAAGGATACAGAGAGCGGGGTTATACAAGATTTTGTTTATATCGGCAAAGACATTACCAAGCAACAACGCATAAAAAAGTGTCAAGAAGCACAGTATGCTGTTACTCATATCCTGTCAGAATCAAGTTCTCTAGATAACGCAACTCCGAGAATTTTGCAAGCTATTTGCCAAAGTTTTGGGTGGGATCTGGGCGAGCTTTGGACGCCTGCAGAGGCGGAGACAGACACTAGATTGGGTGCGGAAATAAAATCTGAAAAACAGCCGCTTTGGTGCCTGCAGCTCTGCTGTCCGATCGAGGAAACTCCTTGTTGGCGGCGGGTGGCAGTTTGGCAGCCAGGGGAAGAAGTTAGCGAGTTTGCCGAAAACGACCCGCAGATTACTTTGGCGGCGGGTGAGGGTTTGCCCGGAGCGGTTTCCAGAAGCGGTTCTACGCAGTGGATTACCGATATTGTGGCCGATCGCAATTTCGTGCGATCGCGCTTGGCCGAGGCAGCGGGACTGCGATCGGGATTCGGTTTCCCCATTCACGCTAAAGGCCAAGTTGTAGGAGTAATGACTTTTTTTTGCCGGGAAGAACTGCAACCGGATCAAGATTTACTTCAGATCATAGCTGTGGTAAGTTCTCAATTAGGAGAATTTGTCAAGCGCAAATATGCGGAGCAAGAATTGCAAGAAGCTGAAGCTTCAATCCGATTTTTGTACGAACAAGAAAAACGGCAAAGTGAAGAATTAGCTCGGCAAAATTTAGCTTTAGAACAAGCAAAATTAGAATTACAAGCAGCTAACATGGAATTGCAGCGGCTCGCTGCGGTGGATGGATTGACTCAAATTCCCAACCGCCGCTGTTTTGACAAAAAATTGGAGTTAGAATGGCAGTTGATGGAGCGAGAACAAGAGTCGCTGTCTTTAATTTTGTGCGATATCGATTTTTTCAAACTTTACAACGATCGTTACGGGCATCAAGGAGGCGACGAATGTTTAAAACAAGTAGCCCAGATTTTAGCTAGCAACGCTCAGCGGGCAGGAGATTTAGCCGCCCGCTACGGCGGCGAAGAATTTGCGGTAATTGTGTCGCGAACTGATGTGCAAGGAGCAAAGCGGGTAGCTGAATCAATTCGCAGGGATTTGAAAGCTGCGGCAATTTTTCATGCTGCTTCCAAGGTAAGTAAGTTTATAACTCTCAGTATGGGAATCGCTACTACTGTACCTGCTGCTGGTTTGTCGATCGAGGAGTTAATTGGACAAGCCGATCGAGCCCTGTATCGAGCTAAACTAGAAGGGCGCGATCGTATAGTTTGCCTAGATTTGAAAAGAGAATTTCAGGGCCCGAAAGGAGTATGTTCTGATGATTGTGAGAGAAGCTAAAATCGCTGACGCACCTGCAATCGCACGGGTTAATCTAGATACTTGGCGGACAGCTTACCGAAAAATTGTACCGACAGATTACCTCGCGCAACAGTCCTATGAAAAAGCAGAAAGCCGTTGGCAAGAAATCCTGGTCAACGTCAAAAATACTGGGGTTTTTGTCTGCGTTGCTGAGAATGAATCGGGAGAAATTGTGGGTTTTGCTGCGGGTGGTTGCGAGCGCACGGGCAAATATATATATAAAGGAGAATTATTTGCCATCTATATTTTGGAGGAATATCAGCGTCAAGGAATCGGACGGCAACTCGTGAGAACAGTTGCCACTAAATTGGCAGAATTAAGTTTGAACTCGATGCTAGTTTGGGTACTAGGAGACAATCCAGCCTACAGGTTTTATGAATTCTTAGGAGGTGAAAAAGTAGACGAACAGCAAACAAGTAGAGCAGGAGTTGCACTCAAAGAAATTGCCTACGGGTGGAAAGATATCGCAGTGCTGATTAACACGGCTTTATGACCTAAAAAGTGAAAGTTTTGTCAATCATCTATCAAACTTCCCCTCTTCATTTGTTCGCGTTCAATTGCCTCAAACAAAGCTCTAAAATTCCCCGCCCCAAAACCTCCTGCTTGCACCTGTATGCCGTTAACTAAACTAACTCGGCGCTCAATAATCTCGAAAAAGAAAGTCGGTTCTGCAAAAATTGGCTGGGTAAAGATTTGCAGCAGCATCGCTGCGGGAGTATCTTCTTGCCAATCTGCCAAAACTTCAGAACTTGCAATTGCTGGCCAATCTGCGGGCAAATAGTTTTGCCGCTGCTGCAATTCGGAGTAGTATGTTGGAGGAACAGGCAGAAAAGGCAAACCGCGCGATCGCAAATCGGCAACAACCCGCACAATATTATTAGTTTGCAAAGCCATGTGCTGAATACCCGGCCCCCGATTTGCACTCAAAAACTCTTGAATTTGAGAATTAGCTGATGCCGGTTCATTAATCGGAAATTGCACCCCACCTTCAGCGTGCACCATAACTTGGCTCCGCAAAGCCGACTTCTGAGTCTGAATGTCAAAATTTTGCTGCGGTTGAAAACCTAATATTTTTTGATACCAACTAACAGCACTTGACAAATCGCCAGATTCAACGTTTAACACTACGTGGTCGATTAGGGTAAACACCGGCAGCTTAGGAGAAGCCGATAGTCGTGAATGACCGCCAATTCGCTCAACCAGCGTGTGGCTTAAATCTCCCCAACCAGCGATTTTTGCCCGCTTAAAATAGCCTCCTTCGTTTAGGTCTTCTTGAATCGGTTCCAGGATTTTACCGCCTTCGGCAGCCGCTCTAGCTACCGCTAATTCGATATTTTTTACCCGAAAACCCACATCGCCAATCCCTGGAGGATGAAACTTCAACCAACTAGCAGCGGGACTAGCAGAAGTTAGGGGCGAAGATAAAACAAAACATACATTGCCGCTGCTGACAACCTCAGTGTGACTGTGACTGTTGGCATAACCTGCTATTGATTGAAAGCCTAAGCGGCTGACAAACCAGTCGCGGGATATTTTAGCATTTTCAACGTAAAAGTGAATGCGATCGAACTCCATAATCAATAATTGAAAATGGAAAGTGAAAAATGGATAATCGGCTGATTTTCAGTGGGAAAATGCAAGGGGGGAATTGAGGAATGGATATTTTTCATGTTTTTTTTGTGCGCCGGATTAATAATAACGTAAAAATTGAATCCCCTAACTCCCCCTGAAGGCAGAAATAGGTCGGCAATTAAAAGAAACTCGGTGTCTGCGATAACTTGGATTTCGCCGCGAGGTCTTCATCAAGCGGTAAGGTGTGCCGAGGCGCCCCTACACAATTAGGTTCCGCGCAACTTCTCAAACTTAAAGATGTCATAATTTTTCAGGCTTTGGGCTTCCGCTGCCGCATCGCGAATGCCTTCAAATCACTCCTCAATCGCTAAAAGAACAAATGACTTTCCGGCTGAATATTAATCTCCATCGGCACAGCTTGCGGGTCAGCCGAAAGAGCAAACATAATCGCATTTGCAGCAGTTTCGGTAGTCAGCATTTTTGACCTGTCTACCTTCAAACTCACATTATCCCAAAACGGAGAATCCACACCGCCAAAATAGAATAGCGTAAACTTTATGCCGTAGCGTCGCAGCTCATCTGCCATGCACTTGCTGAAACCAACTACCCCAAACTTTGAAGCGCAATAAGCCGTTCCCATCGCCATCGAATGCTTGCCCAAAATCCCGATGACATTGCAAATATGGCCGGATTTGCGCTCTTTCATCACATTCGCCGCTGCTTGAGACGTGTAAAAACTGCCTTTCAAGTTCAAGTCAAGCATTGCATCTAAATCAGCGGGTTCTAACTTGTTCCACTGCTTGAGAATTCCGGCACCAGCGGCGTTTATAAGGGCATCAATTTGTCCGAAATGTTCCACAGCTTTGTGCATCAGCGTCTCGACTTGCGGTAAATCGGTGATATCTGTGGGCACGCACAGTACCTCTGTTGCTGAAAGTTCGCTAGCTAAAGCGTCTAACTTACTGCTGTCTCTGGCGGCGAGCACTAGCCTCGCACCCGCATCAGCAAGTTTGCGGGCCACCGCTGAACCGATGCCGCCCGTCGCACCCACCACAACCACAACTTTGTCGTGCATATCCCTTTACATTTCTTTACGTCCAGATTGTATGATAACTCAAGTTGCTAGTAATGGGGAATTGGGAATTGGCCCGCGCAGGGAATTGGGCATGGGGAACAAATAACAAATAACAAATAATATCATGTCCGGTGGCATCGGAATTATGCTGTGCGCTCGTCTTCGCTCGTTCGCTGTGGACGCACGCACGCGACATCATCCAAATATATTATTCCGATGCAACCAGAAACGATATAACTAATAACAAATCACCAATAACCAATAATCAACAACCAATAATATTAATGAAGGGAAACTTGCCAGCCTTTTTCGGCTTTTTTAAGCTGGAGGGAAGCGCAGGATTGCAAAACTTTAGTAAATTTCCTACCGAGATTAAAATCTTTAATTATTTGGGTAATTTGTTTGCCGTATTGTCGGTGAAATTCGCTGCCTACATTGGAGAGAAATACAGAATTTTCAGGAGAGTTGCCTGTTAAGTCGCCTACGATTTTGACAAGAGCTCTTTCCAAGTCTTCCAGAGAATTAATTTCTGTCAAACTTGCAGGTGCTGCCTGGTGGTTATTCAGAATTTCTTGGCTAAGTATTGGCGGTGGGGGCGATAATCTCACTTCAAAAAGAGTGACATAAGTTTGAGAAACTTCGGAGGGTTTGTGAAGGACAAAATCGGTGGGATATTTGAGAAAGATATCCCTGGTTTTAGTACCTAGCAAATGATGGGCAACAACTTGATTGAGGACTAAGCCGTAATTTTCCCTAAATAAAGCTGAAACAGTAGAAACTTTTATCCACTGAGTTGAGGTGCGTTTTTGCTCTTTTTTGATTAATTCTTTTAGTTGGATAACTAATTGTTCTAGGGGTGTAATTTCCGGTGTGGTTACAAGGGAATGGGTTTCCACTTGTCCGGTTTTGCTGTTTAAAACTATGATTTTATCTATTTGTTTGCGGACTTGAAATACGGTTAATCCGTGGGCTTGCAGTGTGTTGCTGAGGTGAGTGAGGGCGCGATCGGAAGAACAGACAAAAATCTCTTTGGCTGTGGGATAATGTACGAAAATCGATGCGCCGACTGTAGCCATTTTTAAGTCGGCGCTGTCTTTGCCGGGGGGGACGTGAATTAGTTGATAGCCGCGCTGGTGAAATTCGGCATCTTTTTTGCCCATGCTGCGCCAGTTGGCAAAGGCAACTTTGATTTGGATGGGATAGTGGCAAATTCCCTCTAGGAATTTTTCGGTTTCGATGGTGAGTTGCAAGTTTTCGACATCTAGCAGCAAGATAGCAATGCCGAGAGGAAGCGGGGCTGGTTGATTGGCTGTTGGAGTTGGAGGTTCTGACGAAACTGATTTTTCTGATTTAGCTGGTGCTGTTTGAGATTTGGCTAGCTGCTGAATTTGGGCACATAATTTGCTGAATTGAGGTGAATTAACGAACTCTGGAATCAGCAGAATTTGTAGGTATTTTTTCGCAGTCAGCAGCAAGGAATCTGTATCGCTGGCTACGCTGAAACTTTTTGTCAATTTTCCAATCAAAAGTGACTGAAAATCAGGTTTGGCCCAGGGGGTTTTCCTGTATTTTTCAGTTATCCATTCGGGATGCTGTTGCTGAATGGTAATTAGGGTTTGAGTGATATAGCGACTGATGGCGCTGAATGCGGGAGATTCTTGAGTCGCCAGCAAGGGGGTTCGATCGGGCATGGCCCTCTACAATGCGGAATGCTGTTTCAATTTATCACAATTCTAGTTTTTCGCCGGGAGTCGGACGATCGCCCGCCAAATTAAACCGGTGGCAATTAATGCCAATCCTGTCAGCCAAATTTCCCTCTCCACCCAGAAAGCCAGAAACAGACAATTCCCCAAACCCACCCAAGCCAACCACTGCGGATAAAGCCTTTCGGCGGGGGAAAGTTGCAGCGCGGCGAGGTTGGTGATAGCGTAGTAAATCAAAACGCTAAAAGCGCTAAATGACCAAGTGGTTTTGACATCGCCGACGAGGATTAAAAGTGCGATCGTAACTTCGACAACCACAACAGCCATGTAGGGAGTTGTCCCCTCTGGATTCAGGCGCGCCAAGACTCTCGGCATATCCCGACGCCGCCCCATCGCCAGCCAGATGCGCGACAGCCCTAAAATTAAGTTCAGCAAGACTCCCAACATAGCGGTAATGGCGCCGGCGGCTAGCAGTTGAGAAACTCCCGGAATTCGGAAACTGCGGGCGATGACTTCCAAAGGTGCAGTCGTACCGCCTATTTGTAACGACAATTTATCTGGTTCCCCCGCGCCGGCGACAACTACTGCTACCCCGACGTAAAGCAGCATTGTCAGCACCAAAGTGAAAATTATGGCTTTGGGAATGGTTTCCCTCGGTTCCCGCACTTCCTCGCTCATTGTGGTGATGCGGGCGTAACCGCTATAAGCGACAAACATCAGGGCGGTGGCCTGGAAGATGGAGCCGATCGAGCTATGATTCTGTAGCGCGGTCATTTCCCACCTTACCTCTGGCAAACCGACAGCAACAAACACCGCTAAGGATAAAAGTGTAACTGAGACTATGGCAGTATTGGCAATATTCGATCGCCTAATTCCCGTCAATACAATGAAAGTGAGGGTGGCGAGGGCGACTAAAGCTGTTAGGATCAGGTAAGTGCGATCGGCTACACCAACTGCATTTAAAAAATACCCCGCAAAACCCAAAGCAGCAGTAGCCGCAGAAGCCGTTTTCGCTAACAAAAACATCCAGCCGGCAGTGAAACCCAGCCAAGGATTGAGATATTTGTAGCCATATTCATAAGTACCACCGCTAACAGGATGATTTGCTGCTAATTGAGCGCTGTTAAGGCCATTGCACACAGCAACAAAAGCCGCAATACCTACAGCCAAAATCACTCCCGGCCCAGCAACTTCCGCAGCAATGCCGATACTCACAAATACTCCGGTACCGACGATTGATCCCAGGCCCATGAGAGTAGCGCCGAAAATACCCAACTCTCGCTTCAGCAGTTTTGAAGACATAAATATAGCAGGCAAGATGCCAGATCCACAAAAATATTTGTCTGTTGTGGAACAGGCCGGAAAGCCTGTTCTGAAGACATAACTATAGCAGGCTTTCCGGGCTGCACAAAAATATTTGTCTGTTGTGGAACAGGCCGGAAAGCCTGTTCTGAAGACATAACTATAGCAGGCTTTCCGGGCTGATATTTGTCTGTTGTGGAACAGGCCGGAAAGCCTGTTCTGAAGACATAACTATAGCAGGCTTTCCGGGCTGCACAAAAATATTTGTCTGTTGTGGAACAGGCCCGAAAGCCTGTTCTGAAAGAGGTTCAAGATGTAAATTAACCGAAACGGCCTTGAATGTAATCCCTCGTACTCGAATTGCTTGCAGAAGTAAAAATCCGACTTGTCGGCCCAAATTCAACCAGGTGGCCGATGCGACTTTCGTCAGTATTAAAAAATGCCGTGTAATCAGAAACACGAGCAGCCTGCTGCATATTGTGCGTCACAATCACAACAGTTAACTGCTGCCGCAGACTCTGAAATAACTCCTCAATCTTCATCGTGGAAATCGGATCTAAAGCAGAACAAGGTTCATCCATTAGCAAAATTTTCGGCTTCACAGCCAAAGCGCGAGCAATACAAAGTCGCTGCTGCTGTCCCCCCGAAATCCCCTGAGCCGATTTCTTCAAATCGTCTTTGACTTCATTCCAAAGCGCCGCACTTTGGAGTGCAGATTCCACAATTTCATCTAATTCTGCTTTGCTTTTGCGACCAAAAATCCTCACCCCATAAGCAATATTATCGTAGATGCTAAGCGGAAAAGGATTGGGTCTTTGAAACACCATCCCAATTTGACGGCGCAAACTATTAATGTTTACTTTCTGGCTGTAAATATCCTGTCCAAAAAACTCTACTCTTCCTTTAATTTGAACCTTTCCCTCCAATTCACCAATCCGGTTGAGAGCTTTGAGAAAGGTAGATTTGCCGCAACCTGAAGGGCCAATAATCGCCGTAATTTGCGGGTGAGGGATATTCATCGATAAATTTTCTAAGACTTTGTGAGTTCCGTAATAAAAACTCAAGTCCTGAATCCGCAGTGCTGGCATTGCATTGGGGTCAATTTCCGGGGTGGCATCTTCTAGGAATTGATCTGTATAATTTTCGGATTTCAAGTTAGCTTGAGGTTTCATTATTTACCTGGTTAGAGTGTTAATATTTGACGAATAGATGCACTTGAGTTATGGGTTTATCGGTTTTGTAAGCGTTTCTGAGTTACTGTACGGGATGCGACGCTAGCAATTAAAACCATACCCAAAAGGACAGAGGCAGCAGTCCACGCCAATTCGTTCTGCTCTTTGTAAGGAGAGCTGGCGTAGCTATATATTAATACTGACATAGAAGGAGTCGGAGTCAGCAGTGTGTCGGGAATTTCTTGGAGTTTTGAGATAGTTTCTGCACCTATAGGAGACTGCATTATCTCGCCCAACTTATCAACTAAAGGAGGCCAAAATTGACTCGACAACGCCGTTACAATCAGCGGCGCGGTTTCACCTGCGGCCCGGGAAGCAGCGAGTAAAATACCTGTGGTAATAGTTGGAAGTGCTGAGGGTATGATAATGCGAAACATAGTTTGAAAGCGTCCGCCTCCCAAACCAGCAGAAGCGAGGCGGTAAGAAGTAGGCACTAATTTTAATGCTTGTTCTGTTGTCAGAGCAACCACTGGAAGCATGATGATGCCGAGGGCAAAACCGCCTGCTAAGGATGAAAATGCTTTGGTGGTAACGACAATTAGGGCGTAGGAAAAGACGCCAATTACGATCGAGGGAACGCTGCTGAGAATGACGGTGATAAAGCGAATACTATTGGCTATCGCTTTGTTTTCTCTACCAAACTCAGACAAAAATATTCCCGTCATTACGCCTATGGGTACGCTGATTAATGTCGCAATTCCTACCATTAAACTTGTGCCAATAATCGCATTTGCAAAGCCGTTGGGCTGGTCTTCAACTCCGACGGGTGCTGGTAGAGACACTAGCACTTCCCAGCTCAAATGTGTGAGTCCTTCCCCCAGAATTTTGTATAAAATAGCAAACAAAGGGAGCAGGGCGAGAGCTGTCAGAGCGAAAGCGAGAGCTGTCATTCCCCGGCTGAAAAGAGTTCGGCTTAGCGACAGGGGGTTGTTGATTTCTGCATCCAGAATGCTGTCTAATTTTTGGGCTTGAGTCATGGGATTTTAGATGTTAGATTTGAGATTGAACCAGGGGATAAATCTAGCAGCGTGGCTTGTGACCAAATTGCTTTCGATGATGTTAAGGATCGCGAATTAAATAATTTACACAAGTCTGTGGGTTTGGCTCTTATAGCCCGCCCTTTCTGGACGGGTTCATGGGCCCATCCCACAAGAACCATCACGCATTGTAAGTTATTTAATTCTCATTCCTAAGTTTTAGCTCCCTTGGCGCCAATTAGCTGAACTAACAATACTGCGATCGCATTTACCAACAAAGTGATCGCAAATAAAATTAAGGCTAAATACATCAAAGCGCCGATGTGCAGCGGTTCGAGAGCTTCCCGAAATTGACTTGCCAAAACAGCAGGAATTGAGTAGCTGGGAGCGAGCAAGGATGTGTTAATTTGAATCGAGTTGCCAATTACCATTGTGACTGCCATTGTTTCGCCTAATGCGCGTCCCAATGCTAATATGGTGGCGCCGATAATCCCTGAACTAGCTGCTGGTAATAACAGCTTGAATATTGTTTCCCAGCGGGTGGCGCCAAGGGACATGGAAGCACTTCGCAAATCTACTGGAACAGATAGCAATACATCGCGGCTGATGGCGGCTACTGTTGGCAAAATCATAATTGATAACAGTATTCCAGCCGGGAGCATTCCGGGGCCTAAAGGTTCGCTGCTGAATAGGGGAAACCAACTGAAATTATCGAACAATGACTGCTGCAATGGCAACAAAAAGGGAATCAAAACAAAGATTCCCCACAGCCCAACTATCACGCTGGGAATGGCCGAAATTAATTCAACCATGAATCCCAAGGGCGATCGCACCCAAACGGGTAAGAAGTTCTCGCTAGTAACTATAGCTACTGACAGCCCTAAAGGAAGTGCGATGATTATGCCGATCGCAGAACTAATTACAGTACCGTAAATAAACGGCAAAGCCCCAAACTGCAACTCGCCGATATCCCACTTGGGATTCCACAAGAATGAGACTCCAAAATGGCTAATAGCTGGCCAAGCATCTTTAAAAATTACCGCACTTATCCAAAACAGCGTACCCGCTGTCGCTAGGGCAAAACCCCATACAAATATTGTAAATCCTGACTCCATCCATAGACCTTCACCCGTAGTATCTGTCAAATCTAATTCTGTATTTATTTCTGCAGGTTGTCGAGTCTGTTTTTTTTGTTTTTTTGAAAGATTGATCATAGCCGAGTTATTGCGTAAACAGCGAAATATTCGATCGAAAGACCAGCTTGTAGGGTACGCATTTATCCTGCTATCCGGCAGCAGCATCATCTCGTCTTCCCATAGTCCGGCGGGGGGTTAAACCCCCACCTCAAAGCTCAATTCCTCTCAAGATAACTGTTGGAATTCCCCAAAATAAATCTGGTAAAAACCCACTTTATGGATAGTCTATAATTACCAGTTATCCTTCGCGAGGACTTGAGGACTTTCGGTATAAGGTAGAGATTTAAATCTGTGCCGAACTTGTTACCTAAGTCATTATTATTAGTCCTCATAGCGAGGACTTTCGCTATGAGGCAGGGATTTAAATCCCTGCCGGACTGCGGGAAAAGCACAGATTTATTGGGACTCATACATCAGGAATATTGCTATACAAAATATGAGTTTTGAGCCATACATTTAACTCAAAATCCATAACTCTGAAAAGCCCAAATTAACCTCTAGCAACCACAGTCTGATTAACTGTTTGAACCACCTTTTGAGCTGTAGCTGAAGGAATCTGAGTAAACTCTAGCTGTTTGTTGATACCTTGACCTGTAGTCATCACCCAATTAACCATCTTTTTAATAGCCTCTGCTTTCGCAGCAGGATACTGTTTGTAGATTAACAGCCAAGTCAAACCAACAATCGGATAACCGTCGTTAGGATTTCCTTCTACTAAGCGGAAATCTGCGGGGAATGTTTCCCCTGCTAAAGCTTTCTCTGCTTCAGCCAAGCTAGGATCTACAAATCGGCCAGCTTTATTTTGAATAAACGCTGTTTGGAGATTGTTTTGCCGAGCATAAGTATCTTGAACGTAGCCGATCGCACCCGCTGTATTTTTCACCAAAGCAGCTACGCCGGGGTTTCCTGGACCCCTGACAGCGGTGTCTGGCCACTTCGGCTGAGCGGCAGCTTTGATGGTGCTACCAGTTGCCTGCAAGTGGTTAGAAAAAATAAAGGTAGTACCGCTGCTGTCTGCCCGCACAGCTACTCGAATTGGAGTATTGGGCAAGTTTTTAGCTTGTCCAGAAATTCCCGCTATTTTAGGATCGTTCCAGCGAGTAATTTTGCCTTCAAAGATGCCGTTCATGGCATCCTTATTTAGCCTCAGATTCGTCACTCCGGGCAAGTTGTAGACAACTGCAACAGCGCCGCCAGCAGTCGGAACCGCCATGACGCCGCGCTTTACTTCGGCTATTTGTTCAGCAGTCATCAGCGCGTCGCTGCCTGCGAAATCAACAGTGCCTGCAATTAATGCTTTGATACCAGCACCGCTGCCAGTTCCTTCGTAGTTTACAGTAATTTGATTTGCACTTCTCATCTGAGAGAAGTAGCGATCGTAAAGAGGTTTAGGGAAAGTTGCTCCCGAACCATTTAGTGTTACCGCAGCTACAGCAGAACTAATCAAAGTCAGCGAAAATGCTGCTGCTGCTAATGCCACTATAAAACTACGTCGCCAACGTCCTGTGAAAAAATTCATATTCCTCCTCTCCCTTAATAGCCGACTTGGCAAATCTACGACCTAGGATAGACTGAAATCGGCAACGAAAGGGATATAAAAGAATAAGCTTGTTTTAAATTTTGGTTAATAACAGATTAAATAATAAAAGAATAAGCTTGTCTTAAATTTTGGTTAATAACAGATTAAATTTTTAGGTACAAGACTCGAAAACCTGATTTATTAAACACATCAACGAGCTGACAGTGCGATCGCCACTTGATAAGTCTTACCATTTTTTTTAACTTTAAAAGTTTGGCATGACTGCAAAAAGTCAATCACATTGCTGCCCAAATTCAGCGATTGCAGTTTTTTAGTAATTGGTTGATTGTATAACTTATTAAACTCGCTAGCTACCTGGTTAATCGGAATATAACTACCGGGAGAGCGAGCAGTTAATCCTCTGATAATTTTGACTAGAGATGCTTCCAGGGCAGCAGAGGAATGAGTTGTTGAAGTGGAGGAATTTTTGGCGATCGCCACTTGATGTTCCTGACCGATTAATTGTACTTGAAAAACGCCCGATTCCGACTGCAAATATTTGATTAAACTGGATTTGTTACCCAGAAAATTTTTCACAACTAAATCAGCATGAGATTGATACTTTGCCAAAAAATCTTTCTTAATTTTGACCACAGAAATAGAATCCTCTTTTAACTCAATTTTTGCATTTTCAATTATTTCTACAAGTATAGTTTTAAAAACATCCAGCGACTCAATAGCATTTGAATTGAGACCAGGTATTATTTCGGGAAAATTTGGCTCCGCAACATTTTGATTGACAGCAAAGGTCGCCAAAGAAGCTTCAAGCACCGGGGTAACTTCGTTTTGTGCTGACTCCGCCAGTGCTGCTGGCGAAATTGTAGAAGAGAAAACAACAGTCTGGCGCTCTTTAAAAAGCTCAGCCACACTAGAAAAACGAGCGATTCGCTCCTCAATAGATTTGTGTTCAGCCTTCAACAACTCTGCAACTTGACTAGCCAATTCTTCAAAACTAGGGATTTCCTCTTCCCTTTCGCAAGAATAGTGATTGCTCTCACCATTCTGACAGTTTTCTACAGACAAAACCGAATTTTTCCGGCGCACCCGAAACACAGTCACTCCCTGATTTTGCAACTGATTGCAAAGATGATTTAACAAACCATCCGAAGAACAGACAAAAACTTGTCGCACATCCCGATATCGATATAAAATAGCAGCGCCAAAGGCAATCATCTTACCATCAGCACTATTAGCACCGCCCGGAACGTGAATTAATTCATAACCGCGATCGTAAAGTTCAGCATCCAACTTGCCGATACTCGGGTTTTTCCAGTTAGCAAAAGCAATTTTAACTTGCAGGGGATAGTCGCACAAACTGGCTAAAAATTGTTCTGTATTAACCTTAAGTTTCAGATTTTCTGCATCCAACAGCAAAATCGCAATCCCGCCGGACTCTTGGGTGGTTGCAGACTCGATTCCTTGCGGGATAGCTTCGTTTAACCGTGTTTCGGTGCATTTGGGACTTAAAGACTGCGGATCTGCGGGCTCAAAAAATTGTTTGCGGCAAGCTTTGCAAAGATACCGCTGGTGACCGTTGGGACAGCCGTTTTTACGAACTTGGTCAGATTCGCATCGAGGACATTTCATGTAACTATTATTGCAGCCTCCTCCCTCAGCGGTAAAAAATTACCTATCTTCTTTTTTGTCTTCCTTAGCGCGCTTCGCGTCTTCGCGGTTCATTAAATAGATATCCCTTGAGCAGTTCAGAAGCCCCATAATAGTAAAAGAAACTTAACATTTATTTAAACACAATGGCTAGAGACTTGCGGGGATTCCTCAAACTACTCGAAGAACGAGGACAACTGCGCCGGATTAGCGCCTTAGTCGATTCCGACCTCGAAATTGCCGAAATTTCCAACCAAATGCTGCAAAAAGGCGGCCCTGGACTGCTGTTTGAAAATGTCAAAGGCGCCGAATTCCCCGTCGCCATCAACCTGTTGGGTACGGAAGAGCGCGTTTGCTGGGCGATGAACATGGAAAAGCCTCACGAACTAGAAGAGCTCGGCAAAAAACTGGGAATGCTGCAACAGCCAAAACCGCCGAAAAAGATTTCCCAAGCGATAGAATTCGGCAAAGTGCTGTTCGACGTAGTGAAAGCCAAACCGGGCCGCGACTTTTTCCCAGCTTGTCAGCAAGTGGTAATTGAGGGAGAAGGGCTGGATTTGAACAAAATCCCGATGATTCGCCCTTATCCGGGAGATGCGGGCAAAATTATCACCCTGGGTTTGGTAATTACCAAAGATTGCGAAACGGGCACGCCGAATGTGGGGGTTTATCGGTTGCAGTTGCAGTCAAAAAACACGATGACTGTACATTGGTTATCGGTGCGGGGCGGCGCGCGGCACTTGCGGAAAGCGGCGCAGGCTGGTAAAAAGTTGGAAGTTGCGATCGCCCTGGGAGTCGATCCTTTAATCATCCTCGCCGCCGCAACGCCAATTCCTGTAGATTTATCGGAATGGTTATTTGCGGGACTTTACGGCGGTTCCGGCGTGCAATTGGCCAAGTGCAAAACCGTAGATTTGGAAGTACCGGCGGACTCGGAAATTGTGTTAGAAGGAACGATTACCCCCGGTGAAGTTCTGCCCGACGGGCCCTTCGGCGATCACATGGGTTATTACGGCGGCGTGGAAGATTCGCCGCTGGTGCGATTCCACTGCATGACGCACCGGAAAGACCCGATTTATCTGACCACATTTAGCGGGCGGCCGCCGAAAGAAGAAGCAATGATGGCGATCGCGCTTAACCGCATTTATACCCCTATTTTGCGGCAGCAAGTATCGGAAATTGTCGATTTCTTCTTACCGATGGAAGCGCTTAGTTATAAAGCGGCAATTATCTCGATTGATAAAGCCTATCCCGGTCAAGCGCGCCGGGCTGCTTTAGCATTTTGGAGTGCATTACCGCAGTTTACTTACACTAAGTTTGTGATTGTTGTCGATAAAAGTATCAACATTCGCGACCCGCGTCAAGTAGTTTGGGCAATTAGTTCTAAAGTCGATCCGGTTCGCGATGTATTTATTCTGCCGAACACGCCTTTCGATACGTTAGATTTTGCCAGTGAAAAACTCGGTTTGGGAGGCAGAATGGGGATTGATGCTACTACGAAGATGCCGCCGGAAACCGATCACGAATGGGGGGAAGTTTTGGAGTCCGATCCGGATGTGGCGGCGATGGTAGAAAGGCGTTGGGCTGAGTACGGTTTGGCCGATTTGAATTTGGGACAAGTCGATCCGAATTTATTTGGATATGAGATGAAGTAGGGGAATCAACCGTAAAATCTGAGATATCGCACATCCTCCATCGACCTGTAGGGGCGGGTTCACCAATCATTTACGACGCAGATAGACAATCTCAAATACCCGCCCCCACCCAACGAAAAATCGCAAATTCCCTCTTTTTAATGCGATCGGGATTTACGCACTCCGACAAAGAAACCGGGTTTTTATCGAGTCTTTGCACTGTAACGCGTCTTCTCAGAAAAAACCCGGTTTCGGGGTTCCTATGCGTAAGTTATATTATATTCTAAAGTTTGTGCCACAATTGAGGAACGAACGATTAATCCCACTGACGAACAAGCCCAAGCCTGTCTGCGCGTCTGCCAGATGTTCTCTAGCTACTACCGAGATATTCAACTATTCCGTTTTAACGCTCAAACCACAGAAGTATATATTTTCGTAAGTGATGAGCTGCAAGTAATCGTATCTAGTAATGGACTTTGGAGGTTTTTGGATGAAACCGAACTTTGATGAAATGAGCAGATCCGAATTAAAAGCTTACGTGCTATCGCATCGGCATGATGATGAAGCGATTCGGATATTTTTTGGTCGCCGCAATCCCCCGGATTCAAAAGCTACATGGTACGGGCCGATGTGTACTCCTGAAGGTGTACCCATTGCAGAAAATATTCGCATCGCTGAGGAAGCAATTAAGAAAAGAGTTGAAATCGATCGCGCTAAACAAAAACAACGGGAACAATCACAGGAGGAGAATTTACGCCAGAAATTAGAACAAGAAATTGAGGAAAAACTTAGAGCAAAAATCGAATTAGAAGTAGAAGCAAAGTTGCAGCAAAAATTAGAACGAGAAATTGAGGAATTGATAGGCGCGATCGCCAAATTTTTAGTATCAACTAGCGGGTTTTCATCAAGACTGGCAGGGTCGATCGCACTTTTGGCAATTCGTGCCGGAATTGAAGGTTTTGGGGATTTTTAGAATGGGCGATCGAATTGAGTGCGATCGGGATTTACGCACTCCGAAAAAGAAACCGGGTTTTTACCGAGTCTTCGCGCTGTAACGCATATTCTCAAAAAAACAATGAAAGTTAGTGAAATAATTTTAAATCAAATTAATTTGTTAGGCACTAAAGTAGAGGTTGTAGGATATCTTATCCTTTACGGCGATCTGGGGTTTTTGTCAACAGATTTTGCAAATATTTTATCTAGTCAAAACCATCGTGAATCAATACTTATTGAGCAACCAATAAAATTGAAGGAACAACTACTAAAGAAAGTACCACCATATATTGGTGGGCCACCCTATGAAGATTTTGTCACGATTATCGGCACTTTATGTGAGTCTCATCAAGAGCCATTTCCAATTGCTTTGACACACATTAATTTACTTATTTTAAAAATAAAAGAAGGCAAAAATATTTACCATATAGAGATGCCTTAACATCAGGAATAGCTTCCCCATCAATTAGTTAATACCCATTTTTGACTGAGAACACAAATAGCTGAGCGATTTAAATTACCGAGTGACTTAAATTGCTTGGAAGTACAGTAGCAGCTATATTATGTGATGTTAATCCTCCGGGTGCGGATCTGCTTCATATTTGATAAAACTTGCAGATCGCCCGTGGGCGACGCACCTTACACGGGCGATCTCACAAGATTGTGTGTACCACATATAGCAATCCTAAGTGATTTTCTAGATATGGAAAATCTGAAAGTCTTGCTATACAAGAAGTCTAGGAAGACAAGATGGCGTTGTGTTGTGAGACTCAGATCGGATTGCTATATACATGGAATATGCTGTATCTTGCATTTGTTGCCCGATTCCGGCTCTTGTTTCAACAAGAGCCTCAAAGCGAAAGTCCACTGAATTGGACTGAAGAAATGATTGATTAAAAATTTTAAAAAAAGGATTGAAGCGGAAACCGATCGCCTTTTCAGTCGTCTTTAGACGACTTGAGCTTTGAGGCGGGGGTTTCAACCCCCGACGGACTGTGACAAGAAGTGCAAAAACTAAATCACAAATCAGTTTACCCTTCCAAAACCTCAACCAAATCTTCGATCATCAAATCGAAGACAGCAGCAAGTTTCTGCAAAGCCGTATAGTCCACCGTTGCCATTTTTGGAGCTTGGGCGTATTTTTTAACTGTGCTGTAGGGAATTCCCGTTCTGTCAGAGACTTCTTTGAGCGTCCAACCCTTTTCCTCAGCGAGTTATCGAACCCGCAACCGAATTAGCCCCATCTTCCCGCCGATAAATCAGTTTACTGTTCCAGAATTTCAACTAAATCCTCGATTGCAATATCGAACGCACGGGCCATCTTGTCCAAAGCTGTGTAATCTACAGTTGCCATGCCTGGAGAATTGGCATAGGTAACGATCGTGGTATATGGAATACCTGTTCTTTTGGAGACTTCTGTCAGATTCCAACCCTTATCTCGAGCAAATTCTCGAACTCGCAGCCTAATTCGTCCCATATTCCCAACGATAAATCAGCCTACTCTTCCAAAATCTCAACCAAATCTTCGATCGCAATATCAAACACGCGAGCCATTTTGTTTAAAGCTGTGTAATCTACCGTTGCCAGCTTGGGAGAATGGGCATAGCTTCTAACCGTACTGTAAGGAATGCCCGATCGCTCAGAAACTTCTTTCAATGTCCAACCCTTCTCTTCGGCTAGTTCTCGAACCCGCAATCGAATTAGACCCATCTTCCCGCTGACAAATCAGTTCAATGTTCCAAAACCTCAACCAAATCTTCGATCATCAAATCGAAGACAGCAGCAAGTTTCTGCAAAGCCGTGTAGTCTACTGTTGCCAGTTTAGGAGCTTGGGCGTATTTTTTAACCGTGCTGTAAGGAATTCCCGTTCTGTCCGAGACTTCTTTGAGCGTCCAACCCTTCTCCTCAGCGAGTTCTCGAACTCGCAATCGAATTAATCCCATTTATGCTTGACAGCAGCTATGCTCATATCTTTTAATAAAGATAGTTAACAGCGATCGCCCTCGGACCTGAGAAATCTAGAGCGATCGCCTTTCATTCACCACCCACAAAAGTGGGAAGGATTTTCCTATGATACCAAAACAATCGACATATCGCGATCGACTTCAACCTTGGCATCTAATTCGCCACCTCCCCAACTGTCAGCGGTTAACAGTCGCCCGTTTCGCCCGCCGCCCCGATGCTGAATCTTACCTAAATGCACTGCGCCGTTTAATGCCCGCAGTCCCGCATACAATTGTGTTCGTAAATGCGGTCTCTGTGTTAAATGAAAACAGCGTTCCAATTCAAACACAATTGCCGATCGAAGTTTAATTGTTGAAAAGTACGCGCGTGCGGATCTATCCCGTAGGGAATCGCGCTTCCAAAAATAGGAATTATTCTATTTTACCGGAAGTGCGATCGGCCCTAAATTCCCCAAAAAAATGTTGCTAAACTATAAATAGACTTGAGTCAAGGAGTCACATCAATGCCATCTCCCTTTCCCGGTATGGACCCGTATTTAGAGCATCCCGAACTCTGGCCTGCCCTGCATCACTTGTTAATTAGTGAAATTTTTAGATTTTTGTCTCCCCAACTGCGTCCTAAGTATTTAGTCTCGTTGGAAGTGAGAATCTATGAAACCGCTGATGATGATTTGTCAATTGGCATTCCTGACGTAAACGTAATCCAGCCACAAACTGCAACTGAATTAATAACATCAAACGTAGCCGTTGCAGCGCCACCAACACAACCCTTGACAGTAAATATTCCCATGCCATACCAGGTTCGGGAAGGCTATTTAGAAATTAGAGAAAGAGGAAACCAAGCACTAATCACCCTGATAGAAATCCTCTCGCCTAGCAATAAGCGCACAGGAAAAGGACGACAAATGTACGAAGAAAAGCGAGAAGAAATTTTAGGTAGCCGCACTCATTTAATTGAAATAGATTTATTGCGGCGCGGTCGAAAAATGCCAGTTATTGGCAATAATGTTGAAAGTCACTATAGCGTTTTGGTGTGTCGGGGAAATCGCCGTCCCAGAGCAGATTTGTACGCTTTTAACGTGCAAAACGCGATGCCTGCCTTTCCTCTGCCGCTGCGATCGGGCGATACCGAACCTGTAATCAATTTGCAGGAATTATTCACTCAAATTTACGACATAGCAAGTTACGACCTCAAGATAGATTATCGCAACTGGGAAGTCATACCACCGCTGTCAGAAGCCGATACAATTTGGGCAGATGCTTGGTTGCGCGATCGGGGATTGCGAGATTGATTTGGCGTGCAGCCATTCTCTTAGTCTGCGGAGGCAGACTTCGTTTTTGTAGAAGCGATTTCAATCGCCGAATGACTTAATTCAAGCATTGCTTAACAGCTAAACATCTTGGCTTTGCATCAACCGCTGCTTCAAACGCGCCGGATCTCCCCGATCGACAACTTGGCCCTTTTCCAACAAAAAAGCCCCATCACAATAATTCAACTCATCCAAACGGTGAGTCACCCACAAAGCCGTAATCCCGCGATTTTTCACCAACCGCTGCACCGCCGCCACCAAATCCAACTGAGAATCAGGATCTAACAAAGCCGTCGGTTCATCCAACAGCAGAATTTCGCAGTGACGGGCGATCGCCCCAGCAAGGGCAATTCGCTGCTTTTGGCCCCCACTCAAAGCATAAATCGGCCGCCGCTGCAAATCCAGCAAATTCACAGCCTCCAAAGCCTCCGCCACCCTCGCCCGCACCTGAATGTTAGAAAGCTTTTCCTCCACCAGACCAAAAGCCACATCCGCACCCACCGTCGGCATCACCAATTGGTGGTCGGGATTTTGGAACACAAAACCCACCCGCCCACTCAGGCTAATTTCCCCCGACTGGGGGTGCAGCAGCCCAGCCATCAGCCTCAGCAGCGTAGATTTGCCGCTGCCGTTAGTGCCCAAAAGCATCCAAAATTCGCCCTTGGGTACATCCAGAGAGCAACCTTGCAACACTCGATCGCCCGACGGCCAGCAAAAACCCAAATCCCGCACAGCAACGGCTGGCTGACTCATATCGCCACCAACACCCCCAGCCCTCATTCTGCTGTCATCGAAACAAAGCCAGGGGATCTGCCTGTAGATGACGCCCCCGATTTCTGAGAAACCACCACCCCAGAAATCTCGCTGCTGAGTACAGCCACCTTTTTCTCAGGATTTTTCTCGCAGGTGAGTTCCAAAATTTGCGGTTGGGAGTTGCGAACCGCCGCCAGTACCTCCTGGTAAACAGTCTCAGCGTCCTCCTCCAACTTCCGCTGCACCGACAGCGAGACGGGCGTATTCTTCACAATGATGTCAATGCTGAACATATAGTCTTAAAAACCTAAGTTTGGAGCTCTATCCTCAGTATATATATAGGACTTACCCACGGAAACCCAGTTTCTTAGAAAAATCAGAGGTTGAGGCCGATATATCTACCCAGCCACCCGGGTTCTGACGCACAGCCCAAAGACTCCTCTACAGTAGAAGTGCCCAAATGCAGGGCAAAGAATTCGGGGGCTTCGAGGGCTTCGGGGACTTCGGGGACTTCCGACAAGTCAATAGCCGGAAGTTTTTCAAGAAAAACTTGCTCTTGTAAAGAATTACCTCTATAATCGTCAATACGGTAAAGAAAAGTAAACTCTCTTCATAATCCCACTCGTTTTCTGCTAAGCAGAGGCAACGGTTGGAGATTGATGATTTAGAGACCGATCCGCTGTAATTATATCTATTTGGAGATTTGCGTAAATGACAATCGCAGTCGGACGCGCCCAGACCGAAAGAGGCATCTTTGATGTACTCGACGACTGGCTCAAACGCGATCGCTTCGTCTTCGTAGGCTGGTCTGGCATCCTGCTATTCCCCTGCGCCTACCTAGCCATCGGTGGCTGGTTAACAGGCACCACCTTCGTCACATCCTGGTACACCCACGGTTTGGCAAGTTCCTACCTCGAAGGAGCCAACTTCCTCACCGTAGCAGTGTCCACCCCAGCCAACAGCCTCGGACACTCCCTGCTGTTCCTGTGGGGCCCCGAAGCACAGTGGGACTTCACCCGCTGGTTCCAACTCGGCGGGCTGTGGACCTTCGTCGCCCTCCACGGCGCCTTCGCACTGATCGGCTTTTGCCTGCGTCAGATTGAAATCGCCCGTTTGGTAGGCATCCGTCCCTACAACGCCCTAGCATTCACCGGCCCCATCGCCGTGTTTGTGTCGGTGTTCCTGCTTTACCCCTTGGGTCAATCAGGCTGGTTCTTCGCCCCCAGTTTCGGCGTCGCAGCAATTTTCCGCTTTTTGTTATTCCTGCAAGGCTTCCACAACTGGACCCTCAACCCGTTCCACATGATGGGCGTTGCAGGCATCTTGGGCGGCGCGCTGCTGTGCGCCATCCACGGTGCAACCGTAGAAAACACCTTGTTTGAAGACGGCGACGGTGCTAACACCTTCCGCGCCTTCAACCCAACTCAGTCAGAAGAAACCTACTCGATGGTGACAGCCAACCGCTTTTGGTCGCAAATCTTCGGAATTGCCTTCTCCAACAAACGCTGGTTGCACTTCTTCATGCTGTTCGTACCTGTCACAGGCTTGTGGATGAGCTCCATTGGCATCGTCGGTTTAGCATTAAACCTGCGCGCCTATGACTTCGTATCACAAGAATTGCGCGCTGCTGAAGATCCTGAGTTTGAAACGTTCTACACTAAGAACATTCTGCTTAACGAAGGCATTCGTGCTTGGATGGCTCCGACAGACCAACCCCACGAAAACTTCATCTTCCCTGAAGAAGTTCTGCCTCGCGGTAACGCTCTGTAATCAGCGCGCAATATCAAAATTTCCAACATTTTAAAAGGGTAAGATAAAGCAGTTTAGGCTTTACCCTTAATGCTTAAAAAGCTCCTGCCTGGTGGCGGGAGCTTTTTGTTTCCAGGATTCGATCGAATTAGCGCCCTCAAAAAAGTTGATTTTGTACAAAAACCAACTCTGCCGGTAGCTAGAACAACTTGTGTCTTTATATCTGGTGAACTCTCCTATCTGGCAATAAATCGAGCGGTCTTTCCCCGCCACCAGAGATGGACTAAATTGCCAAAAAGTTTACAAAAGTGGGTCATACTTAACTTGACTGATTAACATTCTGGGCGGTATAATTACATCAACTCCTAAAAAACGCTTAATTATCTGGGAAAATAAACCGAGCGTGCAAGTCAAAACTTACCAGCCTGTTACAAGGTCGAACCGAAGTCCGCGTTTCGTTAAATTGGTTGAAAATAGTGGATGACTCATGGCTAAAAGCTTAAACTAAGATTAATTAAATTAGGGCGTTCCTCCACCCAATTAACGCTTGTAGACTAGAATGAGCCGACTCCCGGGGATGAAACTCCGAAGCTGACCCTTCAGAAGTAATTGAGATTGAATGGTGAGACTTAATTGACACTCTCCTGGCTAAAGCCGAGGAGATTCTTGATTCGCAGAATCGACTTGCCGGTGCAGAATTACTTCAACATCGGTAGCGGTCAATTCTCCACAAGCGTTCGGATCTAAGATCCAAGTTCCGACGTGCCCCGCGTACTCAATCCCCGACTCAGGATATTTTTAGCTGCGTTCCAGTCACGATCTAATACGCATCCACACCGACAAGCGTGGGTTCGCGTTGAGAGACTTTTCTTAACAATTGTTCCGCAACTAGAGCATTCTTGACTTGTTCCGTTAGCTGGTACGGCAATCGTAATTCTTCCGAATACTTTGCCAAAATATTCCAGCCAAATTCGGAACATATACCAAGAAGCGTCGTTAATCGATTTTGCCAGACAGTGATTCTTCACCATATTTTTAATCCTCAAATCTTCGTAGACTACACAGTCGTTAGACTGGATGACGCATCTTGCCAACTTCACGGCAAAATCTTTACGCTGTCTGCTGATTTTGAGGTGGCGCTTCCCTAGAATCGCTCTAGCTTTTTTCCGGTTTTGCGAACCCTTGACTCGTTTTGAAACTCGTTTTTGGGATTTCTTCAACCTGCGTTCTCCCTGGCGGAGGAAACGCGGGTTATCAACTGCAACGCCATTTGAGTCAGTGTAAAACTCTTTAAGTCCTACATCTAACCCGATGGTGTTACCCGTGATTTCAATCTTTTCAGAACGGTCAACTTGAATGCAAAACTGGACATAATATCCGTCTGCCCGTCTCACCAAACGTACTCGTTTGATTTGACTGCGCTGAGAGAAATGTAAGTCGCGCGTTCCTTTTAACTTGAGCTTTCCGATTCCTTGCTTGTCGGTAAAAGTGATTGATTTCCGGTCGTCTGCCAGACGCCAGCCCGTAGTTTTGTACTCGACGGAGCGGTTGTGTTTCTGGAATTGCGGGAATCCTTTTTTTCCTGGGACTTTCTTTTTACAGTTGTCGTAGAATCGGGAGATTGCCGACCACGCTCTTTCTGAGCTCGATTGTCGAGCCATGCTATTCAATTCGTCGCAAAACGGAAATTCCTTAGCTAAAACAGCGCTATACTTGTTCAATGCGTATTTATCAACTTTTTCGTTTTCCATCCAAAACCGCAGTGCTTTGTTTCGGATGAACTGCACTGTTCTAATTGCTTCGTCTACAGCGTCAAATTGCTGTTTTTTCCCGTATGCTTTGAACTCAAAAACTAACATGACTTCGACCTCATCACGATAGTCTTATGCTACCAGAGTCGGCTTAATATCCCTCTAGTTGTTCACAAAGATTTACATGGTTTTACTTGACAGCGCCATCCTGAGAGTTCAGAAAATAGACTGGGAGGCTAAAGCCTCCTTGTCCCTTTCATCCCCGGACTAAAGTCGCGGGGTTTTCAGGGTATTATTTATAATGTTTTAGCCAAGTTTTGTGTAGCAGTTGCAATGCACCTGATAAGCGCACAGCCCGGATTCTGAAGAACACATGGGCAAATAGCTGAAACGCCGATCGCCCGCTTGCTGTAGAGATCGATCGAAGACCTGGCAGCAGCAGTAATTTGCCCTCATCTTACAAAAATCTCAATTTGCATCCCCCACTTCTAATTCCTTGTGTTATTCTAATAATTGTGAATACTAGAATGATACTCAGAACGCAAGTTCTTCTGGTAACGCTGGCAATGGCTAGCGCACAAATCATCACCTTAAATCTTGTATTTAGGTGATGTGCGTTCCAATATTAAGCCATTTAGCTAAACCTGGAGGTGATGCCCATGATAGAAAGTAGTAAACGCATGGGTCATCAGATTGGAAACTACCGGCTGTGCGCCGGGGCCGCTCACTAGCAGTCAGCCGTCGTCTCCAACGGGAAACGACTTCCACGGGGAACCAGGCTGAGCTAGGGATTCTCCCGGCAGTCAGGTTCTAATCTGAAGACCCGCTAGACCGCTCTCACCTCAAATAGTGTTAAATCTTGAGTATTAAAACTTGAGACTAAACACTATTGGTGAGAGCGGATAGTTTTTGGTAAGGGTTTCTACACGTGGGCAGTTAATCTGCCATTGCTAATCCCAAAGAAAATAAATTATGGCTGAGCTAATTAACAATACTGAAATTCAAGAGCGCGCCAGTCAATTGTCAGGCTGGACGGTTGAAGGCAAACAACTGCGCTCTACCCGTTTATTTAAAGATTTTATCGAAGCGATCGCCTTTGTGAATAAGTTGGTCGCCTCCTCAGAAGCAGCAGCACATCACCCCGATATAGAAATTTCCTACAACAAAGTTACACTTAACTTGACAACTCACGATGCCGGAGGGTTAACTGAGAAAGACTTTGCGCTAGCCCAAGAAATTTCTACGCTAGATTAAAAGAGTGCCCGCTGGCCCAACAAGAGTCCCCGCTAGAGAAAAGCTCGCAAATAAAAAATCGACTTGGGGTTAGAATCGGGTGCTAAAAAGTCGAGAGGCCAAACGTTCAATGTATAAAAGGCTATTCCCCATCATCCGACCATGATCGTATTTGAAAAGCCAGAGTTCAAGAACGAGTCTGCTGCCGAAAAAACCGATCTGATAGAAAAGCTTTTAGATATTGGCGCGGCTCTGTCGAGCGCCCAAGATTTGGGCGAATTGTTAAACTTAATTTTATCCAAAAGTAGAGAAATTACATACAGCGATGCTGGCAGCGTTTACTTAGTAGATCACAGCGACGAAAAATCTAAGCTGCTGTTCAAGGTAGCCCAAAACGCTTCTAAACCGAGACTGTCGTTTAAAGAGTTTGCCCTGCCACTGACAGACAAAAGCTTGGCGGGATACGTGGCAATTACAGGTCAAAGTTTGAACCTGTCTGATGCCTACGACTTACCCCCCGGCGTACCCTATCGGCTAGATACCAGTTTTGACAGGGATATTGATTACCGCACTTGCTCGGTAATGGTACTGCCGATGCAAAACCGACAGGGGGAGACAATAGGTGTACTGCAACTGATCAACCGCAAAACAAAGGCAGATACGGTGCTGACAGCAGACAATGCCTGGGAATCGACGCAGCAGTATTCGGAGTGGGAAGAAAGGATAGTTCGCTCGCTCGCTTCTCAAGCAGCAATCTCGATCGAGCGCAATCAACTCCAAGACAGCATAGAAAATTTGTTCGAGGGCTTCGTCAAAGCCTCGGTGCAAGTCATAGAAGCCAGAGACCCCTGTACCTACGGCCATTCAGAACGAGTAGCAGCCCTCACAGTACGCCTTTCAGAAGAAGTAAACACCGTCACCAGCGGAGGACTGCGCTCTATTTACTTTAACAACCGCCAAATTCAAGAACTTCGCTACGCCGCCCTGCTTCACGATTTTGGCAAAATTGGAGTGCCCGAAGCAGTTTTGACCAAACAGAAAAAGCTCTACCCCGCACAGCTAGAAATCATTCGCCACCGCTTTGGCTTAGCTCAACGGACGATGGAAATGGAATGCGTCCAGTCTAAATATAAATACTTGCTGGAGCATTCAGCCTACCGAAAACACTCGAACCAGGAGCCAGAGTGCGCTCAATGCCAGGAAATCGAACAGCTAGACACTAAGCTAGCAGAGGCCAAAAGCAGATTAGCAGAATACTGGGAAGTGCTGCTAGAGGCAAACGAGCCTCACATTTTGGCAGCAGAACCCCTAGCTCAACTGCGAGAAATTTCTCGACAAACTTACAGAGATATAGATGGGGCAAAGAAACCCCTGCTGAACCCAGACGAGATCGTGCAATTGATGGTGTCGAGGGGCAACCTGACGCCGGAAGAACGATCGGCAATAGAATTTCACGTAACTCACACTTACGAGTTTCTCAAACAAATTCCTTGGACAAAGGATTTAAAAAATATTCCAGACATTGCCTACGGACATCACGAAAAACTCGACGGCACTGGCTATCCGCGAGGTTTAAACAAGTCAGAAATTCCAATTCAAGCACAATTGATGACGATCGCCGATATTTACGACGCCCTGACAGCAGGCGATCGACCCTACAAGCGAGCTCTGCGAACAGAGGCAGCGATGAAAATTTTGCGGCAAGAAGCTGCTCACAATAAAATAAACGCCGATTTGTTAGAACTGTTCGATCACCGCCAAGTCTTTAACGTTCTCGGACACAGCTTGGATGTTAAAGTCGAATCAGCCTAGACGAGTCGGGCGTGCTGTGCTAAAAAGTAAGTAGGCAATCGGGCGCTATCGAGTGTCAGCAGTCAAATCAATCCACAGCCCAAGCCTGGTCTGGTTTTGACGCCGTTGAGTACAGGTTAAAAAACAGGCTCTGTGCAGCCGTCAGTCACATCTATATACTCGGTCAGCCCGAAAGAATCAAAAGAAAAAGTGAATTTTAGGTCTCTTTTTAGAGTATGCTAGTTGAGCAACGACTGACCACATAGAAGACTAGAAAAGTTTCTCTGTAATCGGTGTGAGGATGAGAGTGAATATGTCGAAATTTTTGTGGAGTTACTTACTAATCAGCCCAGCAGTCTTAGGAGCTACCCTAGTAGTTTCTTCGAGCGCGATGGCAGCAGACGCTCAGCAGGCTGCTGATGCGCTCAATCCCGCTGTCGCCAAAGCTGAAACCGCTGAAACCGCTGAAACCTCCGAAGCGAAACTAAATGCTTTAGCTGCTGTTTCCGAAACAACTGCAGCCTCCGAGCCAGTAAAAGAAATTTCCCAAGCCGCTGGCAGCGAAACCCACGCAGCGATTGAAGATTCGGCCACGGCTGCACCTGAAAGTGCGATCGTCGGAGCCAACACAGCCCCTGCTGAGGCAAATCCCCAAGCGGCATCACAACCTACAAGTGAATCTTTAGCCGCAGTTGAGCAAACAGTCGCTCAACCAGTAGAAAATTCTGCCGCGGCAGCCCAACTAGAAATTCCAGCCCCGGCAGCTACCGCTCTCCCAGAGCAAATCGGTGCAGTTCAATTAGAAACTCCAGCCCCCGTAGTGGCAGAGTCGGCAGAACAAAGTTTGCCACAACCGGCTGAATCTTTAGCTCAAACTGCCGCACCACAAGAGCAAAACCCAGCCGCCACATTAGAACAGCTCAACCAGTACAGCAGCGAAGGTGCTGCCGGCGGCGAAACTCAAGGTCAAGTCACCTCTGTTTCTCAACTTTCCGACGTGCGGCCCACAGACTGGGCATTCCAAGCACTGCAATCCCTAGTCGAGCGCTACGGTTGTATTGCCGGGTATCCCGACGGCACCTTCCGCGGCAACCGCGCCATGACCCGCTACGAATTCGCAGCCGGTTTAAATGCTTGCTTAGACAAGGTTAGCGAGCTAATTAGAGGCGGCACTGGCAACTTCGCCACCAAAGAAGACTTGGCAGCCCTCCAACGGCTCCAAGAAGAATTTGCAGCGGAACTGGCAACCCTGCGCGGCCGCGTCGATGCTTTGGAAGCTCGGACAGCCGAACTCGAAGCCAACCAATTCTCAACTACTACCAAGCTGACTGGGGAAGCCATTTTTGCCCTCAGTGACGACTTTGGCGGTAACGTTGGGTTGTTTGGTCGAGACGAAAGAAGAGTCGGCAGCAACAATAACGAAGCTGTCTTCCAACAGCGGGTGCGTCTCAATTTAAATACGAGCTTCACCGGCAGAGACTTGTTGCTGACCAGGCTTCAAGTCGGCAACGGTCGCAACTTCAATCTTGGGGCTACCAGCGAAGGCACTCAAACTTGGAATGTAGTGGGCAGAACCGACAACGTTGTTGCGCTAGACACCTTGCTGTACAAGTTCCCCGTCGGTCCGCGACTGAACGTTACCCTTGCAGCCAACAATGTCGTTTGGGACGACTTTATCCCGACTGTCAACCCTTATTTTGAAGACTTTGACGGTGGCAACGGGTCATTGAGCGCCTTTGGACAGCGGAACCCGATTTATCGTTTAGGTGGCGGTGCAGGTATCGGCTTTGACTATGCCTTCGGTGGCAGGGGCTTGCTGGGCGGCGTGTTCGGTCCGACTTCTCTGTCATTTGGTTATTTGGCGTCAAATGCAGCGAGTCCGGCTAGGGGTGCAGGCTTGACGAACGGCGACTACACGGCGATGGGTCAGTTGACTTTTACCCCCGGACGCAACTTGCAAGTTGCTTTCAACTACAACCATGGTTACTTTAACCGAGGTAACTTTGGGTTTGACAACGGTTTCGGGGCCAGCGTCGCCGGCGGTTTCACCGGTACCGGCGTGGCTAATTCTCTCAACGGTTTGAGCGAAGGCTTTGATGGCTTCCGGGCTCGCAAAGTTGTCAGCAACTCCTACGGCGCTCAGGCTTCGTTGCGGCTGAGCCCGAGATTTATCCTTGGTGGCTGGGCTGGTTTAACCAATGCCCGCATTCTCGGCATCGGCGATGCGAGAATCTGGAACTACGCTGTCACCTTGGCTTTGCCTGATTTAGGGAAAGAAGGCAACTTGCTAGGGATCGTGGTAGGTCGTGAGCCTTACTTGGATAAACTAGAAGCTCCAAGCAGTTTGCGGAGCTTCCGCAACGATGATTCGTATCACGTCGAAGGGTTCTACAAGTTTCAGCTCTCGGACAACATTTCTGTTACTCCGGGCGTGATTTGGGTAACTAATCCCAATCAAGATGACCGTAATGATGACATCATCATTGGTACTCTGAGAACTACTTTCACGTTCTAAGAGCGGGTTAGAGGAGGCAGGGGGGCCCTACCCTCTCTGCTGGCAACTCTAGATGCCAAGTTTAGCCCTGCCTGCTGCAGGGCTTTTTTGTGGGCGGGACGAATGGGGTGCCGAGAATCTATGCCGAGAATCTATTAAAAATTAAAAATTATCAGTCATAGACGCAGAAACCCGGTGTCTTGATGTAGTGCGGTCGTGGAAGGGGAGGAAGTCGAAACGAGAAACTGGGTTTCACAGAAGCGAGACTTCGTAGCTTCCCAACGATCGAGCGATGAAAGTCGATTAAGTTCAGTGGAAAACCGGGGTATAATAAAAGGTAAAGTTAGGAGTTAGAATTGGGAACTCAACATTGAGGAGAATTTTAACATCTGACTTAGGAGTTGATAATTCAGATATTTGAAGCAATTATGGTAGAACTCTCCTGTAAAAGCGAATACGCAATCTTAGCTTTGCTGGAGCTTGCCGATTGCTACGATGAAGGCGAGCCTCTGCAAATTCGCCAGATAGCGGCTCAGCAAAATATTCCCGATCGATATTTAGAGCAGTTGCTGGCTACCATGAGACGCTGCGGGCTGATTCGCAGCCAGCGAGGAGCTAAGGGAGGTTATATCTTGGCGAGGGAACCCTGGAAAATTACCCTCCTAGAAATTATCAACTGTCTCGAAGGCTCAGAGTTCGATCGCTCTGAAAAAGACTCGCCTGCTCAAACTGTAGAAAGTGCGGTGATTTGGGAAGTTTGGCAAGAAGCTCGATCGATTGCCAACTCAGTTTTGCAAAAATATACGCTACAGGATCTATGCGAAAAGCGCAATGGCAGACGGCAGCTTGATATCATGTATTACATCTAGTTAAAATATTGCCAACTAGGAATTAACATTTACTTTCAACCACAAACTGACAAAGATTATGCGTATTGCTGGCGACATTACAGAATTAGTAGGGCGGACGCCCTTGGTGCAACTCAACCGCATTCCCCAAGCTGAAGGCTGCGTGGCTCGGATTGTGGTAAAACTCGAAGGCATGAATCCGGCAGCATCGGTGAAAGATCGCATCGGTGTCAATATGGTCAATCAAGCCGAGGCCGAAGGGCTGATTAGTCCAGGCAAAACGGTTTTAGTGGAACCGACTTCTGGCAATACCGGAATTGCTTTAGCAATGGTGGCGGCGGCTAAGGGCTACCAGTTGATTTTGACGATGCCGGATACGATGAGTACGGAACGCCGATCGATGCTGCGAGCTTACGGGGCCCAACTAGAACTAACTCCGGGAATTGAGGGCATGAGCGGCTGCATCCGCCGCGCTCAAGAGATTGTGGACAAAACTCCCAATGCGTATATGTTGCAGCAGTTTCGGAATCCAGCAAACCCGCAGGTTCACCGTTCCACAACGGCTGAGGAAATTTGGGAAGATACAGACGGCGAGGTGGATTTCCTGATTTCGGGAGTCGGCACTGGCGGTACGATTACGGGTGTGGCAGAGGTGATTAAGTCCAGGAAGCCCGAGTTTAAGGCGATCGCCGTTGAGCCGGCCAACAGTCAGGTACTGTCGGGCGGAAAGCCAGGGCCTCACAAAATTCAAGGTATCGGTGCTGGTTTTGTGCCGCCGGTGCTGAATGTAGATTCGATCGACGAAATTATAGTTGTTACGGATGACGAGGCGATCGCCTACGGCCGCCGCTTGGCCAGAGAAGAAGGACTTTTGTCCGGTATTTCCAGCGGTGCGGCACTATGTGCGGCAGTGAAAGTCGGCCAGCGCCCGGAAAATGCAGGGAAATTGATTGTGATGATTCAGCCTAGCTTCGGCGAACGCTATCTCAGCACTCCCTTGTTCCAAGATCCAGAACTCAATCTGGCGATGGCCCTCAACTAGGCTAGCCTCCGACCAAAGTCGCAGAAACTCACAGCAGGGCGTGCAGTGTACGCCCTGCTTGGCTTTTTAGCTTAAAGAATTGCGATAGATTGTAGCTGCCTCGATCGCGATCGAGGCCGAATTTCTCAAGGGGATTTTTTTTGAACGAACCGCTTTCGGCGCGTTAACTTCGCGATCGGTAAGCTGTCTTGTCGGGAAGGAAGCAGCTAACAATTGCTGGGAGGAGGGCTATAGGAGTCCTCAATGTCGATCGGCTGACCACTTCCCAAGCCTCAATGTTTTTCTAAAATAGATTTATGATAAGTTGAAAACTGAGGTTTTTTACTGACAATTCTTGACATTTATATCAGATAAATACTTAATAAATTAGCAAAAAATGATATTTTTGTCAAGCACTTTTTCACAGATTATCCAGCTTTCAAGGAAATAACAGCGTGTCTTCCGTTATCAATCACTACAAAACCCTAAAGATTAGCCCAACAGCAACACAAGCCGAGATTAAACAAGCATACCGCCGTTTAGTCAAATTATTTCATCCAGACAGCCAGAGTTCCACAGCCGGTCACGAAGAGATTGTCCGCCTCAATGCAGCCTATGAAATATTAGGAGATGCCCAGCACAGACAATCATACGATCGCCAACTTTCCCAGCAAAGTGAACAGGAATCACCAGTCGCCCCAAACGTCAGCCGCCAGCAAACACAAACAGCAAGGGACGCTGACGAACAAATGGAACAGTGGCTGATTAAAGTATACAAACCCGTCAATAGAATGCTCAACAGCATCTTGAAGCCACTTAAAAAAGAAATAGACGAATTGTCAGCAGATCCGTTTGATGACGAACTGATAGAAAAGTTTCAACTGTATATCGAAACCAGTCGCGAGTTTCTCAAAAAAGCTCATAACTTTCTTACATCAATGCCCAATCCATCTAATGTAGCCGGAGTTGCGGCCCATCTCTACTACTGTATCAATCAAGTCGGAGACGGCATAGAAGAATTGTATTTATTTACCCTCAATTATGACGATCGCCACTTGCACACCGGTCAAGAACTGTTTAGAATTGCAGCTAGACTGCGGCGGGAAGCGCAGGATGAATTAAAATTTAAAAGTTAAAAAAGCAGATTGTTCCTTCTTCTTTCTTCCTTCTGCCCTCTGCCCTCTGCCCTCTTCCTTCTGCCCTCTTCCTTCTTACTTCTGCCCTCTTCCTTCTTACTTCTTACTTCTGCCTTCTGCCTTCTGCCTTCTGCCTTCTGCCTTCTGCCTTCTGCCTTCTTTCAAATTCCAAAAAGAACTTGAATTCGCTTGCGAATTTTAATAAAAGGAGTTTGTTCCAGAGAGTCGCCATCTAACAATCCCAAATTTCTCAAAGCTTGCTGGCGTTCCGACAATTTTTGAGCAATCTGATCGGCTAAATTCGGTTGTTCTCTTAAAAGTTTTTGCAAATCGTGACGTTCCACCACAAACAAAATTGCATCTTCGCTAGTTTTAACAGTCGCCGTTCTCGGAGTACCCAACAGCAAAGATATTTCCCCAAAAAACTCCCCCTCGTGAAGCGTAGCAATATACTGACCAGCTTTTTGAGAAAGAACTTCTACAGTACCCGAAAGAATAATATAAAAAGAATCCCCAGGGTCATTTTCTTTACATACAACTTGTCCCGCTGGAAACAGTTGTCGGTAGCCGTATTCAATTAACTGTCGCAGTTCTAAATCCGTACACTGTTCAAAATAAGTTACTCGCCGCAACAAATCTCGCAGCGTCCAATTATTAGGGGATTTAGGTACTGAATTTTTCGGTTCAGAAAGGGTGGAATTAGATTTTAAATCTGCTGAATGTTTGGCATTCTGCGGAAAAACTTGTCCGTTGGAATTATCGTCTTTGTGATTGTAAAAAAGTTGAGTTAACTCTTGCGGGTTTCGCAGCCACAAATCCCGCTGGGGAAAGGGAATTTCGATATTCCGGTGGCGCAATTCGTAATCTATTAAAAAATTTACTGCACTTTTAATGGCATCGCTTTCCTGCGGCTGGTCAATCCAAACTAAAAGTTCAAAATTTAAAGCGTTATCTCCAAAACCGTGAAACCATACTTTAGGAGAAGGATGGGACAAGACATTCGATTCCATCCGCGCCGCAATTAATAGCGCTTCCGTAACTATTACGGGGTCAGATCCGTAAGCAACGCCGACGGGGATGTGGAGGCGGCATCTGGGATCTCTGTAACTCCAGTTAATAATGTTAGTTTCGACAAACTTAATATTTGGTATGATTACAAATAGACCGTCAATTGTTTTAATAATGGTAGAGCGGATTGAAATTGTTTCTACTGTTCCTAATAACTTGTCTATTTCAATAAAGTCTCCGACTCTAATTTGGTGCTCGAATAGCAGGGTGAGACCGCTGATAAAGTTGCTGGCGAGATTTTGCAAGCCGAAGCCAAAACCAATGCCGACAACCCCAGCCAAGACGGTGAGAGAAGTGAGGTTGATGCCGGCACTTTGCAGGACGAATATACAGCCAATAGTTGCTAAAATATAGCTAATGATGGTGGAAATTGCTTCTCGACTGCCGCGATCCAATCTCATCCGAACTAGCACGCTGCGCTTGATTCCTTCGCTGATAATCTTAGCTATAATCAAGGCAAATATAGCTAAAATTATCAGTTTAACGATCGCACTGATGGACAGATGAGCGTCCCCGATATAGAAGAGGGGGGTTGTTGTCGCACCAGACAAATTTTCAAAAAAGCGATCGGCTCCTGCAGTAATCGAATTCATTAATATTTGGTAATGGGTAATTGGTGATTGGTAAGGAGTGATTAGTTTTGAGCGCAACTGAACCGCAAACTGTTAACCATGGCAGGGCCAAGACTAAAAAGTCGAAATTCCGGGCGCGCGCTGTTACAGGTGCGGGTTCAGTGGCACTCTCTCAAAGACTCGTAACTGATGGGTTAGCAACTGATGGCGAGAAACTCTTTTGTAGCGATATTTTCGGCCGGATATCTGTGTTGTGGCGTAAAATGGACCTGGCGGCTCGATCGAATAGCGACTTGTTGCCAATATCTGGAAAATTGGTAGAAATTCATTGACAGTACCCTCAAATAATCGAAAAATTCCAGCAAAAATTAGTTTATCCTTAAGAAGTAAGTCCTTTACAGAACTTAACAAGCTTACCCTACTTGACTTTTATGCAGTGCATCATCAATCGTCGGGCACAGTTTTCGGCGAGTCACCGGTACTGGCTGCCGGAGTTAAGCGAAGCCGAGAACTTTGAGCGGTTTGGCCCAACTGCCCGCGCACCGGGACACGGACACAATTACGTCCTTTACGTTTCCATGATAGGCGAACTCGACGAGTACGGCATGGTGCTCAACCTGTCTGATGTCAAGCACGTCATCAAGCGGGAAGTTATCAAGGATCTCGATTTTTCCTACCTTAACGAAGCGTGGCCGGAATTTGAGCAGACTCTGCCAACTACCGAAAACATAGCACGGCAAATTTGGCTGAGGCTAGCCCCTCATTTACCTGTGAGTAAAATTCAATTGTTTGAACATCCCGAACTTTGGGCTGAATATTTAGGAAACGGAATGGAAGCTTATCTAACTTTGTCCACTCATTTTAGCGCCGCCCATCGGTTGGCTCGTCCCGATTTGAGTTTTGAAGAAAACTCGGAAATTTACGGCAAATGTGCTCGTCCCAACGGTCACGGTCACAATTATCATTTAGAGGTGACTGTTAAAGGGGAAATTGATGCGCGGACTGGCATGATTGCTGATTTGGGAGCTTTGCAAAAAGCCGTTGACGATTATGTTGTTGAACCCTTCGATCACACTTTTTTAAATAAGGATATTGCTTATTTTGAGAAAGTTGTGCCGACTGCGGAGAATATTGCGGTTCGGATCGGGCAATTGTTGCGATCGCCCGTTCGGGAATTGGGCGCAGAGTTGCACAAAATTAAGCTGATTGAAAGTCCGAATAATAGCTGTGAAATTTACGGCGCTGATTTAGAGGAAGTGGTAGCACAAAGTCAGCAGCCGGAAGCGGTTTTAGCTGCGGTTTAGAGTTAAAAATCGGGTAGGTTGGGGCGGGTTCACCCGGATAGTTGGCTAATTCTGCAGATTGGTGAAGCCACCCCTACCCGCCTCATGATGATTCCGAGGGTCATTCAACCGGATTAGGTGCGAGAATATATTCTTTCACCAAAGTTCCCCAGCCGTAATTACTGGCAGTTTTCCTGAAAAGTCAGACTCCGCGCGTATTTTGGAGATAGTAAGTCAGCATTCCTCATGTCAGCTATTTTAACTGCTGAGAGTATGAGGTCGATCGCCCGATCGCTGACAACCAAGCACCAATTTCTCCTAAATGAGTTGACGTTTATGCGCGTCTCAAATGTAGCTCTCTTGACTCTGGCTGCCCTCGCATCCCACAATTTAACTGCTAATACTAGCGCCAATCCTGCTGCACATCCTATTTCTCCTCAGACACCGCAGGCTAGCAACTTTGTTGATGCGGTAAATAATACTGAATCGCGTCGGGCTGAGTCAATTAGCGAGCCTGAGACGATCGCCCACGAACAATTTTCCTCAAATACTACTGCATCGCGTCGGGCTGAGTCAATTAGCGAGTCTGAGACGATCGCCCACGAACAATTTTCCTCAAATACTACCGCATCGCGTCGGGCTGAGTCAATTAGCGAGCCTGAGACGATCGCCCACGAACAATTTTCCCCGCGAATTGCTGTACAATCGCCGACAGGTTTGCTGGTAGCGGCCGCTCAACCCGATTCATCTGCTGGTGCAAAAACCAAGGCGAATACTGCTGCTATATCCGGCGATGAACTAACAAAATCTTTACAAGAAACCTGGCTGGCTAAATTAATCCAAACCGGGGTTGAAAGCAATCCTCAAGTTCGCGAGGTTTTAGCTTTTATCTCCCCGTCTAGTGGCAGTGCTGAATCTGGATACGGTTTTAATACTACCATAACTCTGCTCAATATTTTGCTAATTCTCGGTACTGTATTTCCACCAGTGACAATTGCCTTTTTTTGGATGATGCGACGGCTGGTAATCAAACACTTGGTTGCTGATGCCAATAAAAGATTGCAGGGCATTGGTGTATTGGAATCGGAACTGATAAATTCCAGCCAACTGACTCAAAAGTTGAGGGATGAATTAGAAGCGCAAATAGGTGCAGCTAAACAATCCATTGATTTTTTAACTAGAGAAACTGAACTTTCCAAATCTTCGGTCGAGCAAATTGAGACTCTCAAATCTCAATTTATCATGCACCTGCAAGTTTTGCTGAAAGAAGTTGACGAGAAAAAATCTCAAATTGTTCGAGAAATTTCCCAAGTTCCCGCAGTTGTTGCCAAAGAAGCTCTCAAAAGCGCACCTCAACCGGCATTAAACAATTCCCCAAATTCGCAAACTCCACCTGCTAGCGACGAAAATTTGATTGCTGACGATTATATCAAGCAAGCCGAAGGGCTTTATTTTCAAGGCAATTATGATGAGGCATTAGTCTGCTTGGAAAAAGCTGTTTTAGCTAATAAAAATTTGGATGAGGCTTGGTATTGGCGCGGAAATGTGTTAATCAGATTGCAGCGCCCGGAAGAAGCACTCGCCTGTTACGACCAAGCAATCTCGATTAAACCAGATAACTACGAATTGTGGTATAATAAAGCGCATTTGCTAGGCAAATTGCACAGGTACGAAGAGGCGATCGCCTGTTACGAGCGAGCCAGTTCGAGCGAATCCCGAAAATACGGTTGTTGGCACAGTATAGCGGCTTTGTTGGCTAAATTGCAGCATTACGAAGAAGCGATCGCCAGTTACGATCGCGCCCTCGCTATCAAAGCAACAGACAGCGAAATTTGGCACAACCGAGGCGCGATGCTGGCCAAAGTACAGCAGTACGCAGCAGCAGTCGAATCTTACGATCGCGCTCTGGCTTTCAATCCCAACAGATACGAAACTTGGTACAATCGAGGCAATATGCTGTGGAGACTGCTTCGCTACAGCGATGCTATTGATTCTTACGATCGGGCGATCTGCATCCGGCCGGATAAATACGAAGTTTGGTACAATAGAGCCGCTGTACTCGGAAAATTGCAGCGATATCAAGAATCGATCGAATCCTACGACAAAGCAATAGCCATCAAACCGCAGGATTTTGAAGTGTGGCACAACCGAGGTGCAGCTTTCGATAAACTGTCGCAGCACGAAGCAGCAATTGCATCTTACGAATCAGCAATTACCCTGAATCCGGAGTGCTACGAAGCTTGGTTTGCCAAAGGGGAATCTTTGGCAAAATTGCAGCGCAATGAAGAAGCGATCGCAGCTTATGAGAAAGCGATTGCTATTAAGCCTGACTCCTACGATGCTTGGCGTCATGTGGGGATAGCTTTGTCAGCATTAAAGCGGTATGAGGAAGCAATGGCAGCTTACGATCGAGCTATTGCCATCAAACCAGAAAATGCCGAAGCTTGGCGCGATCGCGGCGCAATTGTATCAGAATTAAAGCAGGATACAGACAAAGTTGATTCCGGGGAAAAAGAGACTTAAATTCACGGGAAATCCGGTTGTTAAAAATTCATAAGTGTCAGTAAAATCGGGAGGCTAACCCTATTTGTAAGTTGATAAATGATGAGAATATGTTGCCTGTATATCGAGATACACTTTGGCAGCGCCAATCAAATTTAGCTCTATAAATGGTTGAACATGAACCATATAAACAGTTATTTTCTAGTTTTGAGCAAACTTAATAGCTGGAATTAAAATGCTTTTTATCTGAGGTATATCGTCAAAAAAAATATTTTTTTGCCGCTCTGTTTGGGGCGGTTTTTTTATGGTAAATTTAGGTAAGCTGCAAACAAGGAGAATAGTTATATGTCTGTTCAGCTTCAAAAACGGTTGTTTACAGTAAAAGAATATCATTTGATGACTGAGGCTGGTATTCTCTCCGAGGGCGATCGGGTAGAACTTATAGAAGGAGAGATTGTTAAAATGGCTGCAATTGGTACTCGCCATGCAAGTTCCGTTAAGCGTCTGATCGCTGTGTTCTCGGATTTGGAGAGAAGACGTGCGATTATAGGCGCCCAAGACCCTATCCAGTTGACTGAGCGCACTGAACCTCAACCGGATGTTGTATTGCTGGAACCTCGCGCTGATTACTACGCCACAGCCCATCCTGTACCGTCTGAAGTTTTGCTGTTAGTTGAGGTTTCAGATAGTACGGTTGATTATGACAGAGATGTGAAAGTATCGATTTACGCGCGATCGCTCATTCAGGAAGTTTGGCTGGTAGATTTAGTTGAAAATTGTTTGGAAGTCTACCGTCAGCCCGGCCCGAACGGTTATGGTTTAATGCTCAAGTTTTGGCGCGGTCAACAAGTTGCGCCGCTGGCTTTTCCCGATTTAGAAGTGAGCGTTGATTTTATATTGGGTTAATAGGAATTTTTATATGATTAAATTTTACTAATTTAGGGGGCGATTTGAATTATTCCAAAATTTAGATTATTCCTTCTAACTTCTACTATAGCAATCCTTGCAGGAGTCGTAAAATTTTTACCCCACTCCAACCCTCCCCTTATCAAGGGGAGGGAGTAAGAAATTCACAAATGATTTAGGATTGCTATATAATAAGTTTAATTACTCAAATGAGTTCACGTTTTATGACTATTGCCAAATCATTTGAATTGGAAGTCACCCATCTCCCAGACCACACTGAATTACCAGAGTCAGACGGTACTTTCGTGAAAAACTTTCAAGAACTTCCTCAAAGCATTATTCTCACTGATTCACTCCGACCAATATTGCAAAGAATTCATCCTGACGGACGCTATCGCATCGGCCAAGATTGCGGGATTTATTGGCGTTTAACTGACCCTCTCGAACGCGGTGCCGAAGCGCCCGATTGGTTTTATGTGCCGAATGTTCCCCCACTATTAAATGGTGAGGTGCGACGTTCTTATGTATTGTGGAAAGAATACGTTGCACCGCTGATTGTTTTGGAATTTGTTTCGGGTAATGGTTCAGAAGAGCGAGACAGAACCCCTCCGCCCGAACCCGGTCAAGCCGAAGAACAAAATGCGGGCAAATTTTGGGTTTACGAACAGGCGATTCGCGTGCCTTACTACGGGATTTATGAAGTGAAAAAAGCCGCTGTAGAAATGTATCATTTAGAAGACAATTGCTATCAGCGCATGAGTGCAAATGAGCGCGGTCGCTATCCGATTCCTCAGCTTGGAGTTGAGTTGGGAATTTGGCAAGGTGAATATGATGAGATGAATTTACCTTGGTTGCGTTGGTGGGATAGTGAAGGGAATTTGCTGTTAATTGGAGAGGAACGTGCCCGAGAAGAACGCCTGCGGGCGGAACGAGAACGCCTTCGCGCTGGAGAAGAACGCCTTCGCGCTGAAGAAGAACGCCTTCGCGCTGAAGAAGAAAAACAACGCGCCGATCGCCTAGCAGCAAAATTGCGCGAAATGGGGATTAATCCTGATGAGGTGTGATTGTTTTTAGGTTGTTAAATGGGGTGCGATTCCCTTCAGGATAGCTTCGCTGGCGTGTACTTTTTAAACAGCAGAAACATCTGAAGTCAGGAAAGGGATCTCGCACTTTCGATATCCTCACCACATTGTTTATATTAAGATTTCCTTAATTGCTTTCATTTAGTACAGACATCAGTGCTACTATTAATAGCTTAGCTAGGGGTGCCCGAATATCCGGGCTGAGAAAACACCCTTAGAACCTGAGTCTGGGTAATACCAGCGGAGGGAAGCTGTTTATCAAGGAAATTAAATATGCGTACCGAATGGATCGCTAAGCGTAGCGGGCAGAGCAATGTATCTCAAATGCACTACGCCCGCCAAGGTGTAATTACTGAGGAAATGCACTTTGTTGCTAAGCGAGAGAATCTCCCGCCAGAACTGATCCGCGCGGAAGTAGCGCGGGGACGGATGATTATTCCCGCTAACATCAATCACCCGAATTTGGAACCGATGGCGATCGGCATTGCATCTAAATGCAAAGTCAATGCTAATATCGGTGCATCTCCCAACTCTTCCAATATGGAAGAAGAAGTTGACAAGCTTAAACTAGCAGTTAAATACGGCGCTGATACCGTGATGGACTTGTCCACTGGCGGCGGCAATTTGGATGAAATTCGCACTACGATTATCAAAGCTTCACCGGTGCCGATCGGTACTGTACCAATTTACCAAGCTCTAGAAAGCGTTCACGGTAATATGGAAAGCCTAACCGCGAATGACTTTCTTCACATCATTGACAAACACGCTCAACAAGGTGTTGATTACCAAACAATTCACGCCGGAATTCTCATCGAACATTTGCCGCTGGTGAGGAACAGAATTACTGGCATTGTCTCTCGCGGCGGCGGTATTTTGGCGCGGTGGATGCTGCACCACCACAAACAAAATCCCCTCTACACTCACTTTAACGACATCATTGAAATCTTCAAAAAATACGATGTTTCGTTTAGTTTGGGAGATTCTCTGCGCCCCGGTTGCACTCACGATGCTTCCGACGAAGCTCAATTAGCCGAACTCAAGACTTTGGGACAATTAACTCGCAAAGCTTGGGAACATGACGTGCAGGTAATGGTGGAAGGCCCCGGCCACGTGCCGATGGATCAAATTGAGTTTAATGTCAAGAAACAAATGGAGGAATGTTCCGAAGCACCCTTCTATGTTTTGGGGCCCTTGGTGACAGATATTGCGCCTGGATACGACCACATTACCTCAGCAATTGGGGCGGCGATGGCTGGTTGGTACGGTACTGCAATGCTGTGTTACGTGACTCCGAAGGAACACTTGGGATTGCCGAATGCTGAGGATGTCCGAAACGGGTTAATTGCTTACAAAATTGCAGCCCACGCAGCGGATATTGCGCGGAGGCGGCCGGGTGCGCGCGATCGCGATGATGAACTCTCAAAAGCGCGTTACAATTTCGATTGGAACCGTCAATTTGAGCTGTCATTAGATCCAGAACGGGCAAAGGAATATCACGACGAAACTTTGCCAGCGGATATCTACAAAACTGCTGAATTCTGTTCGATGTGCGGGCCTAAGTTCTGTCCGATGCAGACTAAGGTTGATGCCGATGCTTTGACAGAATTAGAGAAGTTTTTGGCTAAGGAACCTGTAGCCCAAAGCTAATATTAGTAGGGTGGGCATTGCTCACCTTACTTAATCGTAAAGCTGTTTCGTTTCTTGTGGGGCGGGCATCCTGCTCGCCCAAAACTAGGGTGCTGATGGCGTACCTTACTTAAGGTTATATTAAAAGGAGTTTCCGAAAAGGAGAATTGCGATGTCCGTTCAACTTCAAAAACGCCTTTTTACGGTGAAAGAATATCATTTAATGGGTGAGACAGGGATTCTTTCTGAAGCTGAGCGCGTCGAACTCATTGAAGGAGAAATTATTCAAATGGCTGCTATTGGAACTCGTCACGCAACTGCTGTGAGACGACTTAACCGACTTTTTCACCGATTACCAGAAGATAGAGTTATTGTTGATGTCCAAAACCCTGTTCTGTTAAGCGAACGTACTGAACCGCAACCTGATGTAGTATTGCTCCAATTTCGCGATGATGATTACGAGACAGCACATCCAGTTCCCTCAGAAGTGTTACTTTTGGTAGAAGTCGCTGACAGTACAGTGGATAATGACAGAAATGTCAAAATTCCTATTTATGCCCGATCGCTCATTCAAGAGGTTTGGCTGGTTAATTTAGTGGAAAACAGCTTAGAAGTTTACCGCCAGCCAACACCAAACGGTTATAGTTTAATACTAAACTTGTACCCTGGTCAAGAGGTGGCACCGATCGCCTTTCCTGATTTTACAGTCAGTGTGGATTTGATATTGAGTGCGGGCGATCGCACTTCCTCAACCGCAGAACAATAAATTTGCTGCTTGATGCTGATTAAACTGCATTTTTCAAATGCCCTTGCTTTGCAGAGGATAAACAATTCTGGATTACTTCTAGACCAACAGCTTCAACTACATTAATACTTACCAAGATATTTATTACCATGCTCTGCCTGGTAACGAGAAATTTTCAATTTGTAGGGTGCGTTAACGCCGTGTAACGCACCGCCAGCCTCATGCACCATTTGAGCTAAGTAAAAGATTTACCTCGATATGTTAGCTTGTGCAGTTTCTTGGCACGTTGAAAGAATGCGCCGATCGTTTGAGCTAATTGTGCGAATAGAATGCAGATTTGTTAGCTGAGTATTGACTTCAACTGTTTGAACCTTTCCGGCTGAGATTGCCTTCCCGTACAGTGTATTTCCCTGAATTGTACCAGTGAAGCACGCAAAGTCCGATCGCGGCGCGTAGATTGCACCCACTACCCGATCGTTCTGGCGTTGAAACACAATATAGTTTTGAAGAACTTGGTTGGGCTGTGGCGAATCTCCGTACAGGTAAATACCATCTGGCAAAGCAGCAACATTAGTCTTAGATGGATTTTGTTGTGCTTGAATCGGTTGTTGCTGAATGCCAACACCAATTAGTGTCAGAGGACAAATAAAGGCTGTTGCCAGTCGTTTCCATTTCCCTTTAACAGATGCAGGTAAAATCATTGCTGCTTCTCCTTGCGCCAGGTCATCTAACACCTTAAAACAGTCTTCTCTAGTTAATATCTCACTCAGGTTATAATTTCGCTCTGCTAAAATCTGCCGATTGGTAGAGATGCTGAACCTGAAAGCTTGCGCTTGTTTAGCACCGAAAACTTTATTTTCTATTGTCCTCCAAGTACCTGAGCTGATTTTGATAAAATTAGAGCGGGCATAATTTCTAATCCCACCCAATAAAACACCGATCTAAGCTTGATGCCGATGCTTTGACCAAGAATTTCAAAGGTGGTACCCGCCACGTGATTTATCCGTGGAATCAATCCAAAATCTAAAATCAAAAATCCTCAAGAAAGAGCATTTATCCGTGGGGTCAATGCTAAAATCAAAAATCAAAAATCAAAAATCAAAAATCGATTGACGGAATTAGAGAAGTTTTTGGCTGAGCAACCTGTAGCGCAAAGCTAGTTGGAAGGGTGGGCGGAAACACTCCGCCCACCCTTCCCAATTCACCAGGCGCTAACTTTTTGTTTGGTAGAGCACAAAACATTTTGGATAACTTCTAGAGCAACAGCTTCAACTACATTAATACTTACACTATTACCCAGTTGATGATAAGCTTTCTCATCATTAGAATGCAGAATAAAATTATCGGAAAAACCTTGTAACCGCGCCGCCTCGCGGGGAGTAATCCTGCGGACTCGCTGATGATAGTAAACTCCTAATCTATTAGCATCACTGGCAACAATTGTTACAGAAATTTTCTGCGGATCGAGAAATTTATAGACTTCAAAGGAAAAGTTACCGGATACAGGTTTGTATCGATTGTTGTTCCGTTGCAGGTACTTTTTTGTTACCAAGGAATCCAGAATTTGATCGAGATTGGGATGAGCAAAAAAAGTAGCTATTTGCTCTTTAGTTAAGAGCTTGCCATCTCGGTCAGTTCCAAATTCTTTATTGCGCCTTTTCAAGATAAAAAGATTCATTAATTCAATTTCGTCTAAACTGCACTCGCCTCGCAAACCCAGTTCCCAAGAATGAATCGAATTGCCGCCGCGATAGTCAATTAGCCGCCTACCGTGCAGTCGGCTGAAATCATTGTTAACTATTTGTTTCAATGCCTTAACAAATTCTGGCGAACAATCATATTTTGCATCTGGATTGTCTTCCAAAATATCTGAAACTGTGACAGGTTGACTTAAGGGAGAAAATAACGATAGCTGTTGATGACTAGAGGAATGCGAATCTTTTGGGCCTAAGTCGGTAATTAGCTTAAATTGGGGCGAAGCATTTAAAATTCCTACTAGGTAAACTCGGACGCGGTTCTGAGGTAAGCTAAAGTTAGAGCTGTTGAGCAAAAAATAATCGAAGCTGTAACCTCGGCTTTTGATTTCGCCCTTAATAGTTTCGAGGGTTCTGCCGCCGTCGTGGCTGACAAGCCCCCGCACGTTCTCGAAAATAAATGCTTGAGGTTTAAAGGTATCAATTAACCTGGCAATCTCAAAAAATAGGGTGCCTCTGGTGTCTCCAAAGCCCTCTTTTTTGCCAGCATAGGAGAAAGACTGACAAGGAAATCCCGCTAGTAAAATTTCATGTTCAGGCAGTTTGTCAATTAATCGGATGTCGCCTAAAGGTGTGTCGGCAAAGTTTTTCTGGTAAACTAACTGAGCGTCTGGATTGATTTCGCTGCTTAATACGCATTCTGTTTCCAGATTCAAGGAACGAGCAGCGGATTCAAACGCTAATCTCATGCCGCCTATTCCTGAGAATAAGTCAATAAAACGGATTTTTGGCATAATAATTTTAGTTAGTTTAGATTTTAACACCATTTCTTAAGTATACCATCTCTTTACTCATTGTTAGGCACAAAGTAATCCCTCAAAAAATCGCAAAGTACATTCAGTTCATTGTGGGAAAATGCAACAGTGCAATGACTGTACGTACACAAGGTTCTGATTGCATTTTCCCTCTCAAAGTTACCAGCGCCATCAATGATATAAGCCATTTTATAACCTGCATTTTCAATCTGCTCAAATCTAGCTCTTGCTTGTCCAGCTTTACGTTCAATTACACTATTTGTTGTTACCTGAAAGCTAATCTCTATTGCAACAAACTTATCTTCTTTAGAAAGAACTAGATCAAATGTTGTTAGTCCTTTTTCGCTTTCTTGGTCAGTATGTCTAACGCCGGGTAAATGAGCGTTAGGTCTAATAGCTATATCTATAACCCCTAAATTATCTTGTAAGTATTCTTTGACAAAGTTTTGAGCGATTTGACCTAAAGTATTGGATTGTGACCCAGAGGTTATCCGGCTAACCCAGATATATCGTTGTTTAATAAACTTATTTAATTTATCGGGTTGACCTAAGTAATTACCAATTTCACATTTAGCTAGAACCTCAGCGCTTTTTTCATTCAGCGAACTAGCGCCGAACAAAAGAATTGCTATTAAATCTTTATGTGCCAAAGATAGAGATTGATTTTGGAGAATTTTTTTACCGTCAATCCCTAGTTTATTATTGGTTAGTTGACCTGATGCTGGTAGAAAAGTGAATTGATAAGAGTAAGTTTGCAGGTTCCAAAGGTAATCTAATCTCTTTAAGGGAAACATAGAAGTAAACTGACTATTCACTCTTTTTATCATTTCTCCCCCAAAGTCCGCCAGTACAATTAAATGCTTCAGGAACATATTTGCAGAAAGTGTTGAAGCTTCTACTATTTGAAATAGTCCGCTTAACTCCGAAACTGGGACGCTAAGAATAGCGATAAATTGCTCTTGAGTTTCTATCAATTTTGGTATGACACTGAGTTCTGCTTCCTTTTGAGATAAGTCGGAAGGCCAAAACATAGAAGCTAACTCACGGATTTCTTCAACTGTTCTTCTGTAATTTTGAGTTGACATTTTTGGTTTTTTGTGGTATTAAGTGCTGTGAGTTTGATGAGATCGCCCGCCCTTCTCGCTATTAAATGTTCGGCGGTTGACGGGATTCTTCTGAGGAGGAGGCTGGCGATCGCACTTTTCCCTATTTCTTGCTACTAATCCATTCCTTAAGATCCTGAATGGTAAAAATGGCTTGAAAATTCAATCCCGCCTCGCGATATAATTCCCCTCCACCTTGCTCTCTATCAATCAGAGACAAAATACGATCGACTTTATAACCAGCCGCCCGCAACCGATCCACCGCCTGCATCGCCGACTTGCCCGTCGTCACCACATCCTCCAAAACCGCCACATTCGTGCCCTCTGGCAACAGCGGCCCCTCAATATACGCCATTGTCCCGTGTCCCTTCGTCTCCTTTCTGACAATTAAAGCTGGTATAGGTCGATCGCCCAAAGCCGAAACTACGCTCACCGCAGTTACAATCGGGTCAGCACCCAAAGTCAAGCCGCCCACAGCTTGCACATCCGACGACAGCATCGACAACAGCAAACGTCCCGTTGCCAAAGCACCTTCAGCGTGCAGCGTCACCGGTTTGCAGTTAATGTAATAAGAACTTTTCTGCCCCGAAGACAGCACAAAATCGCCTTCGCGATAGGCAAACTCGCACAACAAATCGAGAAGTCGATCGCGCAACACTTTTAAATCCGCAGCATTCATAACTCACACCGTGTAAAAAACACAAATAATCCGCCGATAATCAGTTTATAGTGGAATCGGAATTAATTAAGGAGGCCCAAATATATGAGTCAAAAGTTAAAAGGCCTGAGCGGCGCGTTGATTCTCGCTGTCGCCTCTGCCGCAATGGCATCCGTCAAACCAGGTCAAGCACAAACAGCACGATTTCACCCGATTGCCGATGACTTCAACCGACAATTCTTTGAAGCTTCAGGAGACTTTTACCACAACGTCAGCTTGCAAGGTTACTTGGGCGACTATTTAGGCATCGGTTCCCCCAGCGGCGTCGTTGCCTTTCCCGAAAAAGAAATTGAGCGGGATGCCAGTCGCGTCAACGGCTTCTACCGACGAGTAATGCAGCGCCAAGTTTCCAGCGATCCGATTCTCCGCGTCCCCGATGCCGTCAATCCCTTCGATGCTTCAATCATGGCACTGCCTGCTGCTTGTCAGCTAGCACCTCAACCAAGCGGCTGTTTCGCCACTCCCGCCGGACTCCAAGATCAGTTTACACTTCCAAGACAGCAGCAAGATGCACCGACCGATCCAGGGCCCGTTAGAGGACTTTATCAAGTATCGCCGGCTCGCAAGAATTAATCGATCGACAGTTGCGAGTTTTGAGCCGAGGCGGGTTTACTCTCATCTCGGATTTGTATGAGAGAGAAAGTCTCAACCCGCCCCAAAAATTCATGTTTTGGCAATTCTTTCGGTAAACGCGCCACTAGCTTTTTTTAACTATCGCGGTTATTTTACAGGATTGACACTCTCCTGGCTAAAGCCGAGGAGATTCTTGATTCGCAGAATCGACTTGCCGATGCAGAATTACTTCAACATCGGTAGCGGTCAATTCTCCACAAGCGTTCGGATCTAAGATCCAAGTTCCGACGTGCCCCGCCGTACTCAATCCCCGACTTAGGATATTTTTAGCTGCGTTCCAGTCACGATCTAATACGCATCCACACCGACAAGCGTGGGTTCGCGTTGAGAGACTTTTCTTAACAATTGTTCCGCAACTAGAGCATTCTTGACTTGTTCCGTTAGCTGGTACGGCAATCGTAATTCTTCCGAATACTTTGCCAAAATATTCCAGCCAAATTCGGAACATATACCAAGAAGCGTCGTTAATCGATTTTGCCAGACAGTGATTCTTCACCATATTTTTAATCCTCAAATCTTCGTAGACTACACAGTCGTTAGACTGGATGACGCATCTTGCCAGCTTCACGGCAAAATCTTTACGCTGTCTGCTGATTTTGAGGTGGCGCTTCCCTAGAATCGCTCTAGCTTTTTCCGGTTTTGCGAACCCTTGACTCGTTTTGAAACTCGTTTTTGGGATTTCTTCAACCTGCGTTCTCCCTGGCGGAGGAAACGCGGGTTATCAACTGCAATGCCATTTGAGTCAGTGTAAAACTCTTTAAGTCCTACATCTAACCCGATGGCGTTACCCGTGATTTCAATCTTTTCAGAACGGTCAACTTGCACGCAAAGCTGCACGTAATATCCGTCTGCCCGTCTCACCAAGCGTACTCGTTTGATTTGACTGCGCTGGTAGAAATGTAAGTCGCGCGTTCCTTTTAACTTGAGCTTTCCGATTCCTTTTTTATCGGTAAAAGTGATTGATTTCCGGTCGTCTGCCAGACGCCAGCCCGTAGTCTTGTATTCGACGGAGCGGTTGTGTTTCTGGAATTGCGGGAATCCTTTTTTTCCTGGGACTTTCTTTTTGCAGTTGTCGTAAAATCGTGAAATCGCCGACCACGCTCTTTCTGAACTCGATTGTCTGGCCATGCTGTTTAAGTCGTCGCAAAACGGGAATTCCTTCGCTAGAATGGCGCTGTATTTATTCAAGTCGTATTTGTTGACTTTTTCGTTTTCCATCCAAAACCGCAGTGCTTTGTTGCGGATGAACTGCACCGTTCTAATTGCTTCGTCTACAGCTTCAAATTGCTGCTTTTTACCGTATGCTTTCAACTCGAAAACTAGCATGACTTCGACCCTCATCACGATAGGTTTATGCTAGCAGCGTTGGCTTAACCCGGTTCTCATTGTTCACAAAGATTTACATAGTTGTAATTTACAGTACATACAATTCAGAAATCTCATGAAAAATACTGGGAGGCTAAAGCCTCCTTACCCCTTTCATCCCCGGACTGAAGTCGCGGGGTTTTCAGGGTGTTCTTTATAAATATTATCCAATATTTATCAAACAATGCTGCCGTCAGGCATGATTGTTCCTTTTAAAATAGCTTCCCCCAGATTAGCTCCCGCCAATTTCGCTCCCCTGAGATTTGCCCCGGTCAAATTCGCCCCTCTCAAATCAGCTTTGCCGAGGTTTGCCCACCGGAAATCTGCAGCGCTCAACTCCGCAAAACTGAAATTGGCTCTGAAAAGATATGCTGCAGTGAAGTGAGCTTCCCCGAGGTTAGCTTTAGAGAAATTGGCTGCATAGCAATGTGCTTCAATCACTTCCGCTTGAGTGAGATTGGCTTGACTGAGATTAGCCAAGTTGAGGTTCGCGCCCATCGCATTAACTCGAAACATCACCGCACCGATTAAATTCGCATCTCCGAAATCAGTTTGTTGGAGATTGGCACCGCTAATGTCGGCCCCAATTAAATTAGCAGCGCTCAAATCAGCTCCTCTCAGGTCAGCCGCTTGGAGGTTTGTGCCAGTTAAGTTAGCTTTAATCAAATTAGTTTCTAACAGTTGCGCTCCGGAAAGATTTGCTAAACTGAGGTTAGATTCGGCGAAGTTAGCCGCAATTAATTTAGCCTTAAATAAGTCTGCTTTACAAAGGTTCGACCGCCAAAGATGCGCTCCTCTGAGATTTGCTTGTGCGAGATTAGCTTCGCTGAGATCCGGTTCTAGATTCGGGTTGAGATTTCTCCACTCAATCCAAGTAACTGCACCTTTTTTCAGGAGCGCTAAATGCTGTTTGTTTGCCATAATTACATCTCCTTTAACGGCTATTCCTTGCGACCAAAAATTGCTGGATTTTCCCTACCAGCCACGCTTTCCACCGCCGCAATTGCTGCCTGGGAACCTGCTATAATATCTCGTTCTGCGCCGCCGAGGTAAAGCCGTCCGAAACTACCGACAGCCTGAACCTCTAAGATGTTAATAGATGCGCCTTTTTCTGCTTCATTGGCCGCCAGCGCTGCATAGGCCGCCGGTTCTACTTCTAAGACGTAAAGCGTTTGTCCCGCCAGCAGCAACTGTCCGCGGCGGGTGCGGTTGATTAATTGTGTTTGGTGGGCGTCAATATTGCGAATAATTTGACTGGAAATCACTCGCGGTTTGATACATTCTTCTCTGCGGACTCCGATAAATTCTAGAATTGCTTTGCCTGCAGCCCGCGTTTCCCCCTGCTGACTCGAGTGTACTTCCAGAAGACCGTACAAGCGTTCGACTACCTGCACTCCCGGGCGCACCGAGGCAGATTTGAGGGCGACATCGGTAATTCGGTTAATTTCGATACCGGGCGAGATTTCTATCCACAGCGACGCATCCCCCGGCAGCGGCAAGAATCCGGCGGCGACTGTACCGATGTATGCTGCGTGCTGGGGCTGCAAATTGTCTAGAAATACGTAGCTGCGTAGCTCTATTCCCAAAAGTTTTTATCTCCGTCGATCGAGTTCCAACAGTTGTCTGTGCAATATATGAGTTTACCTTTTTTTGTCAACAACACCTGGTCTGTTGTCGAGAGTGCCGGAGTGCCTCACAACCGAGTGAGGTGTCAGACCCGCGATTTCTAGTGCCGGAGTGCCTCCGCGAACAATCTTTAATTTTGTGCGCGTGCTAAAAATTTGATATCAATCTGTAGTTATACGTGGAACATAACAATGTTTACTGCTAGAGGTGGATTTAACTTTAAAAGCCAATCGATATAGTTTTGATAGTTAAAGATTTTGGCCAACAAAGAGCATTTGAATTATGAAACTTTCTGATTTATCCAAAGCAATCGGTGCAGGTATTATAGCTGCAGGTTTAGCTCTAGCACCAGCTCATCTGCCTGCTTCTGCTCAGACAGATACAACTGGCGGTACAACTTCCGGTACTAACAGCACTACAACCACCACAACTCCTCGCTCCGATGTCTACAATGCTGATGCCGATCGCGATTTTGATTGGGGATGGTTGGGATTGCTAGGCTTGTCTGGTTTGTTGGGTTTGATTCCCCGCAAACGCGAAGAAAATGTCCGCTATACGACTACAACGGGCGATCGCGAGCCCGCCGTGCGTAGTGACTACCGCTAAGAATTGAGTCTTAGGGCTGTGGGCGTCACGCAGGGACAGGATGTTTTAACCTGTCCGATCGGTACCAACAATCATCAAAAAACCTCCATCGGTGAGGTTTTTTTGTTTGAGATGGTGCGCGAGCGATCGACGATTAAATTGGTTAAATCTGAGATATTGTACCATTGTCAATAAGTTTTTTATGAACAGGCAAGATGCCTGTTCCACAAGAAAATTCACTTAGGAGCATCTCATATTTGTAAAAATACTTCTTCTGGCTCCTGACTTCTGACTCTTTCCTTCTGCCCCGCAGCAAGAGAGCCTCAAAACTCCACTTTCTAGCTGGGCTGCTTTCATTGAGATGCTCCCAATTCACTTTTTGTGGAACAGGCATCTTGCCTGTTCTTGAGAATAGTGCAAAATGTGAGTTACATCTAAGATATTGTACCATTTTCCTGAATAGGCTTTCCGGCCTGTTCCAAAACAGACGAATTTTATTGTGCGCCATTGCTCCTAGCCCGTCAATAAAACGCTGATTGAAAAGGGTGCAATATCTCAGATATAACCCGACTTGAGATGATTAACTTCTTCCTTTCTTCTTCCCTTCTTCCTACCCTTCGGGAACGGCTTCGCCGAACGCGTTCTTGGCGTCTTGGCGGTTCGTTAAATAAACTGTTTTCAGACACAAAAAGACCTTAAAAAATATTTTTGCCCGATCGATCGAGTACCTCCCAAATCGCTTTCACCAACTTGTCGGGGTCTAAAGGCTTAGCAATGTGGCGCTGAAACCCCGCAGCCAGCGCCTGCTGATAGTCAATTTCTCCAGCATAAGCGGTGAGGGCGATCGCCGGAATCCGTCCCCCTCGGTCAGGCGCCAGAGCCCGAACCTGTCGCATCAACATATAACCGTCGGTATCGGGCATTCCAATATCGCTCAACAGCAAATCCGGCACAGACTGAGTTAAAACCGCCAAAGCCTCGGCGGCATTAGCAACTGCTGTAACACTTGCCCCACAATCCTCAAGCAGAAAAACCACCAAATCTCGCGCATCGGCATCATCATCCACCGCTAACACCCTGATACCGCTCAAATTGAAGGATTGTTCCGGCGGCGCAGTTCCCGCAGGACTTCTGTGAGGTTGCACGGGCATCAGAGGTATCCTGACGCTCAAGGTTGCGCCTTTGCCTTCGCCGGGACTGTCGGATTTCACCGTGCCGCCGTGGAGTTCGACGAGATGGCGGACGATCGCCAATCCTAAACCCAATCCGCCAAACTGGCGCGTCATCGTGCTGTCAGCTTGGCGGAAGTAGTCGAATACATAGGGCAGAAAATCAGGTTCGATACCTTTTCCCGTATCAGTTACAGTAATTTGGGCCTGGGTGTCCACCCGATCGAGAACGACTTGGATTTTGCCTCCCGGCGGGGTGAACTTGACGGCATTTGACAGCAAATTCCAGACTACCTGCTGAAGTCTCCCCGCATCCCCCAACACCGGGCCGAGATTCGGTGCAAATTGAGTGCTGATTTGAATCGACTTGACTTGGGCCGCCAGACGCATCGTTTCAATGGCAGCGCCAATCACCTCGGCTAAATCCACCGGTACAATATTCAAGCTGAGCTTGCCTTGCAGAATCCCCGACACGTCGAGCAAATCTTCGATCAGCTGGGTTTGCAGTTTGGCGTTGCGCTCGATCGTCTCTAAGGCGTAACGCTGCTTTTGGGGTGTCAGAATGTTCGATCGCAGCAGCTTCGTCCAGCCCACAATCGGGTTTAAGGGAGTCCGCAATTCGTGGGACAAAACAGCCAAAAATTCGTCTTTGACGCGGTTAGCCTGTTCTGCCTCTTCCCGCGCGGCCTTTTCTCGTGCTAGAAGGCGTTCCCGTTCCGCTTCTGCAACT